>JAFAZN010000341.1 GCA_019239775.1 Chloroflexota bacterium
GATCTCGCCAGCGTTTTCGCCCGACTTGATCTTCAGCCGCATGCGCACCTTCAGCGGCGCGGCAAACGTGAGGTCGTGCTCGCGGCAGTCGTCCTCGCTCATCTTGGGCTGGCCGAACGAGTACCCCGGCTCGCTGGGATCCGGGCCGGGTACCGCCAGCTCGAGATCCATGTTGCGACTGGTGAAGTCCTGGATCGGGGAGATTTCGGCAAACAGCTCTTTGAGCCCCTCGCGCACGAACCACTCGAAGGAATCAAGCTGGACTTTGATCAGATTGGGGATGGGCACGAACTCGGTGATTCGGGCGAACGAATGCCGGGCAGCACCGTCCGGAAGAGCGAGGGAGACAGGACGAGCCTCTGCGAGTGCCATGTTGCTGTTTCACACCTCCGGTTTTCGCGCATTTCGCCGACGTCCAGTTTCAGGTGCAGCGCTTCAGCAGCGAACTATGCGACATGCCCTGGGGCTTGCGGCAAGAGGACCTGGAGGGTGTACAGTTAAGGTGAGGGGAGAGGCGCGCGAAAGCGGCCCGGCGCAGGCGCTAGTCGGTGGGCGGCTGCGTCAGCCTAACCAAGTCTCGTCGTAGTACAGCTTCTCGGCTCGCGTGTAGGCGATGCCATGCACTTTGTTAGAAGTGGCCACGCGCGGGCGTTTTGACGTGACGACCATTGCCCACTGCTGATCCAGGAAGTAGTTGCGCCAGGTCGCGTAGGCTTGCTGCTGTTTGGCGGGGTCGACTTCCGTCAAGATCGCATAGTCGATGTCTTTGAAGTCGTCCGGTTTGAAGCCGGCACGGTTGCTCGTGTAGCCGAATGTTGGACTCGCGGAGAGCACACCGGCGTGCAAATGCCCGACCGTGGACGTACCCGAAGCGATGCCGCTGTAATTCACGGCCGACAGCATCTGCGCCAGCGTGGGATTGTCGAACGGACGGATGTTGATCTTCATGCCGATGCTGCCAAGATCGGCCTGATAGATCTGAGAGATGCTGGACCACTCCGTGGCGTCACTGGTGGAGTTGATATTGAAGTCCATCTCGACGCCTGACAATCCAGCATTCGCCAACAGGGATTTTGCTTTGTCGAGGTCGAACGCGTAGTGCTGGTCGGCAGACTGATCGTAGGCTGGCGAACTCGGATAGTACGGGATGTTCTTCGGTGCGCCAACGTTCTGGAGGACCGTGTCAGCGATGCGCTGCCGATCGAGCGCGTAGCTCATCGCCTGGCGGAGGAGCTTGTTATTTGTCGGCGGTTGCGTCGTGTTGAACGTGATCACGTATGAGTCGCCGGCAATGTTATTGAAGACCACCTGCCAATTCGGATCTTTCTCGTAGCGCGCCGTATCGCGGATCGGCGGCGTATCGACAGCATCCAGCTGGCCCGCCTCCAGCGCAACCAGCATGCTCTGTGGATCCTTGAAGATCTGGAAACGGATGCCATCGAGATATGGCAAGCCCTTTTTCCAATAGTTCGGACTCTTGACCAACGTGAGGTGGTCGCCCTGCACGTACTCCTGGAACTTGAACGGACCTGTACCGACCGGGTTTAGCTTGCCATCCGGCTGTGCCATTGTCTGCTGGTCCAGAATGTTGAGAACGTGAATGTAATCCGCGATGGCCGGCCAGGGCTGGTCGCTCTTGATAATGATCGTGTACTTGTCTGGCACTTCGACGGACGTCAGCAGGATGCGGAACGCGCGCAGCACACCAGCCGAGACTTTGGGATCGTTGGAGCGGTCGATCTGCCACTTCACGTCGTCGCTGGTGAGTTCCCGTCCGCTGTGGAACTGGACTCCTTTGCGGAGGTTCACTTTGAGCGAACGGAAGTCACTGCTGAGCTCGAAACTCTCGGCCAGCTCAGGGCTGAGGTTCAGCTTTTCATCCTCCTGGCCGAGGTTGTTGAAGATGGGATAGGTCACGTCGAAGGCTGCGCCGAAGTCGTTGCCGTCGAGTGACGGCAAGTCGCCAACAATGCCCATGCGGAGGACGCCACCCGGCTTCGCCTGGGCTGCTGGCGGCGGCGCCGGCACCACCACACCAATGGTACTCACGGGAGCCGCGGCGTTCGGCGCGGACGCGACGGCAGTTGGTGCGGGCGGACTGGTCGGCGCCGCTGGCGTATTCGGGCTAGATGGGACTGGCGTGGTGCACGCGGCCAATAAGGCCACACCCGCACCGGAGAACAGCATGCCCAATACGTCTCGGCGGGTACGGATGAGGCGCCTCGTGCCCATATCAGATCTCCTATATCTGGTCGTATCGGGTGGTCGGCATAATACAGCGGTGGCCGCATCGCGCATTCTCACAACACACGCCGGTAGGCTCCCACGGCCGGCCGATCTCATTGACCGTTCTCGGGCGCACCGCGCAGCCTTGCATCCAATCCAAGCCTGGGCACCGGCGAGTTCCCGGACTGGGTGCGTGGGCCTTCACCGCGAGTCCAGTTCCCCACGTGCGACGGACCCGTGGAATTGAAAGATCCGTCACAGGTGCGACGGGATATCGCTACGTTCACATCGGCGCTTGAGCAGACGGGACAGAGCGAGGCATTCATGTCTGCAGCTTCGCCAGGTGTGATCGAGACGTTCATGCCGACGACCTACTATTCATCGGACCGCGCCTATCTCGAAGCACTGGCGAGTGCGATGTCTGACGAATACCGTGCGATCGTGCAGGCTGGCTACATCCTGCAAGTCGATTGCCCGGACCTGGCGATGTCGCGAACAATGCGGTTTTCACATCTGAGCGACGACGAATTCAAGCGGCTCGCGCGAATGCACGTCGAGGTGCTCAACCGGGCACTCGATGGTCTTCCACGTGCGCGCACTCGACTCCACCTGTGCTGGGGTAACTATGAGGGCCCGCACAATCACGATATTCCGCTGCAGGAGATCGTCGACATTGCCCTGGAGGCGAATGTCGGTGCGCTCTCGTTCGAGGCCGCCAATCCGCGGCACGAGCACGAATGGACGGTCTTTCAGAGCAAAACACTGCCGGATGACCTGGTGCTCATTCCCGGAGTGATCGACACATGCACGAATTACATCGAGCATCCGGAGCTTGTCGCGCAGCGTATTGGGCGCTTTGCGGACATCGTTGGACCGGAGCGTGTGATTGCTGGAACTGACTGTGGCTTCGGAACGTCCGTGGGACCACGGCACGTGGCGCCCAGCATTGCATGGGCCAAATTGCAAAGCCTGGTGGAAGGCGCCGCGCTTGCAAGTGAGCGGTACCAGGTCGTGGCGTGAAGGTTTACGTCGCCCAGCGCAACGCTACTCTCAACCAGGCTCAGAACCCTACTTCAGGAGATGCACGACCGTCGTTTCGGTGTTCGACGGATCCGGCGTCGGATCTCCATACATCTCCCACACAATTCCGGCGGACTCCCTTCGGTTCTCCACCATAAATTGTTCGATCGCGGAATACGCCTCGTTCAACCGGTTGTACGCTCCCCGGTGGACGGCGACCGCCGCCTCGCCTCGTGGCGTTTCAGTCGCGTACACCTCGCCCGCGGTTTCAAACGTGCGCGTGACCTCGACGCCAAAGTCGCACACGATCGGTGCGCCCGGCTGCTTCGGGTTGTGGTAGACGAAGATGTTGTGGCCGTCAGTCCACAGCCCCGGCTGGCTGCGAATGAACTCCCAGACCTTGTCCAGCGCAGGCCCCCACGCGGAGCCGACCGCACCGACTGCAACCTCGCGCCGCACCGCGGCCAACCGGCGGGGCTGAACGCTCGTTAGGCTAACGGAGACCGGCATTCCTGGATGGTAGGGGAAGCCCGTGGTCATTGGGTCATTGCTTCCTCCGCTCGATGGCGCGCAGGGCGTCGGCTGCTGTCCACCGTGCTGCGCCTGCCAGGAATCCCGATCAGGTCCGAACCACCTCGCACGCTGGTCACGGCGTATAGCCAGCCCAGGAACGGCTGTTGGCGACCCAGGGCTGGATGGTCAGCGCTTCGGCTGTGATCGGTTACGAATGTCTTGTGCAGCCTAGCGGGGTTCCAGTAACCTGTCAATAGGATGCAGCTGGTTACGCTTGACGCGGCGCCGAATGCCGCGGGGCAGCCGTTGTTCGTGGAGTTCGTAAACACGCTCCACTGGTACGAAGGCGCGCCCATCGAGTTGATCGGCAGCGAGCCGGAGTTTGCCGCGTGGTTACTGGAGCATGGATTGCCGGCGGTCGATGTGCCGGGTTGTCTGCCCGAGGTCCACCGCCTGCGAGAGCATGTACGCGGCGCAACCGAAGCGCTCACACGCCGGCGCGAGGTGCCTGAGGTGGATATGCAGGCGCTGCAAATCGCGCTATCCGCTCCAACTGGCAGCCTGCGGCTGGTGGACTCTCAGAGCGCACGGCCTCAGCTGAACTTTGCGACGGACGCTGCCGCTGCTGACGTGTTCAGTTTTGAAATTGCGCTTTCGGTCGCGCTCTTCTTGCGGTCTCCGCAACGCAAGCGGCTGAAGCTGTGCGCAAATCCAGGCTGTGGTTTTGCATTTGTGGACACGTCGATCAATGCAACGCGCCGCTGGTGCTTCATGCGCTTCTGTGGCAACCGCGTAAAGGTCCGTGCTTTTCGTGGTCGCCAGAAAACAGGTGGCCGAGCGCTATGACGCCGCGGAGCCAGATGCGGATCGGACGTATCAGCCGCTTGTTTGTGTTATGTCAACTAAGCGGGTGGGCGCCGCGGTCAGAACTTGATGCCCAGTGCGGCTCGGCCGCGGGGGTGGACGCGATACAGGGTTTCGGGGCGACCGAGTGGGCCAACGACGGTGGCGTAGCCCTCTGAGACCAGCCGGTTGAGAGCTGTGCACACGTCGGCCCAATGGCCTGCGCTGAGTCGGTGCGCTAGCTCGTTCGTTGTCAACGGACCGGCCTGCGCCAGTTCGCGTAGAAGCCGTTCATCGAGCGAATCCACGTGGTGCTGATTATCTACTCAGATTTTCTGCGCCGCCAGGACAAGACTGGTACATTGCTCGCAGGGCGGGTCTTCGAACTGTCGGGGAGGGACCTACAGGTGAATGCAGTCAAGCCAGCAACCACGGACATGTGGGACACGATTCATCACGAGCGTACGGCTCTGGCGGCCGATCTCCGACCGCTGACGGAGCCGCAGTGGGCAACGCCATCGCTCTGCACAGGCTGGACCGTTCGCGACGTGCTCGCGCATATGACTGCCACGGCGCGGACCGGTCAGGCGCAGTTCGTCGGCAAGTTTGTCGCAGCCGGCTTCAACTTCAAGAGCATGCAGTCGAAAGACATTGACTCCGAGCTAGGCAGCTCACCGGCTGAAACCCTCAGCCGTTTCAACTCCGTGCTGAACAGCTCCAAGCATCCGCCTGGACCCGCCCACACATGGCTGGGTGAAGTCCTCGTGCATTCCGAGGACATCCGTCGGCCGCTCGGCATCCAGCATGCGTATCCACGTGATGCAGCGGTGCAGGTCGCAGACTTCTACAAGAATTCAAACCTGCTGATCGGAGCCAAGAATCGGATCAGCGGCTTGCGCTTGCGAGCCACGGACATCGACTGGTCGCACGGTGACGGTCCAGAAGTCTCAGGCCCGATTGTGTCTCTGGTTGTCGCCATGACCGGCCGGAAAGCAGTCCTTGACGACCTGGCCGGCGAGGGAGTTGCGACTTTGCGATCGCGCGCGTAGTTCATTGACGCTCGGCGCCTGCCCCAGAGCACCCAGGTCGAGATCGTCGGAGCGGGACAGTAGCTCCTCTTTTCGACATCATCGAGGTATGAGCACTGTATTCATGCACGCCGTGGTCTCTGTCGATGGGTTCATCGCGGACGCGGAGGACAACGTGGGCCCGTTGTTCGAGTGGTACTTCAATGGCGACGCCGAGATCGTGGATGGCGGGCCCTTCAAGGTTTCCGCGGAGTCGGCGCGCTACGTACGGCCGATGTGGCAGCGCATCGGCACGACCATCATGGGGAGGCATCTTTTCGACCTCACCAACGGCTGGGAAGGCGTTCCGCCGGCCGGCGAGCACATCGTTGTCGTCTCACACAGGCCGCGGCCGGAGGGCTGGCATCCCGAGGCGTCCTGCCACTTCGTCACCGACGTCGGCCGCGCGATCGGCGTCGCCAAGGAGCTCGCGGGCGAGCGCGACGTTGCTCTCACAGCCGGCGATGTAGGTGGGCAGGCTCTCGCTCTGGGGCTGGTCGACGAAGTCGCGATGGACATCGTGCCGGTGGTGTTCGGGCGCGGCAAGCGGTACTTCGGGGCTGTCCACTCACAGCAGCTGCTGGAGGATCCCGACGTGGTGATTCAGGGTCGACGCGTACTCCATCTGCGCTATCGCGTGCGGCGCTGATCGGCACTCTTCCTATCGAGCCGCCTAGGAACGCGGCCGAAAACCCGCTCGAATGGTCGTGAACGAGCCGCTGCGTTCCTAGGCGCAATCTGTCACAGAAGTTCGGCCTACTGCGACTCGTGCTGCGAAGCGGCTTGTCGGCCGAACTTCTAGGGGTGGACGACTCCGCTGCGGCGGTTGACGACAAAGCCTGCGCCGCGTTCGATGAATTCGGTGACCAGGTCGGCGAATGCCTCTGGGCGGTCCGCATCGGCTTCGTGGCCCGCGTCATACAGCAGGACGAAAAACGCGGTTGGCAGCTTTTCGACGTAGACCCGCCCCATCTCACTCGGAATCATCCGATCATCGGTGCCCCACACCACCAGCACCGCTGGCTGGAAGCTGGCCATCCGAGCCTCGAGCTCGGTTCGGCTCGGCGTTGAGAGACGCCGCGTCAACGCGTCCTGCACGTGGTTGTCCGGAAGGATGGCGGCTGGCGCGACAAGCACCAAGGAGAGAATGCGCTCCGGAACCTGCAGGGCGGTCCACAACGCAAGCTTGCCACCGAACGAGTTACCCATCAGGTTGAAGCGGTCAATCCCCAGGTGGGTGATGGCCTCAGTCATGGTGCGGCCGAGATCCTCGATGGACTCGAAGCGCTCGTTTGTAGGGGAGTTGCCGAAACCCGGCACCTCGAACAGGATCACACGATGCGTTTGCGCCAATCGTTCGTGCGATCGAGACAGCCGCAAGCCGCCGGCGCCATGGAAGTGGACAAGTGGCGCACCGGTGCCGGCTTCGAGGTAGCGAATGTGAAAACCGTCGGCGTCGACGTACTTCTCGCGAAACTGCGACGGTTCCGTGTGAGTTGAATTGGCGCGCTCGATAGCCATTTCAGTTCAGCTCGTGAATGCGCGGCAGCACTTTGTTCGCAAACAGCTCTATCGATCGCCGCGTGCTATCACGATCCGGACCTCGGAAGATGAGGTCCAGGACGCCGGCACCCAACTCATGGTGCACGTTGCAAATTTGATCCATCACCGTCTCCGGGCTGCCTGCAAGTTGCTGACCGTCCCGGAGCTTATCGGCGAATTCAGCGCCCCGATTCAGCATCGCACGGCTTTGCTGATGCTCACGATCACGGCCGTAGTAGCCGGCTTGCGCGACGGCGTCGTCAATTACGGGGTTCGCGCGACTGAGTCGGGTGGCACCGTCCGCGGGAATGCTTTGCAGCTCGTCAAAGGCCTGGTCGTCAGTCGCGGCAACGTGGATCCCAACACGATAGATCACGTCCTCGGGTCGCGGACTCCAGCCAACTTCATTCGCTACCTGGCGATACAGTTTGGCGGACTTGCTTGCCAGTGGCACCGACGTCACCGCAAAACCGAGTCCAATCTGGTTGCGGGCCGCCAATTCCGCTGACTCCGGACTTGACCCGGACATATAAATCGGAGGATGCGGCTGTTGGACCGGCCGCGGCCAGATCGAGATCGACCGGTATTCGTAGTAACGGCCCCACCACCCGAACGGCTGCGGTTCGGTCCAGGCTCTTCGGATAATTTGCAACGCTTCGTCGAACCGCCCACGCGATTCTGCCGGATTGATGTTGTACGTCACGTACTCGTTGGAGGTGCCGCGCAGCATGCCTGCGACCACTCGCCCGCCGGTCAGCGTGTCCAGCATCGCGAATTCCTCAGCCACTCGCACAGGATTCTGGATCGGGATGTTCGGTCCGAGGAGCGCAATCTTGGCGCGTCTGATCCGCTGCGTCAGCGCGCCGGCCATGACCATTGGATTCGGAGTCAACGAAAATGGTGAGAAGTGGTGTTCGGCAACGGTCACCCAGTCGAAACCGAGGTCGTCCGCCATGCTGAACTGCTCAAGCGCCCACTGCATCGAGTCCTCGGCTGCTTCTCTCGAATACACGTCGACTGGGACTGGCCACCTGCCGCGGGTGGCCGGGCCCGCGTAACTCGCACCCGTGAATAAGGCTGCTTTCACATACTCCCCTTGTCTGCACGACGGACTAATCTATGGCCCGAAAAACGCCGCCACAATAGCGCCACTCTGGACGTCGCGGAGCGTGACCTCGCGGAGCAAAGGCATAACTTCCGATCTGCATGGTAGCAATCACGGGGGTAACCGAATGGCGGTCCCGAGCGCCAAGTTGGATCTTTTGACCAGCTAGCTCGGCGGACGGGCGCGTCGTATGCTGGGGTGGTTATCGCTGGACGCACCTCAGTCAGGGGAGGATCAGCGCAATGATCAAGCGTCAGGGCGCGCGCTACGAGTGGCTACTCGTCATCTCGCTGGCATTGATGTTCGGCTTCGTGGGGCTCAATCGCGTGGGGATCGGTTATGTCATGCCCCCGGTGGTACAAGAGTTCCACCTCGAGTTCTGGCAGGCGGGCCTGCTGGTATCCGGCACCTCGCTGGGCTGGGCGCTTTCGGCCTGGCTGAGCGGCAGCATCTCCGACCGTGTGGGGCGCAAGAACGTGTACATCATCGGCATGTACGCGGCGGCGATCATCTCAGCCATGATTGGTCTGAGCTGGAACTTCCTGTCGTTGTTCATTCTGCGAGACGTGCTGGGACTGGGTGATGGAGTCAGCCTGGCGACCGGCCAGGGCACGATCGCGGAACGGTGTAACCCGGGCCGCCGCGCGCTGTTCCAGGCGATCTTCACCGGCGGCTACAACCTCTTTGGCCTGGCCTTGGGAGCGTTCATCGTTACCCACCTCGCGACTGCATTTGGCTGGCGATTTGCGTTTCCGCTAATTGGCGTCTTCGGCTTGCTGATGACATCGGCGATGATTGCCATCATGCCGCCGGACCTGCCCGCCAGCGCGCGCTCCGCCGCGGGTCAGCTCAGCGCGACGTCCTTCTTCAAGGACCTCAAAGAAATCCTGGGCAGTCGCGGGATGCCGTTCACGACCATTGGTTTCACGCTCGGTCTCGCCTGGTTGGGTTTGTATCTGGCCTTCGCGACACTGTTTTTGACGCAGCTTCGCGGGTACAGCCTGAACGACGCCGGCAGCGTCCTGTCGGTGAGCTCGGCGATTGGATTAAGTGGCGTCATCATCGTTCCGACCATCGCGGACACGGTGGGGCGGAGGCCAGCCGGTGCCATTGCCGCTGGTGGAGCGGCGGTTGGGTTTCTCGTGTTTGCGCTCGTACCAATGCCTGCCCAGTTACTGGTTGTCTTTCTGGCATTGGGCCAGATTTGTTCGGTTGGTTGGAATTCCCTGATGGGTGCCACGCTTCCGAGCGAGCTCGTCCCAGTGCGAAAAGGCGCCGCCATTGGCATCTGCAACCTGTTTGCGGCATCGCTTGGCATCACCCTGAGTCCGGTTATCGGTGGAGTGCTTGCCGACCGCTTCGGTCTGATCGTTCCGGTGGTACTGGCCGGTCTGTGCTGGGTGGTGGCGCTTCCGATGGTGATAGGCATTCCGGAGACGGCGCCGCGAGTCCTGCTGCGACGCGGAGCGGTGGAACCGGCAACGCCAGGCGGAGTTGTCGCCGCCTGAGTCCGGGGTTTAGAGCTGGAGGATCATCCGGTCGGTGTGGTGAATGTCGCTGCGTCTGCGCTGTCGGCGGGACGCGGCTTCACCCTCGCGTGATATCTTCGATTTGCCAGCACGCTAGGGAGTAAGCACACATGCTTTCGACTGAAGAAAACGAATTGCTCTGTCGAGTCGGGCCTGGGACGCCAATGGGCGAGCTCATGCGTCAGTACTGGTTACCTGGCCTGCTCTCCAGAGAGGTGCCGACGCCAGACAGCGATCCACGTCGCATCATGCTACTGGGCGAACAGCTGATCGCCTTCCGCGATACCACTGGCAGAGTCGGCCTGATTCAGAACAACTGTCCACATCGAGGCGCCTCACTGTTCTTCGGACGCAACGAAGAGAGCGGCCTACGGTGCGTCTACCACGGTTGGAAATTCGACGTCGACGGCCACTGCATCGATATGCCCAACGAGCCCGCCGAGTCGGACTTCAAGCAAAAAGTCAAGGCCACCGCCTACCCCACGCGCGAGCGCGGCGGGATCATCTGGGTCTACATGGGCTCGCGAAGCGAGGCCGAGCTCCCTCCGCTACCCGACCTCGAGGCCAACATGCTCGACGCGGAGCAAACAGGAATTGGCATCTTCCAGCGTGAGTGCAACTGGATGCAGGCACTCGAAGGGGACATCGACACTGCTCACGTCGGCTTCCTGCACCAGGGCGCGATCTCAGCCGATTCCGTCCCGGACGATTCCTGGGCAAAATACGCCCTGAGCGATCGCGCGCCTCGCTTCAAAGTGCTCGACATCGACGGCGGCGTGACCTACGGCACATATCGACCAGCAAACCCCGGGAACACGTACTGGCGCGTGGCGCACTTCCTGTTTCCGTTCTACACCATGGTCGCCGCGGGCGTGCTCGGCCTGAAGGTCTCGGTCCGGGCGTGGGTTCCGCTGGATGACTACCACTGCTTCGGCCTGAGCATGAACAAGCTCGGGACGCAGGGACGCCGTCGCGGCGGTCCGAACGATAACCAGGTGGATGCTCCGCTCAAGCCGGATTCCACGGACTGGTACGGGCGCTTCCGATTCGAGGCCGACGCCAGGAACGATTTCATGATCGACCGCGAGAAGCAGCGGAAGTTGCAGAGCTACACGGGAATTCCATCGGTTTCGCTCGAGGACCATGCGGTCACTGAGAGCATGGGCCCGATTTACGACCGAACGCAGGAACGTCTCGGCAGCAGCGATGCGATGATCATTCGCACTCGCCGGCGGCTCATGAGCGCTGCCGTGGCACTGCGCGAACGTGGCGTGCTGCCACCAGGCGTCGACCAACCCGAGGCGTACCGGCTGCGCTCCGGCGGCGTTGTGCTCCCATCCGACGCGGACTGGAGCGAGGCGACGCGGCCGCTGCAACAAGCATTCGTCGACCATCCGGAGCTGCGGCTGGACGTGCTGGCGGGCGTGCCGGCGGTATAAAAGAAGTCAGGGCTGTGGCAACTGAGCCATCAGCTGATTGAATTGCGTTGCGAGAGCGCTGAGCTTCTGCGCTCTCGTATCCGCGCTCAGCGTCGGATCCTGAGATATTTGCGCCATCTGCTGGGAAATCGTGGCGATCTGCGCACGCAGCTGGTCGGCGGTGGGAGTTCCTCCGGCTACCGGTGCGACCGCGGTGGGCACGGGCAACGGAGTTGCGATGGCGGCAGTGGGCAGTGGAGTCGCGGCGGCAGCCGGTGCCGTTGATGTTTGCAGCAATTGCTGCTGCCATTGCGCGACCAGCTGATTGAACTGTGCAGCCAGGCTGGTGATGCGCTGTACTTTTGCGTCAATCGAGAGTGATTGGTCCTGCACGGCCTGTGTGACCTGCTGGGAAACCGACGCGATCTGATCGCTGGATTGCTGGGCGCCAGAAGTGGCCCCTGTGGCCCCGGTCGCTTGAATTGCGGCCACCGCGGTCGCGGAAAGAAGCACCGGCGTTGGTGTTGCAAACGTAAACGAGCCCGTTTGCGCGGTTGTGGGTGATGGCGTCGCGTCGATGGCGTACATCGGCGCGTTCGTGCCGTACGCGCTGCTAGATGCGAGTAGTTGAGCGAACAGGACTCCGAGAGCGATGGCGGTTGTGATGATGATGCGCGAGCGCTGCATCTGGCCGCTCCTCCTCCGACTGAGCATACCCACTCGAACCGGCGCGGCGGGGGCGCAAGTGTTAGAGGTTGACTAAAACTCTAGGGTTCGAGGTCCACTCGTGCCTGGCCAAGCGTGGTGCGGCGGCCAGTCTCGTCCTGGCCCCAGATCTCGAGTTCAACCGTGCCGCCGCCGTCGGCGTTGGGTTCGGCCGAGATGATCTTGCCGCCGAGGACGTAGGGTCGCCCAGGTTGGTCGATGCCTCGGTATGACGCGTCGATGTGGCGTACAAAGGCGTTCGGGCCAGCCCAGGTTTGAACGAGCTCACCCAGCCAGCCTGCCTTGAGCAAGCCATGCAGGATCACGCCTGGCAAGCCCGCCGCCTCAGCAAACGGCCTGTCGTAGTGGATCTCGTAGAAATCGCCGGACGCGCCTGCGTACTGGACGAGCTGTCGGGTCGTGGGATGCTTCGTCAGCGGAGGCAGCTCGTCGCCCACGTGGACGTCGCGGAAACGAGCACCAGGGGCGACTGGCATGCTCAACGCCGCAAGCCGGTGGATCGGCCTTCGGCCACCAGCCGTCCATCCTGGTCGGTATAGCGGATTTCTCGCACGAGAATCAGCAGCGGTCCGG
This sequence comes from Chloroflexota bacterium, assembly GCA_019239775.1. Classification (GTDB taxonomy): domain Bacteria; phylum Chloroflexota; class UBA6077; order UBA6077; family CF-72; genus CF-72. Next base: position 12,563 of record JAFAZN010000341.1, read on the forward strand.
TGGAACTCTGGACACCGCGCACCTCCACCAGTGTGGTCTGCGCGGTGATCACATCGCCCGGACGCACCGGTCGATGCCACTCGTAGCTGCTACCTCCGTTCAGATTGACACGCCCGAAGCCAAGATCTGGCAGCGGCAGTGGGGCCTGAATGGTGCACAAAAACGTGGGTGGGGCGATGATGCCGCCCCACCGCGTTTGTCGCGCATACTCCGCGTCGGTGTAGAGCGGATTGGAGTCTCCAAGCGCCTCCACAAACCGGCGGATCGCGCCGGCTTCGATGACGCGGCTAGTGGCAGCGCCAGTCGTGCCGACGTGACGCTGCCCCTCGGCGACAGCCTCCTCGAGCGTGGCCACCCTGGTTAGCGGGCTTGGGCTGGCTGGGGGGCTGGTGCAGGTGCAAAGGCTCCGCCTTGGCCCGTTACCAGCGGGCGGAAGGCGTGTTCTAGCAGGTCGAAGGTCTTGTCGAGGTCGCGGTCCCACGGACCGGTTCCGACAATCTGGCTCAGCAACTGCGGCTTGCTGTAGAGGCCGATCTCGTAGCCGCGGGCGGAGATCACCTGACCGTTGCACCAGTCCGCTCCTTCGCTTGCCAGGAATGCGACTGCCGGCGCGACGTTTTCCGGTGCGCGCTCGTCGCCATCTTGTGGCGAGCGGCGGCGCTGATCGGGAATCGACTCCGTCATCCGCGTGGCTGCCCCGGGTGCGATCGCGTTCGAAGTCACGCCGTAACGGGCGAGCGCGTTTGCGCAGGAATAGGTGAAACCGACAATACCCATTTTCGCGGCGGCGTAGTTGGGCTGACCGGGGGCACCGTGTAAACCGGAGCCGGAGGTGAAGTTGATCAACCGAAAGTGGCCTTCAGGGTTGCGCTGTTCCCGCCAGTACGCGGCCGCGTGTCGCGACGTATTGAAAGTGCCCTTCAGATGAACGCGAATGACCGCGTCCCACTCTTGCTCGCTCATGTTGAAGAGCATGCGGTCGCGGAGGATCCCGGCCACATTGACCAGGATGTCGAGCTTGCCAAATGAGTCGATTGCCTGGCGAATGAGCTGTTCCGCGGAGCCCAGTTCGGCAATATCGTTGTAATTCGCGACGGCCTGCCCGCCGGCGGCTTTGATGTCGTTGACGACCTGCTGCGCAGGCGTCGAATCGGGACTGCTGCCGTCCAGCGCGACGCCCAGGTCATTCACCACCACACTGGCGCCTTCGCGCGCGAGCAGGCGCGCTACGCCGGCACCAATTCCGCGACCGGAACCCGTCACGATTGCAACCCGTCCCTCGAGCTTGCCCATGCTAGTCTCCATTCTGTTGTTTAGTCCCGTTTGGCCGCCGCCACCGACGCAGGCGGGTTGGATACGCCTCGATTGCCATCTGCACACCGCCGCCTCGGGCGATGCGCGCACGACGTTGGAAGAAGTTGCCCAGCGCGTCGAAGCGGTCCACCTCGACGTGGTGTGTATCACTGACCACCACGCGATCGAGGCGGCAGAGGCGCTGCGTCGCGATCTCCACATTCGGGTTATCGTCGGCGAAGAGATCCGCACTCCGGCTGGAGAAATTATCGGCCTGTTCCTGTCCGAGCGCATTCCATACGTACTGCCGGTTCCTGAAGTGATCCACCGCATCAAAGCACAGGGTGGCCTTGTGTACGCGCCTCACGCGTTTGACCCTGAACGTGCCGGACTGCGACGAGCGGTGCTGGAGCGGCTGGTCGCGGCGGGTGAGCTGGACGTCATCGAGGTGTTCAACGCCAAGATCGCGGACTCGGCGCATAATATCGCCGCGGCCGACTTCGCAACACAGTTCGACATTGCCCCAGGAGTGGGCTCGGATGCGCACGATCCCGAGGGTATCGGGGCGGCCTACATCGAAGTGCCGGATTTCGACGGCCCCCACGATATGCTGTCTGCGCTCCGCCGCGGGCGGGTGATTGGACAGTATCGACCGCATGCGGCGCGCTATCCTACACCCCGATCCGCTGCGCTAACAGCTCGCGATGGTACGCCGTGTTCCCCAGAAACAGCTGGCTCGACTTGGCGCGCTTGAAATACAGGTGTGCGTCGTGATCCCACGTGAAGCCGATGCCGCCGTGGATCTGGATATTCTCGGCGGCTGTAAAGAAGTACGCGTCCGAGCATGTTGCTTTCGCCAGGCTGGCGGCCACCGGAATCTCATCTGAATTCTCGGCGGCGGCAAACGCGGCGTACTGTGCGGCAGATCGTGCCGACTCCACTTGCAACAGCATATCCGCGCAACGGTGCTTGATGACCTGGAAGCTCCCAATCGGTCGACCGAACTGGTAGCGAATCTTGGAATACTCCACGCTCATGTCCAGACAACGTTGTGCGCCGCCAACCTCCTCCGCGGCGAGCGCGATCGCCACGAGGTCCAGTGTTCGCGACAGCCCGGGCCAGGCCTGCCCTTCGACGCCGATCAACCGCGCGGGGGTGCGCGCGAACTCCAGGCGGGCAAGCTTGCGCGTTTGGTCGAGCGTGAGCAGCGGAGTCCGGCTCAGACCGACTGGATCTTCCTCGACGGCAAAGAGCGATACCCCCGCGGCGGACCGAGCAGCCACCAGGATCAAGTTCGCAATGGCGCCGTCGATCACGAACGATTTACACCCATTCAGGACCCAATTGGAGCCACTACTTTCTGCGCTTACGTGGATCGAGTCCTGGTCCCAACGGCCGCTGTCCTCCGCCAGCGCGAGGGTTGCAATCGTCTCGCCCGTTGCGATCGAGGGGAGGTACGTCGCACACGCGTCCTCGTCAGCTGAACACAGCAAGGCATTCGCGGCCATGCCAACGGTTGCAAAATACGGGCTGCACACGAGCGTGCGCCCCATCTCCTCCAGGACGATGGCGAGCTCGACATAGCTGAAACCCGCACCGCCGTATTGTTCAGGAATCGTGAGCGCTTGCAGTCCGAGCTGACTCGCCATCTGCTCCCAGACTTGCGGACTGTAGCCGTCGGTGCTGGCCATCAACCGTCGCACTTCGGCCGACGGCGAACGGTCCTCGCAGAACCGCCGCATCGTTCGACGCAGCTCCTCCTGCTCATCCGTGAAGGACATGTTCGTTGGCACTGCTAAGCCTCCGTGTGCTTGTGGGCAGGACTGCTGGAGGGGTGCGCCTCGACGGTCGGCGTCACCTCGGTAGACCGAGTAGGTGCTCGGCGATTTCGCCGCGCTGGAGTTCGGTGGTGCGCGTCGCAATCGTATCTGCGCGACTGGCGAGAAAGACGTGCTGCCAGCGGCTCAGGTGATACGCCTCACCATCCGGACGGAGTAGACCATCCGCATCGACCACATCCAGGGCGATCTCTCCCAACCGGCGGTGGTACTCACTCCGCAACACCTTCGCCAATTCGGGGTTGCGCACTGTCAATTGAGGAAGAATGCGCACCTGGGTGTAGGCCCACGCCAGTTGCTGGCGCACATGTGGATCGCGGTTGCGTCGGTAGTCTCGTGCAGTCGCGACCAGGTCCCAGAATTCGCGCTCCAGGTCCAGCGATTGCACCTGACTGAGCTCGCGCAATGCGACCTGCAGGCCGTCGCCGCGCTCGCCACACAAGTTGGTCAGCGGAGCGCGCGCTCCGTCGAAATGGAGCTCGAACAGGTCACTCTCGCCCGAGAGCACGCGAATCGGCCGCAGCTCGACGGCCTCATCCGGGAGTGGCACCAGCACGCACGACAACTCGTCTGGCGCAGTCCGGCAAAGCACGAGCGCTGCATCAGCGCCATCCGCGCCGGTCACCCATGACTTCATACCAGTGACGACGACCTGATCTCCGATAATCTCGCCGCAGGTTTCAATAGCCGTGAGGTCCGAGCCATGCTCGCGCTCGGCAAAGGCAAGACAGTACATGTCAGTCCCTCTGCGTACCGGTTTTGAGCTCGCGGAACGGAACCTCCGCATCCATGCGTGGTTCTTTGGGTAATCCGAGCACCCGTTCACCAATGATGTTGTGCTGAATCTCATCGGTGCCGCCTGCAATCGAAGACCCCGGACTGGACAGCGCCGCATGCTGCAGCCGGCCACCACCTGGCGTTTCCGGCCCGACCAGCATCCCGTTGGAGCCCAGGACCTCCATGCCGACTTCGCGTGTGAGTCGCGAGAGATTCGACCGCGCGATCTTGCCAACCGAGCCGCCTGGACCAGGTCCTTCACCGGTCCGACGTGCCGCGGTCGAGCGGAGTCCGGCAATGCGTTGGACCTCTTCGGCGGCGTAGAGTTCGGCCAGACGCTGCCGGGTGACCGCATCCGAGTCTTTCTCGAGCTTGCGCGCAACATCAGTCACGGTGGCGGCGATGTTGGTGATACCCATGCCTTCGCGTTCACCGCGGGCGCGTCCGGCGGCAACGTCGCCAGCTCGCATGTCGAGCATTGCCAGCTTCTTACCTGGTTGCGCGCTCGGCACCAGGCCACCGAAGCGCTCATACATCAGGGTCGTCAGCGCGACCGACCAGCCTCCGTTCAGCTGCCCAACGATCCGGTCATTGCTGACGCGAGCGTCGGTGAAAAACGTTTCGTTGAAGCCGTGCGCATCATTCATCTGGTGCAGCGGTCGGATTTCGATGCCTGGCTGATTGAGGTCGATAACGAAGAACGTCAGTCCGAAATGCTTCGGGGCATCTGGATCTGTGCGCGCCAGCAGCATGCCGCGGTCGGCGTATTGCGCACCCGAGGTCCATACCTTCTGGCCGTTGATGATCCACTCGTCGCCGTCACGCACCGCGCGGGTCTGCAAACCGGCCAGGTCTGAGCCGGCGCCTGGCTCAGAGAAATACTGACACCAGTATTCTCGACCGAACGCGAGCTCTGGCAGGAACTGTTCGAGCAGCTCTTTGCGAGCGTGCGTCAGGAGCGTTGGACCGCCGAGGCGCTGGCCGAGACTGCCGGGCGGGCCGATCGCGCCGACCTCGAAGAATGCCTCGCGCACTGCCGCCGCTTGCTCGGCGCGCAACCCACGGCCGAACCATTCGCGCGGCCACGCCGGAAAGCCCCAACCTGACTCCGCCAGCAGTGCCCACCAATCGCGAACGCTGCGGTCGGGATCCCAGTTCTCACGGAGCCACGCTAGCGCCTCGGCGCGGATGCCATCGTCTTCTCCGGGCATGGGCTCATGTCAGCACCTGACCCTACGGGTGTCAAGCTGACCGAACGATCGTTAGCCATTGCGCGGCGAGGTCCAGGGTGGTTCCTGGTACATCTCCTAGTGCGCACGGTGCTCGGGGCGTACGCGGCCAATGGCCATACGCAGTAGGAATAAATCTTCTCTTGAAAGAGAAGCAGAACCAGGGCAGGTCTTCTCGTGAAAGAGAGGCAGAACTAGACCAATTCTTCTCTTGAAAGAGAGGCAGAACCTTTTAGTCTTCGGCGTGGCCCCAACTCGTGAGCAATGCGATGGCTGCGTCGCCGTAGCGCATGGAGATGCGGTCCACATCGCGCCGACCCTTCGGGCGGAACCAGTGCGACAGTCCGTTCACCAGGTCGAGCACCGTCATCGCCGCGAGCTTTGCATCGGGAACATCGAAGACGCCTTGCTCGCAGCCCAGACCGATGGTCGCGGCGATGGCGTCGCGATACTGGCGGCGCAGCGCATTGATCGGGGTTTGCAGCTCGGCCGGCAGACTGCGACGCTCCCGCATACCCACCACCACCTCCGCCCAATGCCGATGCGCAAACAGGATGTGCGCTCGGACGGCAGCGCGGATCGCCTCCGCCGGCGGCCGATCCGACACCAGCTCGGGCAGCACTTCGAGATTGAAATTGCTCTGGAACGTGTAGCAAATCTCGAAGAGAATGCGGTCCTTGCCCGAAAAATGGTGGTACAGCGACGACGGCCGAACCGCGACTTCCTCGGCAATGTCGCGCACGCTCGCGGCGTCATAGCCCTTCTCGGCGAACAGCCGCGCCGCGCGCTCCAATACCTGGTCTCGGCTGCCGCCTGGCCGCCGCTGCCCGCTCGAGGACATGTGCGGGCACAGTCTAGCGCCTGACAGGGTGACGGGCGAGCGCTCGGTCGGCGTTTTCCCGAACGTTCGTTAGGGACTTCGCCTCGCAGGAGTCACGCCGCGGCCTGGAAGATCGTCACACCCAGATCGCGATACTTCTGCCGTTCGGCCGGGGTGGTGGCGGTGCCCATCGATATGCGAATGCCGGTGCCGTCGAGCTGCTCGGCCACATGCTGCATGCATGCTTCCACCGTTCGGAGAGGCTGGTTGCTGTGTTTTTCCAGTGAAAACTCGAGGTCATTGGGCCCCCACGTGACGTGCGTGATCTCAGGTCGGACCAGCCGCGAGATGTTGTTCACGGTTTCGACCGATTCGATCTGAATGCTCAGCAGAACGGTCTCATTCCACCAGTTCGCGTACTCGCGCCTCGCAGTTGGTGCGGCTTTATTTCGCAGACCCAGCCGGTTTGCGCCGCCCCAGCTCCGCCGCCCGATCGGACCGTAATACGCGAAGTTGACGGCGTCCTCAACCGTTGACGTTTCCATCACTTCTGGCACGAGTGCGCCGCTCACCCCAAGATCGAAAAACCGGCCAACCTTGTGCGCTTCGCGCGTGTGTGGGATACGGAGCTGTACGGGAATGCCGAGTTGCTCCGCTGCACCTGTATAGGCGATCAACTGCTGATCGCTGTACGGCGAATGCTGCGCGTCGAGCCAGATGAAGTCGTACTGGCCGCCACCCCAGGCGGCGGCCAGTTGCTCTTTGCTCGAGCTGATGTCCCCTCGCATCATGACGAGTTCGTTACCGGCCGCCAAGCGCGCGCGCAGATTGTCCTGGGTTGTCATAGTCGCATTGAAGCATGCCCGAAATCGTGGACGAGTCGCGTTTCACTTGAGCAAGGGAACGCATCGATCGCAGTGCAGCTCACCAGTCCATTTCAGGTCCAGCATCAGCTACGCGTCGCGCTGTATCGCTTTGACTGCCCGCCGCCACAGACGATCGGCGACTACGGGTTGGACCTGCTGGTCGACCCCGACCGCCGCCTCCTGGCACAGCATGTCGTCGATTGCGCCGAGTGCGCGCGCGAGCTCACGAGCCTGCGTGTTTTCCTGGCGACCGAAACGTCGCCGGCCTTAGGCGCTAAGGATCTGCTGCGGCGTGTCCTCGCCACGCTGCTCATCCCGACCCGAGGCGGTGCACCATTCTTGGCGCGAGGCAGTGAGCGCCCTAGCGGACTTGAATACCGCGCCGGGCCCATCCGCGTTGTACTTGGCGTCGTCCCGGCCCGCCGGCGCGGCACCGTCGCCCTGGATGGCCTCGTGTTGCACGACACCGCGGCGGCTGACGCGGTCGCCGGCCGCGATGTGACGTTGTTCGCCGATGACGTGCAGGTCTCTAGCACGCAGACCGACGACCTGGGTAACTTCGCCTTCGATGCCGTGGCGGTTGGCACCTATCAGCTCGAGATCCACTTTGCGGACGAGGTCGTCGTGATCGACTGCTTAGACCTCACGCTGAGTGACCACACCTGACGTGCCGGGTGTCGCACCGCCAGCGGCAGATCTCGAACAACTCGTCCAAGAGCTCCAGGAGCGGCCTGCGTCAGCAACCGTCCGCCTTGGCGTCTGGCTGGCTGCGCACGAGTCGGCTACGGAGCGCGAGCGCGCACTGACCGCGGTTAAGAACGAATCGGAGCGGCTGCTCGTGGTCGATTCCGCGGCAGCCGAGCACCTGGCAGAGGCGCTCGCAGCGGGCGCCGAATCTGCCAACCTTCCTCACTTCAAAGCGCTGGCCGCGATGGCGCAGGGCGACGTTCGGCGGGCCCAGGGGCGATACCCGGAGGCCGTGATGCTCTACGAATCTGCCGGACAGGCGTGCCAGGCACAGGGCGACGCCATCGGCTGGGCGCGATCGCGCATCGGCTGGGTGATTGCCTCACAGTACTGCGGGCGCGGGCGTGAGGCGTTGCCAACGGCCGAGCGGGCATACGGCGTACTGGCCGCGGCGGGCGAGCACCTGCGCGCCGGTGGGCTCAGCAACAACATGGCGGCCGTCGCCTATCAGCTCGGAGAGTACGAGGAAGCGCTTGCCGTGTTCGATCGAGCCATCGGGCACTTTGAGAAGGCACGCGCAACTGTCGGAGCCGTTGCCGACGAACGGATCGCCAGGGCGCTGGCCAACAAGGCGCTGCCGCTCACGCTTCTCGGTCGGTTCGGCGAGGCAGCCGAGTTATGTCAAACAGCACGTGAGATCTTCTTGCGGCAGGGCGAGCCTGTCAGCGCGTTGCGCGTGGAGCATTTTCGTGCGTCCATCTACGCTGGCCAGGGTCAATACACCAATGCGTTGCGAGTGCAAGCAGACGCGCTCGCGGCTTTCGAACAGGCCGGGCTCAACGACTCGGCGATCCAGGTTGCCCTGGACATGGTCACCTGTCAGGCTGCGCTGAATCACCACGCAGAGGCGCTGTCACTTGCCGAGGACCTGGTTCGGCGATGCGAAATCGCCGGCGCCCACACCGAAGCCACCAAGGCGCGGTTCCGATGCGCCCAGGAACTTGCGTCCATGGGTGACACTGACGCCGCACTGCAATTACTGGATAGAGTAGCCAGCGAGTTCGAGGTCGCCGGCCTGAACGCGGAACTTGGGGCGGTGGCGTTGCTACGTGCGCGGCTCCACCTGAACGAGGAGGATTGGTTCGCGGCGGAGGCGCTTGGCGAACAGGCTCACGGGCTGTTTGCCCAGCGCGGACTTGTTGAGAAACGCACGCAGGCCGAACTGATCCGGGCGCATGCCGCGCTCGCCGTCGGAGCCGTCGACCGGGCGGAAGCCTTCGCGCGCTCCGCGCAGCAAACGAGTCGAGACCTCGCCGCGTTGCCACTGTCCCAGAGTGCGCATCACATGCTCGCGCGTGTGGCAACCACACGGTGCCAGCCCGAAACAGCGCTGCGTGAATACGACGCGGCGATTGGCGACCTGGAGCGAGTCCAGAGCTCGCTTGCCACGGAGCTGCGCACCGAGTTTCTGGGCGACAAACTCCAGCTCTTTCTCGACGCAATCGACCTCTGCCTGAACGAGCACCAGCTGGAGCGCGGTTTCGGCTATCTCGAGCGGGCGAAGTCGCGGGCGCTGGTCGACTACCTCATGTCTCAACCTGAGGTGCCGGTTAGCGCGGGCACGCCGCAGGAGCGCGACCTGATCGAGGAGCTTGCCGAACTTCGGGAGCAACACGCGTGGTTTTACGACCGCCTGCACCAGCAGGCGACCGCCTCAGACGCCGAACTCGCCACCCTCCAGCAGGCGGTCGCCGACCGCGAACGACGCATCGTCAAAGTCCACGAGCGGCTAGCGTTGCTGCGAAGCGCTGAACGACTCGAAGCGCTCGGTCCGCGTGAATCTGTGGAGCAGCCATCTCCACCGCGGCTGGACGATGAGACGGTGCTGGTGGAGTACGCGTTCTGGGACGATCACGGCGCAGCATTCGTCGTCTCATCCGCCGGACTCCAGGTGGAATCACTGTCGGTCGGTACGCGCGCGCTGCAACGCGCCATCAATCACTGGCAATTGAATATGGAAAGCACCGCTCGCGCACTGCAGACCGGCGAATCCATCGAGCGCCTGGCGGCGAATGCAACCGGTCAGCTTGCAAATCTCTACCGGCTGTTGCTGGGACCGGTTGCTACGCACCTGGAGGGAATGCGGCGGTTGATTATCGTGCCGTACGGGCTCGCTCACGGGGTTCCATTTCACGCGTTGTTCGACGGTCGAGGTTTTGTCGGGGAGCGCTTCGAAGTATGGACCGAGCCATCGAGCAGTTTGCTCGGACTGTGCTCAGAACGCATTCGACCACCGGCGCATGCCTCCAGCGCGTTGACGGTCGGCTACAGCGGCGGCAAATTGCCCGGGGTGATCGACGAAGCCCGAAGTGTCGCGGCGCTTATGGGCGGACCGTGTTACCTGGAGGAGCAGGCCACACGCGGCGTAGTCCTCAGTCAGGCCGCTCAGCATGACATGCTGCACCTCGCCGCGCACGGCGAAGCACGGCTGGACAATCCCATTTTCGCGCATATCTCGCTGGCCGACGGTCAGTTAGCAATGGCCGATGTGTTCGGGCTGCGTTTGGATGGCGCGTTGGTGACATTGAGCGCCTGCGAGACGGGTCGTAGCGCGGTGGTTGGTGGGGACGAGGTCGTGGGTTTGAGTCGCGGTTTCCTGTTCGCGGGCGCGTCGACACTGATTCAGAGTTTGTGGCGCGTCGACGATGCGGCAACCGCCCGTCTGATGCCGCGTTTTTATGCCTGGTTACGTGCGGGTGACGCCCCGGGGGCGGCGCTGCGTAGCGCTCAGCGCGAGTTCATCGAGCAAGGTGTCCACCCTTACGTGTGGGCGCCATTCCAGCTGGTGGGCTATGGAGGTCCAAGACGTACTATCGGTGGCAACAACTAATGCAGACCCCACCCGAAGACCCCAACGAGCAACACGTCGTCAACTACGTTCCCGACGAGATCTCCGTTGTCATTTCCACGGAGGGCATTCAAGATCCGGCCGCGTTTTACGAGCACGTCCGCTCGCGCCTGAACCGTCAGATCACCGCATTACTCAAAGCGGCGGCGTCCGGCGATCAACCCATCCCGGGTCCATTGGGGGCCGACCTCTCCCCGGTCGTGTTGGTCCAGCGCTTCGGCGGCGATCGCGCCGTCCTGCAACCGTTGCGGCGGGCCAAGCCGCGTCCAACAGACCAGACAGCCGGCGAAGGGCCAGCGTCGTCCTCACCATGGATTTCTTTGCGAAATGGGCGTGCCCATCACCTGTACTTCGGACTCGGCCGCGATCCGGTTCCGGTGGGCAAAATGGACGTGCAACGGTTACATCTCGGGCTCGAGAGCGTTCGCGAGCTCGTGCTGCTCCTCAATCGGTTTGCGCGCACTGATGCAGAGGAGGCGACGCAGTGGAAGATCCGCGCCATCGCGCCCAACTGGCTCACCGTGGCCTACCAATTTGCGTGTGGATGTCCGGCAGGTTTACCGCTGCCCGTCGAATCGCAGCGGCACCGGTGGCGATTTCATTTTCGTGGACCGCTTCTCAAAGCCATGGACGAGCCCGCGCGAGCGGAGGTTTTGGTCGCCGTTCTTGACACGTGCCCCACGCAGGTAGCGGTGGACTCCGCCACGCTTCGGTTTCCCGGCAACACATTACTGAGCGAAGTTCACAAAGACGTGCCGATGGATTCACCCAAGCTGGCGCCGACGGGGTTTGCGGCGCACCTGGAAGGTTGTTTGCCACGCCTCCAGTGGGACATGCAGAACGGCCCGGTACATACGCAGCCGGACCAGTTTGCAATGGCGGACCATGGGTTGTTCGTCGCGGGTGTGGTGCACGATGTGCTGGCGGGGCGGGGCCGCGTCCACCTGATCCGCATTCTGAACGATTACGGTATCGGCGATCTCTTCGCGATTACGCATGCCCTTGCGGTTCTGCCGTCGCTGCTGTTGCAGTCGGAATCAACCCGTCTGGTGATCAATCTTAGTCTGGGGATCGACCTGCCAATTCCAGCTCGACTGCTCGACCGCTGGCTGCCGCAGGTGGCAGGCAACGTAAAGGCGCTGCGCGAGCGCGGGCCCGAAGTGGCGGAGCTGCTCGATCTCTTGCATGCCAATCTCCGCGACGTCGTGGACGGACTCACGGAGCGCGGGATTCTGGTCGTCGCGGCGACCGGGAATGACGCGTTGCGCCTCGACGTCGACCCAGGCGATCCTCCGCCGCCACGCTTTCCGGCGCGTTACGACGACGTGCTGGGTGTGGCTGCGACACGCCGCGACCTGCACACGGCATCGGACTTCTCGAACCGCGGGGAGCTGGCGGCTCCGGCCTGGCCCGGCGACGTATCGACCTTCGGTGGCAGCGTCGTCGCGGCATCGGCCCCAGACCAGCCGGCAACGACCGATCCGGTCGACAACCTGGTTGGCATCTTCAGCGGTCCATCCCTGCCGGGCGGTGCGCCAAACGCCTCCGGCTGGGTGCGCTGGGCTGGTACGTCGTTTTCGACACCGGTTGTCGCCGGCGCCGCCGCTCGGTTGTGGGCGACACGACCCGAACTCGGACCACAGGAAGTGATCGCGTGGCTGCGCAGCTTCGCGCACCACCCTCGAACTGGTCCGGACCCGGATGCGCCTCTGGAAGTCCCCGTGCTCGACGTCACGCAGCGGTGATCCGCAACGTTACAAGTACCCTGACGGGGTGAAGCGAAGTACCAACCGAATTCTCACGAGCCACGCAGGAAGTTTGCATCGACCAGACGACCTCCGCGCGACCATGGCTGAGAGGCGCGACGGAGACCCGTTCGATGCCGAGCTGGAAGCACGTGTCCGTGATGGGGTCAAGGAGGTCGTGCGGCTGCAGGCCGAAAACGGAGTCGACATCGTCAACGACGGCGAGTACACCAAACGCAGCTGGCAGACCTACTCGCGCGGGCGGCTCAGCGGTATCGAGCAGCGGCCGCTGCGCGAAGGCGAGGATCCGAACTACGGCTCAATTACCGCGCGTGAGTCGCGATACTTTCCCGAGTTTTTCGCGCAAGGGCTGGCCGGATTTGGGCGACGCCAGCCGCAGCCCGCGGCACCGCTGGCGGCCACACGCGAAGGCGTATTCTGCATCGGCCCGCTCACCTACATTGGCCAGCAGGAGTACACCCGCGACATCGCGCTGATCAAGGAGGCTGCACAGGGCGTTCAGGTGGAGGAATTGGTCCTGACCGCGCTTGCGCCCGCCACGATCGAGCACTGGATGCGCAATCAGCACTACGACCGTCAGGAAGACATGCTGTTCGCCATCGCCGACGCCATGCACGAGGAGTACAAGGCAATTACCGACGCTGGGATCGTTCTCCAACTGGACGATCCGGATTTGCCGGACGGCTACCACGTCCACCCGCAAATGACGGTCGCGGACTACCGAGCGTATGCCGAGGTGCGGGTGGAGGCAATCAACCGGGCGCTCCGTGGTATCGCCGAGGAGATGGTGCGCCTGCATATTTGCTGGGGCAGCACGCATCATCCGCACACGCAGGACATCGCGCTAAAGGACATCATCGACCTCGTGTTCAAAGTGAAGGCGCAGTGCTACTCGATTGAGGCTGCCAATCCGCAGCACGAACACGAGTGGCAGGTGTTTGAAGACGTGAAGCTGCCGGACGGCAAGATTCTGATGCCAGGTGTCATCGGCCACTGCGCTCCAGAATTTGTCGAGCATCCAGAACTGGTGGCCCAACGGCTCGAGCGCTACGCCAGGCTGGTAGGCAAAGAAAACGTGATCGCTGGAACCGATTGCGGCTTGCAGCGCGTGGCGCATGCATCGGTGCAGTGGGCGAAGTTCCGGGCTATGGCCGAAGGCGCCAGGATCGCCTCCCAGCGGTTATGGGGCGCGTAAGCACTATGCAGAAAACAGGTCGGCGAGCTCCTCCACAACCCACAATGGTTTGTCGCCGCGCTGCACGCGCTCGATGTTCGCAAAACAATTCGCGAAGCGGCGCGGGAACGACTGCCATGTAGGGCCGGCGCTGTGGGGCGTCAGGACAACATCTGAGAATTCCAGCAGCGGATGGTCCGCTGGAATGGGTTCCTGACTGAATACATCCAGGCCGGCTCCAAGCAGGCGTCCATCACGCAGCGATGCAGCCAATGCCTCCTCGTCAACAAGACCGCCGCGCGCGGTATTGATCAAGACAGCAGACGGCTTCATGAGTGACAGTGATTCGGCGTCTATCAAGTTCCGTGTCCGTGCGTTCAGTGGCACGTGCACGGTGACGGCGTCCGCCGCGCGTAGCAGTTGATCCAGCTCGAGATAGCGCACGCGCAATTGCTGTTCGACGTCGGCTGAGAGGCGGAACGGATCGTAGTACACGAGGTTCGCTTCCCAGCCGGCCAGTCGTTTGGCGACCTCCCGTCCGATGCGACCCATGCCGACGATGCCGACCGTCGACCCGTAGAGCTCGAACACGCGGCCTACACTGCCGCGCCAGGCGCCGCGCCGCACGGCCGCGTCGAGCGCGTGGACATGTTTCATGGCCGACAGCATGAGCATGATCGCGTGCTCGGCGACCGCTATGGCGTTGGCACCACCGTTATCCGCCACCGGCAGGTGCGCCAATCGCGCGCCTTCAACATTGAACCGGTCGTATCCCGCTGACATCAGCTGAACCAATTTGAGGCGTTTGGACGCGGCTGCGACCAGGACGTCCGAGTCGATCGGCCCGATGAAGCCGCACAGGTAATCCGCATCCATGAGGGCTTCTGGAAGCTCCGCCGGCGCAACATTGCGAAATTCGAAGCCGCCAGGTCGCAACTTGTCGGCAATAGCTCGCAGCTCCGCATCCAGCATTGGCGCGTACACAATGGTCGGCATGGCAGTGCGTCAGGTCCTCAACCGCGGATCGAAGTAATCGCGCAGCCAATCGCCGAGCAGGTTGATGCCCAACACAGTCAACATGATGGCCAGGCCTGGGAACGTATAGATCCACCACTGGCCGGTGATGATCTGGTCTCGGCCGGAGGCAACCATGCCGCCCCAGGTGGGCACATCCGGGCCTACGCTCAGTCCCAGAAATGACAGAGCGGCCTCCGCCAGGATCGTGCCCGCCACCGCGAAGCTGGCGATCACGATGATCGACGCCACGACATTGGGCAAAATATGCCGGAACATGATTTTGACGTGTCCCACGCCGATGCATCTCGCGGCCTGGATAAAGTCTTTTTCGCGCACCGACAACACTTCGCCACGTACGACTCGAGCGTACGTAACCCAGCCGGTAATCGCCAGCGTCAGAATGACGTTCTTGAGTCCAGGCCCGAGAACCGCCAGGATTGCAATGGCCATCAAGATTTGAGGCAGTGCCAACTGGACATCGGCCACGCGCATCACTACGTCATCCGCCACACCGCGAAAGTATCCAGCAACGAGCCCCAATGTCACGCCAATCGCGCCAGCCAGTACGACCGCGCTAAAGCCGACTGTCAGCGAGACCTGCGCACCAAAGATGATGCGTGACAGGATGTCGCGGCCCAGTTCATCGGTCCCCAGCAAGAATCGGCTGTCACCTTCCGCCAACCAGCTCGGCGGAAGCTTGCTGTCGATCAGGTCACCCTGACGCGGTGCGTGCGGGGCCACCAGGGGCGCAAAGACGCCACACGCGATAACGAGCACCAGAATGGCGACTGCGAGCAGCGTGGTGGGACGAGCCATCAGCATCGACACGAACCTCGGTCGGCGCTGTTTGCGCAGGCCCGGGCTCGCGGGCGTCGCCAGCGGGACGACTGCTACCGACGCGCTCATGCCCGACGGATGCGTGGATCGATGTAGCCGTAGATCACGTCGACGATCACATTGATCACAATAAAGACCACCGCCAGCATCGTCACACAACCGACCACGACCGGAAAGTCTTTCTGGCCGATGGCCTTGACGACCAGGTTTCCGACGCCAGGCCAGGCGAAGACCGTTTCGGTAATGATTGCTCCGCCCAGCAGCGCGCCGAAATCCAGTCCAATGACCGTAATTACCGGAATCAGCGCGTTGCGCAGCGCGTGGCGGAGAATGACTGCCGGTTCAGCGAGACCCTTCGCCCACGCCACTGTGACGTATTCCAGGCCCAATGTTTCCAGAAGACTCGAACGAATGAGTCGCGCGTTGCGGGCCATGGAAAATGTGGCCAGGGTTACAGCGGGCAAGATCAAGTGGCGCAGCTCGTCGCCGGGACCGGCCTGACCACGCCCACCTATCGGGAACCATCCCAGCATGCCACCAAAAATGAACAACAGCATGATGCCAACGAAGAATGTCGGCGCGGATTGACCGAGCACCGCCGCGAGCATCGCCGTCTGGTCCATGAAGGTATTCCGCCTGGTCGCGGCAAGGATGCCAACCGGAAACGCGACCACCAGCGAGATCACCAGGGCGGTGATCGCGAGTTCCAGGGTTGCGGGGATTCGATCGAGCACGATGCCGGTGACCGGAACCCCCTGCCGGAGGGATGTCCCGAAATCTCCGCGAACGGCTTTGCTCAGAAATTCCGCATACTGGATGTACCAGGGTCGGTCAAACCCCAGTTGGTGGCGGACTCGCTCAACCTCTTGCTGACTGGCGTCTGTGCTCACACTGAGAAACGTGGGGTCACCCGTCTGGAACAAAATGAAGTACACCAGAAACGTGACCCCGACGAGCACGAAAACGCTCTGGAGCAAGCGGCGCACCACATAAGTACTCATGCCGGGACGGGCGTGGAGACTACGCGAGCTTCGCTTCGCTCATGCGAATCCGTTCGTCGGCGCGCGCGTCCCAGGCAATGCGTTTGCTTGCGCCGTAAAAGTCCACCTGGTGCCAGACATACAGCCAGGGCGGATCATCAAAGGCGATCGCCCACATCTGGTTCATAAGGTCCTGGCGCTTGGTCGCGTCCAGCGAGGATTTCAGCTGGTCGAACAACTGGTGGAACTCAGGGTTCGGCCAGTAGGTCGAGTTCAGCGCGAAGTCCTTGTGAATGTAGTTCAGCTCTTCCTGACCGGTGAATGGTGAACCAAGGCCGATGAAGTACGTGTCGTCCGGGTTGCGTTTGTTGAGCATATCGCCGGCGTACACGCTCCAATCCAGCACACGCAGCTCAACCTGGGCGCCGAGCTTCTCCAGGTCCTGCTGAATGGCCTGCGCGAGCTCCTTGTCTTTGATGTAGCGGCCGCTGGGCGCGTCGATAACGATCGAGAATTTCTGGTCGCCATTTTGCAATACGCCATCCGAGCCAGGCTTCCAACCGGCATCCGCCATCAGTGCCTTCGCTTTGTCGAGGTCATAGGTATATGGCTTCGCATCAGGCGGCTCATGTGGCGGATTCAAAATTGTCTTCGTGCGCGTACCCGCGCCGTTGAGCAACGCGCGGTTCGCGGCATCGAAGTTGAAGGCGTAGTTCAGGGCCTGGCGCACGCGTTTGTCCGCGAGCTGTGGGCGATCGCACCGCAAGCCGAGAAAGATGTTGCGGCCGCCCGCGACTTTGGAGATGCGCCCGCGCTCGCTCTTGTCGACGACCGCCGCCTGGTCAGGCGCGACGTTGACGATGACGTCGGCTTCACCGTTCTGAAGGGCCAGCACGCGCGTCGACAACTCCGGGACTGGCTTGATGATGACAGTCTTGAAGGCGGGCTTGGGTCCCCAATAGCCGTCGAACGCCTCCAGGGTGATGTGATCGTCCTTGACCCATTCGGCCAGTTTGTAGGCGCCGGAGCCCACGGGCGTCGTCGCCACCTTGGCCAGGTTCGCCTCCGACTCGTCCGAGTATTGACTCGGCGGGACCAGCTCCACAGTCGAGAGCAGATCTGGCACGATCGCCGAGGGTCCGGCCGTTTTCATGCGCACCGTCGTGGCATCTACGGGCGTCGCAGACTGGAAGCCGGTCAGATCGGTGAAGGTGCCCTGGATGGTTGGCTTGCCGCCGATGGTCTTCTTCGCATACCGCGTGATCGCGAACGCCACCGCCTCCGCATCGATCGCGCTGCCATCGTGGAACTTGGCACCCTGTTGAATCTTGAAGTCCCACGTCAGATCGTCGACGAGCTTCCACTCTTGAATGAACTCGGGCGTGATCTTCAATGAGGTGGCGTCGCGCCAGGTCATCATCGAAAAGATATGGGCGTTGATGTTGAACTCGGGGGTGGAGTTGCGGAAGCTCGGGTCGAGCGTGTTGGCATCCACGCCCTGCATGACGACGACCTGGCCGGCCGATCCGGCGTTGGTCGCCGGGGCTTGCTGGGTGTTCGGGGTGGATCCGGCTTGCGCGGCCGCGGCCGGCGTCGCATTGGATGCGGCGGGTGCGTTGGGGCTTGGTGCCTGACAGGCCGCCAGGATCGATACGGTCGCTGAGGCAGCCAGCCCACCCAGGAGTTGGCGTCGGGTCAGCTGGGATCTGAAGGAGGGGCCAATGTGGTGCATGGTTACGAGCGCCTTTCGCCGGGCCAGCATACCCACTATCACCCTGGGCGGCTACAAACGGTTGGTGTATGCCGATTCGTGTTTACGACTACCGCGCCGACGTGAGCAACCTGGTCGTCCAGCCGCAGATCCGTTCGCGCTTTCGTGTCGTGGAACTGGGGCCTGTGCCTCAGGTCCACAGTCATGACCTGGGTGGTGAAACATTCGTGGTGATGCAGGGCGACATCGAGTTCACCGTGGCGGGGGAGAGCGTGGTGGCGCACCAAGGCCAGGCGATTTACGTGCCGCCACGCACAACGCACGCGGTGCGCGCCGTCGGCGATCAACCTGGGGTTATGTACCTGAGCGTTTCACCGCACGTCGAGCCGACGCACACGTTCTATTCGGCGGACGGCCAACAACTGCCGCCACGTTACGGTGTGTGGCGCGAGGCGGGAGGCGCGGACACGGTCCAGACGGGTTCACGTGCGGAGCTTCTAGCGGCGTACCTGCAGGCCGCGCGCAAACTGGCGGAGCTCGCCGAGAACAACGCGAACAGGGCAGCCAGCGCGACGTCGACGGATGACCTGTGGGCAGCACTGCGCCCTGTGCTGATGCACGTGGAAGATCTTGAACGGACATGGAACGCTCTGGCGGTTGCACCCTTCGAGGGCTAGACGGGGCGCACCGGTACGATGACTGGCGATGGAAATCATCGATGCGCAGATCCATGAGGTGAAGCCGCCGGTTCCTGTCGACGAGAAGTACGGCGACGCGGTGCGATTGCTGGTGGGTGTCGAGATCTGCCGAGAAGCGATGGACGCCGTCGGAGTCGACGCAGCGCTGTTGTTTGCACCACAGGAATACATGGATGCGGCGGTTGCGCGCTATCCCGATCGCTTCGCCGGCGCGCTCACGTTCGACTACGCCGCCGATGACATCGAGGACCAGGTCGCCAATTATCGCAAGCGACCGGGGATGCTGGCCGGGCGAAACCTGGTTGCGAATGCAGTTACCGCGGAATTGCGGCCCGAGTTTCGCGCCGGCAAGTTCGACCGTCTGTGGGCGGCCGCAGAAAAGTACGACCTGCCACTGTTTTTCTCGACACATGGCCAGGCCGACGTCATGGGCTTAGTCGCGGAACGCCACCCCCGGTTGACGATGATCATCGATCACCTCGGCCTGAGCCAGTCGCCGGTGTCGCCTCCGCGACCGGACCCGTGGGACCGATTGCCTGGCATTCTTGGACTGGCCAAGTATCCCAACGTGCACGTCAAATTCAGTGGCGCCCCGCTGCTGTCAAGCGAGCCATACCCACACAAGGATCTGTGGCCACAGCTCCACAAGATCATCGACGCGTTCACGCCGGATCGATTGATGTGGGGCACAGACTTCACGCGCATGCGCTGGGTGCCGGGGCCAGGTGCTCAATTGGCCCCGCGCAACCAGTGGCGGCTGTACAGCGATTGTCTCAACTATTTGCGCGATACCAGCGAGCTTGGAGCATCGGACAAGGAGAAAATGTTCTCCACAACCATTAGACGCGTGCTGCGCTGGCCGAAGCCGGCGTAGCTGAAACCGGTGCGTACTGTCGGATGTCCGCTTCCGCCGCATCGACTCCACGATCATTTGCCGGTCGCACGAGCAACCGACTGACTCCAAGCTCGGCGTAGGCGTCGATGGTCGCGGAGGTCACCGGCTCACGCGGCGCAATCGTGATTTCGATATCCCCGAGATCGGCCGGACGATCGTAGCGCTGCTTTGCGGCCTCGATCGTCTGGATGATCTCACGTGTCTGGTCCAAGTTCATGGCATAGCCGTACCAGCCTGAGGCGTAGCGGACCGTACGTTTAATTGCACCCTCTGCGCGACCACCGACGACAAATGGTGGGTGCGGCTGCTGCACCGGGCGGGGGTACGCATTGATGCCTTCGAAGCTGACATGTCGGCCGGAGTAGTGCGGATGTTCCATTGTCCACAGCGCGATCATGGCGTTGAGATAGTCGTCAGCGCGCGAGCCACGTTGCGACATCGGTGCCGCCATTGCTCGCGCTTCCTCCTCGATTCCACCGACGCCAATACCGACGATGAGACGACCTCCGCACAGCACGTCGACACTGGCAAGCTGCTTCGCCAGAAGCAGTGGATTGTGCTGCGGCAACAGGAGCACGCCCGTTGCCAGCTTCAGCGTGTGCGTTTTCGCGGCCAGGTAGCCGAGCACCGCCATCGAATCCAGAAACGGCGTCGTTCCAGGGCGAGGTGTTTGGCCAGCTGGAAGGTCAGGTAGCACGATGTGCTCCGCGGTCCAGAGCGATTCATACCCAAGCTCCTCGGCGAGTGACGCGAGGCGTCCGAACTCAGGGACAGCGAGGGTTCCTACGTTGATACCAGCGAGGCCTATCTTCATCACTCCTTCTTTGTACAGTCCAGCTCGAGGCGCGGCGGCGGGGTGGCGAATTTGCGGGCTGCCCGAGCCTCACGTTATTGTTGAGTTCCCGAGTCGGCTTTTATGGCTTTTCCCGCAAGTGCTGTCGGCGCCCGCCGCGCTGCCTCTTTTCCCTCGCACATCGTCGTTACTGCCGCGGCAGTTGCCATCGCACTGGTCATCCTGGTAGCGGCCCAGCAGAGCCAACCGCGCCTGGCGCTGTACTGGGTCCTCGGCCTCGGCGTTGGCCTTGTGCTGCAGCGCGGACGGCTGTGCTTTGCAGGCGCGTTCCGCGATCTGTTTCTGATGCGCAACGGCGGCATGTTGCGCGCCATTCTTGTTGGTCTGGCCATGGCCGCACCGGTCTTCGCGCTGATCGAGGCGCGCGCGGTCCCCGAGCCAGGCTTCGGCGCGCTGGCCAGCGGCGCGCATGTCGTGCCGCTTGGGCTGAACCTGCCGGTCGGAGGCGTGCTGTTCGGGATTGGCATGGTCGTGGCCGGCGGATGCGTTTCGGGCACGCTGTATCGGATCGGCGAGGGCTACCTCGCTTCGTGGGCCTCGCTGTTCGGCATCCTGGTCGGATTGAGCGCGGCCGCGCATACCTGGAACGCCTGGTATACGTTCACGATTCAGTCGGCGCCGCTCGGCTGGTTGCCAACGTCAGTCGGCTACGGCGGCGCCGTGGTGCTGACGTGGCTTGCATTGGCCGCCGCGTATGTCGGCACGTTCTGGTGGGAGAGCCGCGGCGCGTCGGGCCCGGGGTTCACGGTGCCGAGCAACCGCAAAACGGTCGGAGATCCAGTCACCCTGGGCGATCACCTTCGGGCGGTTTACCGAAACGTGCTCGGGAAGGGCTGGCCACCGCTGGCAGCCGTGACCGCACTCGTCCTGCTGAACATCGCCGCGTTCCTGGTTGATACGCCCCTGGGCGTTACGGGTGAGCTCGCAGCCTGGGCCGACCGTGCCGCCGGGCTCGTGGGACTGGCGGCGGGGCCGCTGCTCGGTGTGGACACGCTCGCTGGTTGCAGCCTCGCGGTTGGCGCGAATGGCGTGATCAATCCCACCACCCTTCTGGATGCCGGACTCGTCTTCGGCGCCCTCATCGCCGCGCTGGCTGCTCGCGAGTTCAAGGTGCGCGTTGCGCGCCAGCGGCGACGCTATGTGCAGTCATTCGCCGGCGGCGCGCTGATGGGTTACGGCGCAGGGATTGGAATTGGGTGCACGATCGGCGCGTTCTTCTCAGCAATTCCGTCGCTCGGATTGAGCGGCTGGATCTTTGGGCTTGCGCTGCTCCTGGGCGCCGCTGTCGGGACGCAGGTCATTCGACGAATCGCGTAGAACCGAAGGAGCACAAAGCAGAAACATGAGCAAGCAGCTGGACGTCCGCGGAGAGATCTGTCCGTATCCGATGATGAAAGCGTCGGAGGCACTGAAGAACCTGTCGAGCGGCGAGAGCCTCCAGGTTCTGACCGACCATGCACCGGCTCTCAGTACCATTCCCTGGGAGGCCGCCAAGCAGGGCTATCGTGCGTCGATCGAGCGCGTTGGCTCGCCCGAATGGCTGATTACGCTGGAGCCGGCTGAAGGACGTAGCCAGGCTGAGCTGGTGGCGGACCTGGGCCAGCAGCTCGAGGCTGTCGGAGCGCTGGACGACTAAGCATGGCAGGCAAGATCGTTAATCCGCTGCTCACCGCCAATCCACCCTCGCATTGAGGACCATCCGATTGTGCCCCGAGTTCCGGGGCTGCTGCTCCGGTCGTCATTGGTGATGGGCGCTGGGTGCTGGACCGTTCGCTCGACCGACGGTCGCTGCTGAAGGGTGCGAGTGGAGCCGCGGTTACCGCGTTAGTGGCCGCCGCGTGCGGACCGGCGAGCCCTTCGGGACCTCCGACCTCGGTGGCCAATCCGGCCCCGACTGCTGCGTCGACAACAGCGATCGTTCAGCCAACAGCGGTCGTTCCTGGTGCGACGGCTGCTGAGACCGTCTACGTCTTCAACGTTGGCTCCAAAGACGTGACGTTGATCGACGCCGCGGCGCGCCAGGCGCGCGAGACGCGTCCGCTCGGTGCGGCAGTCCGCTGGTTGTCCAACGAACAGACGTACTGGGACGGTCAGCTCGTGTGGACGTACGATTTTCCCGATAACAAGCTCCAGGCGATTGGCATCGATCCGCGCAACGTCGCCGTATCGAAGACCATTCCGGACCTCGGCAATGGTCCAGGTCACAGTCTGATGTTGCTGCCAGACAAGAAGACCGCGGCCATCAATGTGGCTGGCGACAACATGATCGCGGTCATTGACGTCGCCTCGGGTCAGATCATGCGCAAGGTGCCAACTGGCAAGTTCCCGTGTGATCTGCATTTTTCACCGGATGGTCACTACGCCTATACGCCGGAACGCGACCAGGACACGGTCTCGATGTTCGACACGACCACGTGGAGTCTGGTCAAGACAGTGAACTTTCCAGCTGGCAGCCAGCCGTACATGCTGCGCGTTTCGCCCGATGGCAACGAGGTCTGGGTGCAGACCGGCAAGGTGGATGAGAACACCGTGCTCAGTGCGGAGGACCTGTCCACATTGGCGACAATGCCGACCGGCAAGGGTCCGGTCACCAACGCCTGGACGATCGACGGGAAGTATTCCGTCGTCAGCAACTCGGCCGACACGTTCGCTTCGGTCTTCGATTCCAAGAGCTATAAAGAAGTGGCGCGCCTGATGGTCGGTCAGGGCGCATCGAATATCGGGTTCACCCGCGATGGGACGACCGGATTCATGTCGGTGACCGGCGCCAACTCCGTGGCGGTTATCGATATGTCCAAGCTGAACGTGGTGAGTCAGCTCAAGGCAGGGACGCAACCGCAGGGACTGATCGTCCTGTAGCGATTGCTATTAGGACCAGTCCAAAGGCGGCTTCGGCGCCGACGTGCTGTCGCAAGACCGCCGCGAAGATGAGCAGCGCGACGGGGATCCTGGCGGCGCCGCCCTGGTAAACCGTCCAGGCGCCGGTCGCTACAGCGGGTATCCGACTCAGGCTGATCGCGAATCCCCCGCTAACTGGCAGCGTGGTAGCGACAAACGCCAGCCAGGTCACTGTCGAGCCGACGCGGACCGCCAAGTCATTGCGGCGGGTCAGGCTCAGCGCGACCAGAAGAAGTGAGGCGGCCCAGGCGGCCCCGGTGACGTTCCCCAAGACATTCACCCAGGTGGTAGACCAGAGCGCGTCGGCAGTCGTTGGATCGGCTTGCGCCAGCATGCCAACTGCGATTCCGTCCACCGCAACATACAGACTGTTGCAGGCCGCGAAGATGGCCAACACCGCGTGTGCGGCTTTCGAGTTCGTCAGGCGCCAGAGACTGGCCACCAGGAGGGGGTAGCCGAGCAGCAGCAGGACGTGCAGCGGCACCCACCACGGGCTCGCGCTACGGACCGTCTCGCTGACCGATTCGCCTGTGGCACCCGGGTGCACGACCTCCAGGGCCGCCAGGCAGAGCGGAACCAGACTCCAGGCGCGCACCGTGCCATTCTTGCAACCCTCGGGAGGCCCTGGCACACTCCAGCGTGCGACCAAGCCGAGCGAGTATCCAAAGGGCGGACCTCGGCTTCGCGTGCATTATTCTCGGCTGCCTCTGGACTGTCGCGGCGGTTGCACTGATCATCGAGGCAGGTCCATCACGCGGCCGTTCGGTGCAGGCGCTGTTCGCGCTCGCTTGCCTGGTAGGCACCACCGGCTGCGCGATGCTGGCATTTGCGTTCTTTCCCCGCTTCGTGCAACGCCTGCGCATCCTGGGCTGGCTGACGGTGGTTGTCGCCAGTCTGCTGGCAATTGGCGTCGTGTGGTCCGCATGGCAGCTTCCCCCTGAAGACCTTCAGTTGTTCGCGAATCCGGGTGATGCGCGCGATTCGTCCAACCTGGCAGTAGCGGCCTCACTGATCATGCTCACCTGCAGTATCAGTCTGATCACGGCGCGGCTCATCTCGAACCAGGCCTCACAGCACCGCTTTCATCCGGCCGGAGCCGTGCAGGCGATTTTCCTGATGTTCTGGCGACAGCACAAGCTCGTTGGCTGGATGGCACTTGCGCTATCCGGCGCTCACAGCGTGTATTTTCTCCGCTATCCACGCGGGCTCGAGGAACAGTGGACCGGCATTGTCGCGTTCGCGTTGCTCGGCTTATTGGGAGTGATCGGACTATTCACGTCCTACCGAACGTCGCTAGCCCTCTGGGTTCATCGTGCAATCGCGGCGCTGCTTGCGGTCGTACTCACGCTGCACTGGCCGCCAATCCTCTATGCCGAAGCCGGCGCACTGGTCGTGCTGGGTATCACCGCGCTAGTCAACCTGAAGCTCGCGACGATTATTGTGCAGCGGGTGCTCGGCAGCGAATGATCGGATCGGAACCAATTATCGCCCGGCCCAATGGGGCTCGCGTTTCGTAAGAAACGCAGTGATGCCTTCGTGTGCATCGGCCATGAGCGCGTTCATGGTCATGACGTCGCCAGTGTGTGCATAGGCTGCGTGTTGATCCATGTCGATCTGGGCATAAAACGCGCGCTTGCCAACACCAACGATCAGCGGACTGGCAGCAACAATCTGTCGGGCAATGGTGCGCGTATGTTCCTCCAGTTGGTCCGCTGGAACCGCCGCGTTGATCAGCCCCCAGTCCGCAGCAGTGCGCGCATCGATACGCTCGCCAGTGAGCAGCAACTGCAGGGCACGCTTGCGACCAATTGCCCGACTGACCGCCACCATCGGCGTTGAGCAGAACAGGCCGATCTTGACACCTGGCGTTCCAAACGATGCAGCGTCGTCCGCGAACGCCAGGTCACACGTTGCGACGAGCTGGCAGCCCGCTGCGGTCGCAACACCGCGCACCATCGCAATCACCGGTTGCGGGATGTGCTGAATGGTGGTCATCAGACGCGTGCACTGGTCGAAGATGGCCTGATACTCGCGCGCGGAGCGATCGACCAGTTCGCCGAGGTCGTGGCCCGAGGAGAAGACCTTGCCTGCCGCTTGCAGGACTACGACGGAGATGTCACTGCGCTGGCCGATGTCCTCCAACGCGCATGTCAGCTGCTGCATCAGCTCCATCGAGAGCGCGTTGCGCCGCTCGGGGCGATTGAGCGTGAGCGTGGCGATGTGTTCTTCCGAATCGCTTTCGATGTTCAACATTTGAGGGCAGCTCCTGGTCGGCGCTCTGGGTTGTTCAAGTACTGTAGCGCGACCCGTCAACGCGCTGGCGACGAAGCGATCTGCTGCTGAAATTCTGTGCGGATCTGCTCTCCGCCGTTGGACTGCCAATCCTTCACCATCTGGTCGTAGTCGCTGAGTGGGCGGCGGCCAGCCACCAGGTCACCGAGGGTGTCCATGATCGCAAGGTTCAGCTTGGTGCCTTTTGCATCGTTGGTGGCAGATGCCAATCCGAGTGACGGGTCGGCCAGACCCGGTGGGATCAACGCCTGCTCCGCCCCGTACTCGAGTTTCACGAAATCGCCGGCGCCAGGGTAGTAGATCACCTGTGTGTGCTGGACCACATATCGCCACGGAACATTGTTGACGTCCGCGTTCCACGCGGGCGTGGCGACCGGATTTCCGCTTGCGTCGAGGTTGTAGTGCGTCCCCGCGAGGCCATTTGTCAGGAGCAGGTCCTCCTGGCTGCCAAACGGCGCGGCGAGCCAGTTCATGACTCGCAGGATCTCCTTGATCCGATCCGCGGAGGCCGCCTTGAGCGTGGCCAACGAGTTGTATCCCGCGCCAAGATAGGTGATTGGCTTGGCGCCCTCCTGAGCCGGAAATGGATCCACCATGAGAAAATCGACTTTCGGCTCGGCCTTCTGGCCCTTGGTCCACACGTCGAACCAGTTGTTGCCGAACGCCTGAACGGCGGTGGCGATCTTGCCTGCCACGAACATGTCGCGGTAAGCGGTTTGGCTCGGCGTGGTGGCCGAATCCGGATGGGTTACGCCCGCATCGACGAGGTCCCGTACGTAGGCCACCGCCTGTTTGTACTGGTCCGTCTCGATGTCTTTGACGAGCTTGCCGCTGGAGTCCAGCGACCAGTTGTTGGGTGCGCCAAACATCTGCACGAAATAGGCGCCGACCAGAAACGCGGCGCCTTGAAAGCCACCAAAGCCCCATGCGTTGCTCTCGGGGTGCGTCAGCTCCTTGAGCACGCGCTTGAAGTCGTCCGCGCTTTTGGGCGTCACGTCTTTCCCAATCCGAGCATCCCACAGCTCGGTGTTCTTGAACAACTGATTACCGCCGGGCGTGGGGCGCTCCAGCGGGATGCCATAGACGTGTCCGTTGATAACGGCGCCTGAGTACTGCCAGGCGTACGTTGGGATCGCCGCCAGATTGGGGTAATTCTTGATCGCATCACCGGCGAGGTAAGGCGTGAGGTCGGCGCCCGAATGCTGCAGATACGCCGGTACGTTCGGAATGGATGTGGAAGGCGCGCTGAAAAAGCACAGGATGTCCGGCAGGTCAGTGCCACCCGCCATCAGCGCACCAATTTTTGCGGTGTAATCGGCGAGTGGAACGATGTTGAAGCGAAAATCGACGTTCAACGCTTTGTTGACTGCCTGCCAGGCGGGGTTCTGGTCCACCGGAGTCGGCGGAGGGTACAGGCCGACCAGCGTCGCCACGATAGTGCTGCCGGACCCTGGCGCATCGCCGGACTGGGCCTTTACCGGATTCGACGGATAAGTCAGGTAGCCGTCCTCGTACAGCGGTCCTTTGCTGGAAAGATCGGCTTTGGGTTTGTTAGCGGGTGGAAGATACGTTGGCAACCCACTGGTATTCGTGGTGGCCGACGTGGCGGTTGCGGGAGCCGCCGTCGTTGGACTCGCAGGCACCGCTGGGGCGCACGCCGCGCTCAACACCGACACAC
>JAFAZN010000396.1 GCA_019239775.1 Chloroflexota bacterium
GCAGCCGTCAAGTCCGGCAACGGCGAAAACACGCTCGCGGTGCGGGTTTCTGGCAACGCGCTCGGATTCAGTGTGAACCAAGCGGACATTCCCGTTCAGCCAACTGGCCAGGCGATCGCCGGACGCGTCGGGGTGTTCCTCGGCGGCGATGCGAACGAGGCCGTCCTCAGTCGTTTGACGGTTACCCCGCTGGACTGAGCGGGCGTCGGGAGATCGCCGTGTGAGAGGAAGAACGCCGTCGTTCGGGGGTAGGATCACGCCGGACCGCCAGCGTCGAAGGTCGTGGCGAAGAGTGCCGTCAGGTCGGTGCTGTCGCGGGCGGCCAGAGCCGACTCCACGCGGGGGCGGGAGTCGTCGCGGAAGCGGCTGGTTGCCAGCGCTTTCAGTGCCGTCGATGCCAGGGCGATTGGCTCTCGGGACACAACTTCCAACAAGAACTCCGTGGACTCCGCAACGGGTGAGGCACCCAGGCTGATGAGCACGGCCTGGCGGGTGTCCGAGGTGAGCAGCGGTTCCTGCCAGAAGTTGCGCAGGATGCCGATTGCGCGCGCATCGCGACACTGCGCGAGCACACTCGCTGCCTCGAGCTGAACGTCCACGTTCTCAGATTTCAGGAAGCGGCTCACGAACGACAGGCCGCCCTCGGGCGCCAGGCTGAGCATCGACTCAAAGCACTGGCCCATGACCGCCGGGTCGGCGTCACTAATCAGCAGCTTGAGTCGCAAGAGCAGCGCACCTTCAGGCCGATTGAGCTGCTCGATCGCGCGGGCGGCATCCACGCGCACGTTGCGATCAGGGTCGGCGAGCGCATCGCCGAGATAAGTCAGGATCTCCAGGTCGTCCAGCGGACATTCGGACAGCGCCAAGGCACACGTGCCGCGCAGGCTTGCGGCGGAGTCGGCTCGGCCACCCCAGGCAGGCTCCAGTTGGATGTGGCTAATGCCGCGGATGTACGGCTCGGCGCCATGATGACCGAGGTCGCGCAAAGCCGCGGCGATGGCGTTTTTGGCCAGGCACTGCGGATCGGACTTGACGGGGTCGACGAAGAAGCGGTCGAAGGCATGCAGGAGGTCAGGGATGAGGGCATCCAGGTGCAGGTCGGCGCACACGCTGGCGGCTCGACCAACGATGTAGTTGCTGCGGTCCCTCAGCGCCTTGCGCAACTGTTCGGCGGTAGACGGCGAGTCCTCTGCAGTACGCAGCGCATCGAGCGCTGCCAGCTTCTGGGTGTAGGCGCGGTGGCTCACACTGGCAGGTGAGCAGCGCGGCTGGCAATCTCCGCCTGCACCTCGTCGACAGCGATGCCCGACCACCTGGCGAGACTTTGCACACCAGATGGGTCGGCCGCGGCTGCGTCGAGCGACACGAGTTCGCCCCCTGGTGGCAGGAACGCGAGATCGATCAGGCGGCGGACGATCCGCGGACCTTGCCAGCTGGCGGCGATGACGGCGAACACAAAAGGCGTAGCCAGGCTTTCGAATGCGATGTCGCCTTCATCGCACATGACGCGCAAGGCTTCGGCGGCGGAGCGCGCATGGAGGGTGCCGATGATCCGGACGCCACGGTTCAGGAGCGCAAACGCCTGTTGGGCAGCGGGGCCATAGAGATAGATCGGCATGTGCGCGCTCAGCTCGTTAACCAGCAAATAGAGTGGTCCATCATCGTCGGGCGCCAAGTCGATGCGATCCCAGGGGCCGGATGTCACGTACACCCGGGCGTTCTCGGGAAGGTATTCGAGTAAGGCGTTGGCCAAAGTGGATTTACCAGCGCCCGGCGGTCCCGCGGCGACGAAGACCGAGGCACCATGCTGGATAGCCCACCACAGCAGCGACGCGGCCCCGGCACTGAGGGTTCCAGCAGAGATGAGGTTCGCGGCGGACAAAGGGCGGCCGCGCAGGGTGCCGAACCACGGCCAGGGCTCGTTCAGGATCTGCACGCGGCCCAGAACGCGGCGATAGCGCCCGCGCCGTACACGAGGTGCGCGCTGAGGTCTTGCCACAACGTCCCGGGATCGTAAGACCAGATGGGTTTGTAGAAGCCGGCAATCGGCAGCGAAACGTAGCTCGCGAGCCAGACCAACGCTCCTAGCAAAGGTCCGTGCCAGGGCCTGAGGCATTTCGCGGAGCCGAGGCCGAAGGCGAGCACCACGCCCCACTGCGAGCCGTAGCCCCAGTGCATGAGGTTCGTGGTGACGCCGATTGCCGGCTCGGAGAGTTCCGTGTGAGTGATCGTCTCGAAGAGGAGCCTGCCGACATGCGCGGGAACAGAGGCCTTGTCCCAGGAGGAAGGAGCTGAGGCGAATTCCCATTCGAGGAAGCGCGATTCGCCGCCACCGCGTCTGTAGCGGCGATACCAGACCAGGTCCATCACCAGGGTGCCTGCGGCGCCGGCGAGGAGTCCGCACGCCGCGGCGCGGATGAAGCTCATGTCAGCAAGGCTAACCTTTGACGCCGCCAATGCGGATGCCTTCGACGAAGTACCGCTGGAAGGCAAAGAAGACCAGCATCATTGGGACGGCCGCGACCGCGGCGCCGGTCATCAGCATCCCGTAGTCGGTGTTGAACTCGCCCTGGAGTGTAGCCAGCCCGACCTGGATCGGGTACTTGAAGCTGTCGTGCAGCACCACGAGCGGCAGGATGAAGCCGTTCCAGTAGCGCTGGAACGTGAAAATGGCCAGCACGGCCAGGGCTGGGGTGCACAACGGCAGGATGATGTGCTGATAGATCTGCCATTCGCTGGCGCCGTCCACTCGACCAGCCGCCTCGAGCTCACTTGGTAGCGTCTGGATGTACTGCTTCATCAAGAAGACGCCGAAGACGTCAGCGAAGCCCGGCAGGATCACGCCCGGGTAGGAGTCCAGCAGGTTTAGGTCCTTGAGGATGAAAAACACGGGGATCAACGTCACCTGCGCGGGCACGGTGAGGGTGCTGAGCACCAGCCAGAACAGGACGTTCCGCCCCGGGAACTGGCGCTTGGCAAACGCGTAGCCGGCCATGGAGTCGAACAACAGATGAAAGACCGTGATCGTGCCGGCGATTAGCAGTGTGTTGGCGAGCCAGCGGATCACCGGCGTCGTGGTGAACAGTCGCTGATAGTTCACCAGGGTGAAGGTATGCGGGAGGACCTCCGGTGGGACTTTGATCACGAACTGCGTTGGGCTCAGGCTGGTGACGAACAGCCAGTACAGCGGAAAGAGGGAGAGGACGCCGACCAGGGTCAGCAGCGCATACACACCCAGGCGCACCGGGTCGGAGAGTGCGCGGTTGACGAGATCGCGAGGCGGACGGGCCTGTACCGCGGCGGGTTGCTCCGTGCGAATAAACGGCTGTGGCGGCGCCGCGGCCATCGAACTGGCTCAGTACTCCACGTCTGTGCGCAGCCAGCGGAACTGGATGACTGCCACCAGCACGGCCATGATGAACAGCACCACTGCTTGCGCGCTGGCTACCCCGTAGCGGCCGAACTGAAAAGCGGTGCTGTAGATCAACTGCACGATCGTGATCGTGGCGTTGTTTGGACCGCCACCGTTGGTCATGATGTACACGCGTTCGAAGACCTGAAACGCCGCGATCGTGTACACGACGATCAGATACAGGGTGGTGGGCTGGAGCAAGGGGATGGTGATGTGTCGCCAGCGCGCGTACCAACCAGCGCCTTCGACGTCAGCGGCTTCGTACAGCTCTTTCGGAATGCCTCCGATTGCCGCCGAGTAGAGCACCACACCGCCGCCCGGGATGATCAGCACCGTGCTCAAGATCACCGCGGCTAGGGCTTCGTCGGAGCTGCCGATCCAGGGGTGTGGGTTCAGACCGAACACAGCCAGAAGCGCGTTCGCCAGGCCGAACGGATTCGGGTTGAAGATCCAACGCCAGACCATGGCCACCAGGATCGCCGAGTTCACGAGCGGTAGGTAGAACAGCGCGCGGTAGAAGGCCTGACCTCGTTTCGGCAGCGGCTGGAGTAGGCCTGCGATCAGCAGCGCCAGCGTGATCTGGGCGGCGACCACGATCACTGTGTAGAGGACCGTGTTGCCAACGGACTTTAGGAAGACAGGGTCCTTGGCGAGGGTGACGAAGTTGTCGAGGCCGTTGAAGGTGCCGCCCACGATGGTCGCGTTCTGGAGCGATAGGGCGAACGCCTGAACCACCGGAATCAGGGTGAACAGGGCGAAGAACAGGACGGTTGGAGCAACGAACGTATAGGACCATCCATGGCGCCGAACGAAATGCGTAATCACGCCATGGCCTCGTCGCGGGTCCAGCGCTCGGGCGTCACGCTGACGCGCCCGTACCGCCCGGAGGGACCAGGCACACCACAGATGAGGGAAGGTTCACCCGCAGTGGTGTTACTTGTTGGCCTCGTCCACCAGGGATTGGGCTTGGGGTGCGATTTCGTCCAGGGCGTCTTTGGGCGCCTTCTTGCCCTCCAGCACGGCGTCGGTGTTGGGGCGCAGTAGCTTCTGATCGATCTCCGACCAGGTGCTCACGTTGGGCAGCACGTACGTGAACGCGCCCATGCCGGCCACACGCGCTTTCGCCGGGTGATAGGCGGCATACGCACCGGCCGCCGAGGTTCGCGCCGAGGGAGCGAGCCAGTACTCCACGCTCAGCTTCGACAGATCCGGACCGATATCAGGCCCCGTTAGATAGGAAGCGAATGCGTGGGCAGTCGCCTTCTTGTCCGCGTCCTGCTGCTCGCGCACGGCGATGAAGCCGAGGCCGCCCCAGCCGGTCTGCTCACCGTCACCCTTCGGGAAGTTCGCGATGTCCCAGTTCTTGCCGAACTGCCATTGGTCCTGCTGGGAATTCAACACGTTGATGAACGCGCTCGGTCGCTGCAGGATGGCCACGTCACGACTGGCGAAGTGCGCCTCGGCATCATTGGGCTTCAACGTTAAATAGTCGGGCGGCATGACTTTGGCCTGCGGCAGCGCCTGCCACTTGGTGAACCCGGACTCGGTTTGGGGCGTGTTCCACGTCCATTTCGACAGGTCCTGCGAAAACGGGCGGGCACCGTCGATGAGCAGGTAGGCGTATTCGTCGTTGGCCTGGGCGAAGCCGTAGACCTGCTGGCCGCTTGAGCTCTTGAAGGTGAGCTTCTTGGCCGCAGCCACAAACTGGTCGTAGGTCCAGCTGCCGTTGGTGGGCGGCTCCACGCCAACTTCCTTGAAATAGTCGAGGTTGATGTACTCGTACCAGGGGACGATCCAGAGTGGGTACGCGACCACCGTGCCCTTGTAGGTTGTGGCGTTGAGCGCGCTCGAATTGAAATCCTTCCGATCGGCATCGCTGAACGGGGGAGGCGAAAGCTGGCCGGCCGCGGCGTACTTGAGCACGTCGCCACCGGTGGTGTGAAACACATCTGGCCCAGCGTGCTGCTGCAAGATCGCGATGTCGAACTTCTGGTCTGTTTCGGGGCCGAAGGGGCCGCCCTGGATGGTGATGGTGACGTTGGGATAACGCTGGGTGAATGCCTTCACGGCAGCGTCGGACGTGACGGTCTCGGCGTTCTGAGAACCCGGGGTGTAGTTGCGACGCCACCACTCGATGCTGATCGGCTTGCTCGGAACGCCAGCCGCGGCGGCCTGCGCGGGCGCCTGAGTTGGAGCTGCGCCCGCGGCCGTCGTCGGGGGTGCGGCCGCCGAGGTGGGCTGTGCAGCGGGCGCGGTCGAGCTTGGTCCGCACGCGGCAGCCAGGCCCGTTGCAGCGACAGCCAGGCCCAGACTCCGCAGCAGTTGGCGACGTGAGTACGGTCGCATAGGAGGTCTAGTGTGCCTGTGCGAGCCAGTGCTCGTACAGGTCGGCAACGACTTCGTCGATGGGCGCACGGTGCGTCTCGACGTCCAGGACGTCCGTTTGCGCGGCGGCCTGTTGGAGCAGGTCCGCAAGTTTGACGACGGCCGCGTCGAAGGCGAATTCGTGGCGTCCGCCGTCGGTGCGCAGGAGTTCGGCCCCGGCAAGCCTGGGGGGCGCAGTTGATGTGGTCTCGAGCGTGAGGACGCGGCGCTGGCTGAGCTGTCGACGAAGCTCGGCAAAGTCGCCATCGAAGGCGATCTGACCTTCGTGCAGCAGCACGATGCGGCCAGCGAGCTGCTCCAACTCCGCCATGTCGTGGCTGGTCACGATCACGCTCAGGCCGCGGTCGCGATTCAACTGCTTAATAAAGGAAAGAATGCGGCGGCGCACGAGCACGTCCAACCCCAATGTCGGCTCGTCCAGGAACAGGATCTCAGGCTCGTGCAGCAGCGCGAGCGCCAGGTCGGCGCGCATGCGCTGGCCGAGGCTCAGCTCGCGCGCAAGCGTGTGGAAGATATCGTCCAGTCCGAGCAGCTCCCGCACCAATCCGACCATTCGCTCGTACTGCTCGCGGTCAATGTCCCATACCACGCGCTTCCACTCGAAGCTGGCCGCGATGGGATGATCCCACCACAGCTCAGTGCGCTGGCCGAAGACGACGCCGACTCGGCCGACGTACTTGACTCGATCGTGGACGGGGTCCATTCCGAGCGCGTGGACGGTGCCACTGTCGGGTGCAAGCAAGCCTGACAGGAGTTTGATTGTGGTGCTCTTGCCGGCGCCGTTCGGACCGGCGTACGCCACGATCTCGCCGCGACGGACCGTCAGGTCGATGCCGCGCAGCGCGTGAACGACGCGGATCTGGGGTCGCAGCAGGTTGCCCATGACGTCCGCCAGGCGCGCCGAGCGAACGCGCTGGTAGTACGTTTTGCGGACGCCGCGTAACTCAACGACGGTGTCCGTAGTCGAGGTAGCGACTCGATCCAGTGCGGCCATAGTGGTGGAGTCCACGTGTAAAGATCCAGGCGGCGAACGCCGCGAATAGTACGGCCGCGGCTGGCGCGACTGCCGCATCGGGCCACGCGAGCGGCGCCAGGCCGAGCAGCGCGCGTGACGGATACCACGCCACTAGCCCAGCGGGCACGACCGTGAGCAGGCTGCCGAGCGCCCAGCCGCTCAGGCCATCCAGGGGGAACGGGGTCAACGCCTGCAGCAGATCCCAGGTGTGGGAGTTGATCTCTTCGGCGGCGCGCGGCGCCCAGAAGGCAATGCTGGCCCACGCGTATTCGAACGACAGCACAACCGTGATGGACGCCACCAAATAGGCGATGAACTGCAGGCACCACCCGGGCGAGAAGATGAGATTCAGTTGCTGGCCGGCCGCGCCGAGCAGGATCGCGGACGGCAAGAGCATGCCCGTGCCGGTGACGGGAGCGAACCCCTCAGTCACCAGCGCCATCCACAGCGGCTGGGGCTGAATCAGCAGGTGATCGAGTTGGCCGCGGCCGATGCGTCGGCTGACGTGAGCGAGGTTGTAGTTGAAGAAGCTGTCGATGAGGAGCCGTACGAGTAGCGCGTAGCCGAGCAGGAACAACACCTGGGGCTTGGTCCATGCGCCGATGCCGTCAAACCGCTCGGCCAGCAGGAAGGTGGCCGTGGCCGCGGCAGCGCCCCTGACGAGGTCCGAGAAGTAGTAGATCAGCGCTACGCGCGGGCCGCGCGCGACAAAGAGCAGATCCATGACGGCGTAGAGTCGCCAGAGGCGGAGGAGCCTAGCCACCGTAGCTGGCCAGCTTTTCGCGATTGGCGCGCCAGATCCAGTTCGCGATCGGCCACAGCGTGATGCCCCAGAAGAGCTGCGTGGCAATGAGCAGCGGCGGGTTGCCGGCGCCGGTATAGATCGCGAGTGGCGCCCAGGTGGTTGCTGCGAATGGCAACCAGCTAAAGAGCTCGCCGATGCCAGCGGGGTAGTACGCCAGTGGAAGCAGTTGGCCCGAAAGCACGGTGGCGATGGCCACACGCACATAGTCGACCAGCCACACCGGTTGCTCGAATGCGACCACGATCGCGCCAGAGAACTGCTCCAGAGCCAAGCCAACCACAATGCTCAGGGCCAGACTCGTGATGAAGAGGATTGCGTGCGGTGGGCTGGCTGGGCGTGGATCGACGCCGAGGAGGGGTGCGATGGCGAAGAGTGGAAGTGAAAACAGCACAAGATCGATGCTCCACCGGCCAGCCATCTCCGCTGCCAACTGGCGAATCAACCCCATCGGCCTCAGGAAGCGGATAACGAGCGTGCCGTCCCACATGGCGTCGTTCAGGCTGGTGCGGAGGTTGAGCTGTGCCGCGAAGACCTCGGCGATGAGCGTGTAGGTGAGCACCTGCGGCAGCGTCATTGAACCCGTTGCATGGCTTGCGAGCACGGTCCGCCACAGTGCCAGTAACACCAGCACGCGGAGGAAGCGGAGGGCATATTCGAGCAGAAAAAAGGGTGTGTCGAAGAACGCCGCCGCCGCCATCGACGCCGTTTTGAGGTAGGCGTCCTCTGGCAAACGCACCGCGGTCCGCCAGGTGCTCAGTGCCCGAACGTGGTGGCGTAGTCGCGCTGCAGCCGCTGCGGCAGAAATGTCTCTTCGAACTCGCGGATGCGCGGCGCACCAACCAAGTTCGCCTGATCGGGCAACCCGTACGGCGTCTCGCGCATGCGCGACGTCCAATCTTCGAGGGCAATCGGACCCCTTGCTCTGAAATCGTTGAGCACGTACCAGGCGGCCTGGGCGCCAACCGTCGCGGCGAAGACCGGATACAGCGCAATGCGCGCTCCGAGTTGCTCCATCTCGGCTGGTTCGGGGCCGGGCCGGCTGCCCCAGATGACCATAACCGGCGCGGGAATGCGCTCGCAGGCGACCTTGAGCTGCTCGCGCGTCTGGACCGAATTCATCCACACGAAGTCGGCCCCGCCATCAGTCACGTAGGCAATCGCGCGCTCGACCGCGTCCTCGAACCGCTCGCCTTCGGCCCCGATCGAGTCACACCGCGCGCACACCACGAACTCCGGATCGAGCTCTGCGCGCGCTGCCACAGCCGCCTTGATTTTGCCCACTGCCTCGTCGACCGGGATTACGCGGCGGCCTGCCATGGTCGCAGACTTCTTGGGCGCCTCCTGATCTTCGATCTGCAGCCCGGCCACGCCGGCGCGCACGAATTCCTGCACCGCGAAAAAGACGTTCGTGGCATTGCCGTAGCCCGTATCCGCATCGACCAGGATCGGAATGTTCACCCGGGATTGCACGTGGCGGGTGTGATCGACCATATCTCTGAGGCCGACCAGGCCCATGTCGGGCACGCCGTAGAGAAAGGCCGAGGTCTGTGAGCCAGCAACAAAAAACGATTCGAAGCCCGCCGCCTCGGCCATCTTTGCGTACAGCGGACTGAAGCCGCCGGGCATGATGCTGAGGTTGGGTCGCGCCAGCAGCTCGCGGAACCGGCGTCGGGGCGAGAGAGAGGAGGTCTCTGGAGGGGTGGTCATGCAGCGGTCTAGCCTACTCCGGCAGGGACGCGTGCATCGCTCGGCTGGGGTTGTCGTTGGCGGAATGCTGGCAGGGGCGGGCTGCCTCTGGATCTGGCACGAGTCCCCGCGCCTCACTGCGATTTACAACGCGGAGTACACCAGCGCGTTCCTTGGGGCATTCCCGTGGATTCTGGGTTTCGCAGATCTCGCACCTGGTGGGGTCGACGCGGGCCAGTCCGTTGCGCGTTTGCTGCTGGGTCTCGGGCTCATGGCCTCGGGCTACCTGGTCGCGATTGTCTGCGCGCAGGAGGTTGTGACCTGGCTGGTCGTCGTCTTCGCGGTGGTCTTCCGCTGCACGCTCGCGCTGCTGCCTGGACTCTTCAGCACGGACGTCTTTTCATACGTGATGTACGGCCGCATCGCCGCGGTCCACGGCGAGAACCCGTACGTGTCGCCCCCGTCGGCTTTCGCAGACGACCCGTTCCTGACCTGGGTGTTTCCGTTCTGGCGCGGCCAGCCTTCGGTCTATGGTCCGCTCTGGACAGACCTCAGTCAGACTCTCTCGGCGATCACGGGATCCTGGAGTGCGTTCGGGCAGGTGCTCGCTTACCGCGGGATGGTCATCGGCTTCGATGCTGTTGCCCTGGTCTCGCTGTGGGCACTTCTCGGGCGGCTTCAGCCGCAGGATCGCCCTCGGCTGTGGCTACTGTATGCCTGGAACCCGTTGGTGGTGTTCGACCTGGTTGGCGCATCACACAACGATGCGGTGATGCTGGCGCTGCTGTTAGTGGGCGTGCTCTGCGTGTACGGCGCGCGCAGTTCAGGCGTGGTCGTTGGCCTCGGGGTGGTGGCGCTGAGCGCAATGGTGAAGTTCGTGACCGCGGTTGCCGTGCCTGTGCTGGCCGTCGCATGGGCGGCATCCGCTCGCGACAGGCGTGACCGCGCGCTGCGGCTCGGACTTGGGCTTGGCGTGCCGGCGGTCGTTGCCGGCGCGCTGTGGTGGCCGTGGCTTGCCGCCGGCACGGATGCCCTGGCGCCGATGCGCGAGGCCGCCAGCGGACGCCTGGTTCTGAACTCGGCGGTCCTAGTCCTGGCCCAAGGTCCACTTGCGCCGGAGCTCGCGACGTTTGTTGCGCGCGCTGCATTCGTGGTTTGGTGCGCGTGGGAGCTGCTGCGCGTGTGGCGCTCTCCGCGCGGGGCGATTGGGGCCTCGGCCCGGCTGTTCCTCGGGTTGCCGCTGCTGGTGCTCACGTGGGTGTGGAGCTGGTACTTCAGCTGGTCGCTCGCGCTGGCTGTACTGCTCGGCGTCCGCTCGGGCCTCACCCGGCTCACGGTGGCCTATACCCTGGTGGGGCTGCCGGTGGTAACTGCCCACCAGTACCTGAACGAGCAGTTGCCGGGATTCTGGATCGTAGCGATGGCAGTGGCGCCACTGATCGTGCTGGTGCCAATCCGCTCGGGCCGCGTGGCTCGTACATTCATAAAAACGGGAGGGAGACAGCCGATGACCCTGCGGACGTTGCCTCCAGCGTGGGGGATCACGATCGTTCGACTTGTGGCCGGGATCATCATCTTCTGGGCCGCGGTCGAGAAGTTCAATGCGGGCGGATTTGCAAACTGGACCAAGGCAATGGCCAATTTCGGTTTTCCGGTGCCTGAGTTCTGGGGCGTGTTCATCCCCATGCTCGAACTGGTCGGCGGCGCCATGCTGATCCTGGGACTCGGAGCGCGTTGGGCCGCGGTGTTCTTTGTGATCGAGTACCTGGGGACCAGCATGTGGCTAAAGACCACACGCCCGGCGCCGTTTGGCGGCTGGGACAGCATGCGCATCGACCTGATGCTGCTGGCCGCCGCCGTCACGATCCTGTTGGTTGGACCGGGCGCCTTCGCGCTGGAGTCGTGGATTCTGCACCGTGGCCGCGGCCGCGCCGGCGTGCCGATGGCCGGGCGGGCGGTTCCGGGCTAAGCCTTACCTACTCTGGCAACCAGCGGCCCACGGCACAGCCGCAGCCGGTGCCCGCGGGGGATCTATAGCCTGGCTGATACGTGATCTGCTCCATCGGCGTATCGCCCATTGCGCCGGCTGCTGCGACCCAATTCAGGATCTCGGTCGTCGCCGACTGCAATTTGTAGCGCGGCAACGTCGAGAGGATGCCACCATCGGCTGTGGTCAATCCTTGAAGCGCCAGGCGGTCGATCTCCTCGTCCACTGTGAAGTGGCTCAGGCCGCCCGAGGTCACGACCGCGACGCGTGCATCGCTGTCCCAGGCTTCGATCGCTTCGCGCACACTTCGGCCCAATGCGTAGGCGCGGCGAGGGCTGATCCAATTCGGTGGGTAGCAGGTGTTGATCGTGATCGGCACCATCGGCGGCCGTTTTCCGTTGAACCAGCGGCAAACCGGAAAGGCGAACGCGTGGGCCATCCCCTGGCGCCGTGGCTTCGTTTGGCGCTGGAAGTCGAGATACCAGGTGCCTGGACCGATCGTTCCGCCGTACTCCTCTTTCATGTAGCGCGACTGGGCAACGTCGAAGTCGCGTTCGGCGAGTTGTTCGACGATGTGCAGACCCAGGTTGGTGTCCACCGGATAGTCGATGACCTCAGTGCCGTACACGGAAGCGGAGATGCGCACTGCCTCCGACATCCCCGGGCGGTTCCCCAGACGCGGGTAATGCGTGAGCATGTCGCCCCAGTAGACGCT
Organism: Chloroflexota bacterium; assembly: GCA_019239775.1. GTDB lineage: Bacteria > Chloroflexota > UBA6077 > UBA6077 > CF-72 > CF-72. The sequence goes on from JAFAZN010000396.1 coordinate 12,006, forward strand.
GATCATCGGGTAGTTGTCGTCGAAGAACATCTCGTCCTGGTCATCGCCAAACATGACGACCACGTCTGGATTGACCTGAGCGAACGTGTCCTGCAACTCGTTCAGCGCGACCTGAATGGCGTTGAACTTCTTGCAGAAGACCTCTTCGTCGATGTGGTCGGCGATCTTGGGATCGGCCGAAGCCAGCAGCTCGTCATAGGTGACGTGTTTGCCATCAGTAGGCCGGACCAGCTCGCGATTGCGCTTGTCGTCGTCGGCGCGCTTAGCCCAGTCCTGGCCTGGCAGGCTCATCAGCGGCGTATGAGAAGACGCGAAGCCTGCAACGATTTTGGCCATGTCCGGAATGGACCCCCTTTGCGTATCGGAGCATCAGTATAAGGTCCCACCCGCCCACCCACTTTTCCATGGGGGCTCCGCCCCCTGGAGAGAGCCCCCGGGGAGGGCGGGGTCCAGCGCGACGGACCGGGTGGCAAAACCAGTTTAGACCGCTACTGGATGGGCAACGTCCGCCACGACGTCTTGCAGGTTATAGATGCGCAGCATGGTGGCGCCCAGGATCGGCTCGCGCTCCGATTCGGGCACGCCCTCGAAGTTGCGCTCGATGGCTTCCATTGACTTGGGGAACGTCGAGTCGAAGTGAGGATAGTCCGAGCCCCACATCAGGTTCTCCACGCCGATCAGGTCACGGCAGCGGATGCCTGGCACGTCGTCCTGGAATGTGGCGTACACCTGGCGGCGCCAGATGTCGGCAGCGTTCTGGCCCTTGAGTTTCGGGAATCGCGGGCCGAATCGGTACGAATACCACTCCAGCCGCTTCAGGTAGTTCGGCATCCAGCCGATGTCGTTTTCGACCGAGATGATCTTCAGGCGTGGATGGGCGTCCAGGACGCCGCCGGTGATCATCTCAGCGATGGTGCGGAACGCCGGCACCGGCAGCGTTACGCCATCCACGATGGGATTGGCGCCGACCTGCGGGCCACCCTGTCGCGTCAGGATGTGGATGTTGACGGGAAGCTCGTAGTCCTCGACGGCGGTCCAGAACGTGTCCCACATGGGGTTGTCGTAGCGGCGCTCGGCGAGTGGGTCATTCGAGATGAAAATCCCACGGAAGCCCATCCTCTTGATGCGATCTAGCTCCTTCAGATCTTCCTCGGGATCGGTCATGGAGATGTTTGCGACTGGGAAGAGGCGCTTCGGCGCGTACGAGGCATACTCGGCGGCCCAGTCGTTATAGGCGCGGTGCGCGTCGCGCTGAAATTCCTCGTCGGGATGACTGAACAGCGACATGCCGAAGCCGCAGTAGAAGATTTCGCCGGCGAGGCCGTCGGCGTCCATGTCCTTGAGGCGTTCTTGCGGATCCCAGGACCCGGGACGGCACACGGCGTAGCCGCCTCTGCTGAACTTCTCGAGGTCTTCGGGTGGAATGCCCGCGCAGCCGAGGCTGGTGGGATTGAACGGTCGAAGTGGCGCGCACACCAGAAAGTCGCCGGTCTGGCCGTTGAACTCGTGCTCCAGGTGTGGAGCGCGATCACGGAACTTCGGCTGCATGCGCGTGGTCCAGAGATCGGGCGGCTCGAGAACGTGCGAATCGGCGGAGAAGATGCGCTGCACCATCAGTCTTGTGGCACCCCCTTAGACGTGATCGTAACGCGCCGCCCCCGAAGGTGGGGCGTCAGGCGGTGATCGCGTGGGCCTCGCGGAGTGGGGCGATTACGGTTTCGGCGAAGAGCTCTAACTGATCGGCGGTGCCGCGGGCGCCTGAGGTGCGGCTGCTCATCAAGATGCACGAAATTTCATCGGCGCCGTCGGCGAGGGCACGCTCCAGCCGCGCGCGCACATCATCGGGAGTGCCGGCAACCGCCAGCTGGTCGATCCAGCGTTCGGGTACCAGGGTGGTGTAATCCGTGTCCCAGCGATGGCCCTGCTGGTGCGCCGCCTGCAGCTTCTCGAGAGCCGCGCGATCCTCGTCCGACAAATCATTCACGGCGCGCCCGAACGTATTCATGGCCCGTCGCGCCACACTGCCGCGCACCGCCGCGCGGGCCGCCTCGCGATCGCGGTCGACGCACGCCGTGGTCCAGAACAGGATTCGCGTTGCGCCAGGCGGTCGGCCGGCCTCGCGCTCACCCTCGCGGATCAGCTCGATCGACTTCGGCAGCTGGTCGGGCATGCCGCTGACCAGCGCGGCATCTCCCACACGCCCGGCGAGGCGTAGCGTACGCTCGCCCGAGGCGGCGACGTAGATGGGCACGGGGCTCGACTCGCGCTTTTGCAGGTAACTGAGCCGGAGCGAACGGGTCGCACCCTGGGTCTCTTCGCCACGGAGCAACGAGCGAATGGCTACCACGGCTTGTTCGAGGTCGCGAAGGCTCGTGCGCGGCACGCCCAGGTTCAGCGGCCCGCTGTCGCCGACGCCGAAGCCGAGTCGAATGCGGCCTGGCGCAAGCTCGTCCAGGGTGGCCATCCCGCTCGCGATTACGCTGGGGTGTCGGCCGGCCAGGTGGCTCACACCTGGGCCGAGGCCGATGCGGCTGGTCGAGGCGGCCAGGGCGCCGAGGATGACCATGGCTTCGCGCACGATCAGGTGCGAGTCGGTCACCCAGAACACGTCGTACTGCAGCCGTTCGGCAAGCTGCGCGGCCTCGATGACGTTGGCGACCGGAACATTCGCGGCAAAGCCCACGCCAAACTGAAGGCGCGTGCTCATGCGGCGACTCCGCGGCCGACCGAGGTCTCGGCACCGAGATCCGCGAGTTGTGGCACGACCTCGCCTGCGAACAGGTCCATCGAACGCTGCCAGATCGATGGATCGGACCAATCGGTGGCGCCGATCAGCAGCCCGCCGAAGCCGCCGACCGATGCATGCAGCTCGCGGATCTTGCCTGCCACCGTCGCCGGGCTGCCCACGATCCAGACCTTGTCGCACAGGTACTCCAGCGTGAGGTCCGCGTCGGACATCGACTCCTCGAGCTTCAAGCCGCTGAGACCACGCGTCTGGCCCAGCAGCGGCAGGAAATAGTCACGATAATCGCGGCCCACGGCGCCTTCGAGCGCTTCACGGCGCGCCTGCTCGTCGGTGGGCGCGACGTGCACGGCACGGCAAACACGCCACTCGGCGCGATGCGCATCGCGGCCGCCGCGTGCAGCACCTTCCACCACGCTCGCCCAGTGCGACCGAAGCACGCGCGGCGTCACGAAGTTGATGCTCATCGGGATCCAGCCGCGTTCGCCAGCCAGGCCAAGCGTCTCGGACTTCTCGGTTACGCCAGCGACGGCAATGGGCGGATGCGGCCGCTGGTATGGCTTGAGATGGACGTGCTTGCGGATGCGCAGGTCCTCCGTGGGGACCTGGTAGGTCCAGTAGTGCTCGGAGTACGCGCCCGGGCGCGGATCGTCCCAGAGGGCAAGCACGGCATCCACCACGTCGATCGAGATCTGGCGTTGGGCGCCAGTTTTTGGATCGATCCCCGCCACCTCGAAGTCACCTGGAAACCCGCCGGAGCCGATGCCCCAGAGAAACCGTCCCTGCGCTAGCTGGTCCAGCATGGCGATGCGGTGGGCCAGATGGAACGGGTTGTGATTCGGCAGGCAACTGACGCCGGTGCCCAGCTTGATCGTTTTGGTGCGTTGGAGCGCAGCACCGATGAAGATGTCGGGCGCCGGGATGTTCTCCCATTCGGCGGTGAAGTGCTCACCGATCCAGGCTTCGTGGAAGCCGAGCCGGTCGAGGTGTTCGATCTGGGCCAGATCCGTCTGGAGTGTGACGCCGACGTCTGAGCCAGGCGGGTGCATCGGCATCATGAAGTACCCGAAGCGCATGACGCCATTGGTAACACGCGGCTCGGCGCGCGTGTCGCGCAGCCGCCATTGGTAGGATGGACGGACGGATGGCGTCGGCCGCGGCGTTGCTCGATCAGGTCCTTGCGACAGTCGGTGAGCCGCCGGCGGAGCGGGCTGTAGAGCTGTTTGGCGCGGATCCGGTGCTGCCCTCACCGTTACCGATTGGTGAGGCGGGTGCGGCGACCATTGCCGCGGCCGGGCTGATGGCGGCGCGGCTGTGGAAACTGCGTAATGGTCGAACGCAGACGGTTCGGGTCGCAGTGGACGCCGCCGCGGCCGCGATGCGCAGTGGCCGGTACCTGCGTCTGGAATCGGAGATCGCTTCCTCCATGGCGGACTTTCGACCTCGGGCGGCGCGCGGCGGCACTGCCGTCTTTCCGAGCCGCGATGGCCGGTGGATTTACCTGCATCGCGCATTCCCACACCATCGCGCCCGGATCTGCTCGGTGCTCGATTGCACGGAGGACGAGGCCGAGATCGCCGCCGCGGCCAAGGCCTGGGACGCACTCGCTCTCGAAGACGCGGTCGTGCGCGCCGACGCGTGCGCGGCAATGGTGCGCAGTGCAGCGGACTGGCGCACGCTCGAACAAGCGCGCGCATTGGAGGATTTGCCGCTCCTGGAAGTTGACCGCGTCGCAGACGCCCAGCCCATTCCGTTACCGTCGGCTGCGCGACCACTGACCGGCGTGCGCGTGCTCGACCTCACGCGAGTCCTGGCCGGACCAACGTGTGCCCGCACGCTTGCCGAGCATGGCGCAGACGTGTTGCGCGTAGGCACTGTTCGCTGGCCTGACGATTTGCAGATGATGCGCGACACCGGGCACGGCAAGCGTTCATGCGCACTGGACCTGACGGTGGGCGACGACGCAGAGCAGTTGCGGTCGCTGGTGCGCGGTGCGGACGTCTTTTCGCAGGGCTATCGGCCGGGTGCTCTGGCGCGCCTGGGTTTCGGGCTGGAAGAGGTGGCTGCCCTCCGGCCGGGGATTATCTACGTGCAGTTGAGCGCATTCAGCCATCGCGGACCGTGGGCGGAGCGGCGCGGCTTCGACAGTATCGTGCAGGCGCACAGCGGCATCGCGGACGAGCACGCCCTCGACGGGACGCCGCGGTTTGCGCCCGCAAATCCGCTGGACTACATGACCGGCTATCTCGCTGCGTTCGGCGTCATGGTCGCTCTGTCGCGCCGCGCCCACGAGGGTGGCAGCTATCGCGTGCGGCTCTCGCTCGCGCAGACTGGCCGCTGGCTCGCAGGGCTGCCGCGAGTTGCCTGCGACGGCGTCGCTGCCGACCTGCCGCGCGCGCGCCTCGACGCGTTGATGATGACCTCCGAAACGCCGTTCGGTCGCTTGCGGCACCTCGCGCCCGTGGCGCAGCTCAGCGAGACGCCCGCACGGTGGGACCGGCCGTCGGTGCCGCTGGACCACGACACGCCCGAGTGGCTGCCGCACACAATCTGACGCCCGTCACGTCAATCGGGACCTCAGGTCCGAACGCGGTTCAGAAAAGCGGCGACGGCCTGGTGGTGCTCGTCCGTCGTGTAGCAAATGGCTTGCGCTTGCGCGCCAAGGGCGAAGGCCTGATCGGCGGTGAGCTCAAAGGTCTGATCGATGATGGCCTTGCTCAGCGCCAGCGCTGGACCTGCGCCCGTCCCGAGCTCGGTGGCCCACTCCACCGCGTTGGACACAAGCTCGGCGGCAGCCGCCACTCGGTCGGCGAGCCCGATGCGCAGGGCTTCGTCGGCCATAACTCGGCGGGCGGAGAAGATCAGCTCCTTGGCTTTCGGCAGGCCGACTCGCCGGGGCAAGAAGTAAAGTCCACCGCCGTCGGGGATCAAGCCCCGCTGCACGTAACTCATCGTGAAAAACGCCTGCTCGGACGCAACGATGAAGTCGCAACACAGCGCCATGTCCATGCCGAGACCGGCGGCCGCGCCGTTGACGGCCGCGATCGTTGGCTTCTCCAGAGAATGCAGGGCGCCGACCATTCCGTGCAGTCGGCGCTGGCGCAGCCAGCCGTTGGCGCCGAGCGACCCTGCCGGTGCCTGCATGCGCTGGCGCATTGCCGAAATGTCGCCGCCTGCGCAAAACGCTGGGCCGTTGCCGGTCAGGACCAGCGCCCTGATGCTCGGGTCATTGGCGACGCGATCGAGAACCACCTGAAGCTCGGCCCGCGTCGGCTCATCAATGGCATTGCGCACCGACGGTCGATTGAGCCGGGCCAGACCGACGCACCCGGCTTCGACCGAGAATTGGACACGCTGTTCGTCCATAGCCTACGCGGTTACGAGCGAGCGCTTGTATCCGTTGTGGTGGTCTGTCCAGAGCTCACCGAAGTCGGACTCTGGGCTGGTGACCTGGAGCGGCACGGCGCGAAAGAGGTTCGGATCGCTCAGGATCGCTGGCTCGATGCCCTTTTCCAGGTTGCGCGCCATGCGCATCATCATGCGCCGCCAGAAGATGATTGCGACATCCGTTGTGCCGAGGTGCTCCTGGGTGCGGTCGTAAATGGGACCCATCGACTCCGTCATGGCCGCGTCCTCGACGCGATTGCCGGGTAGGCCAGTGTAGTTGTACGTCTTCTGCCTCTGGCGGTCGATGAGATAGTCGTTGTCCTTGTTGCGCACGCGCCGCCAGGTGCCGGGGATGAAGGTGTTCGTCGGATCTACGGCGGGATCCGCATCGCCTGGGGTGAGCTGACCTGGCTTGAGCACCCAGGAAACACCGTCGAGCGGAGGCGGCTCGACGACGAACCACCAGCTGTGCTCATCGTCCATTGGCAGCGTGAAGTGGCCGCTGCCAGGGTACTTGGCACCCGGGATCGAGATGAACATCGGCAACACGAATGTCGTGACGCGCCAGAAGTAATCGTCACCCGATGGACGGCGGGCCCCGTAGGCAAAGCCGAAATCGGTCTCCATAGTGGTCAGCCGTGGGGCCCCATAGTTGATCGGTCGCTCCTGCTGGCCGAACTTGCGGTGCAGGAACGACACATGCGCCGAGTCCAAGTCACCCTCGACGCCCTGGCTGTAATTCGACTCCTGCATCCACTTGCGCACCTGGCTGCGATTGGCGTCAGGCAGCGTGCACCAGTGGTAGTTCGGCAGCGCAGGCTGTTTTTCGGGTGGCCCCATGTAGATCCAGACAAAGCCGCCGAGTTCGGCTGACGGATACGCCGTGGCCTTGACCTTCTGTTTGAAGTCGGATTCCGCCGGCTCATTGGGCATGTCGATGCAGTTGCCCTCGACGTCGAATTTCCAGCCGTGATAGACGCACCTGAGGCCGGCCTCTTCGTTGCGTCCGAAGAATAGCGATGCCCCACGATGCGGGCAGTTGTTCTGGATGAAGCCAACCTTCCCATTGGTGTCGCGGAAGGCCACCAGGTCCTCGCCGAGGATGCGGAACCGGATCGGATCTGAGTCCGCGTTCGGCAGTTCGTCAGGCAGGAGCGCAGGGAGCCAGAAACGGCGGTACAGGTTGCCCATCGGCGTGCCAGGCCCAGTGCGGGTCAGCAGCTCGTTTTCTTCACGGCTCAACATAGCGTGAGGTTAGCGCTTTACTTTGGGTGCCGGGCAGACCTACAGCGGACCGTTGAGGGCGGGGTCCAGGTTCGCGTGCTCCACGAAGGCCTGGCGCAGCTCACGGGTGGCTTCGACCCAGTCGGAGCCTTCGGGCAGCAGCACGCCGCCGCTGCGGACGCGATAGGCCTCGGGCATGTCCACACCTGGTGGCGGGGTGCCGTAGCGCATGTGCGCCTGGATCGCCGCGATGATGCGACGACGCACGCGAATAATCATCGCGTCGCTGGTGCCGAGGCGCTCCTTGCTGCGGTCGTAGATCGGCCCCATGCTCGAAGTCACCGCAGCGTCTTGCATCGCGATGCCGCTGATGCCTGTAAATCCGCTCGGTCCGGAATTGGCGCGTTGCACCGATCGGTCAATGAGAAAATCGTTGTCGGGCTGAACGATCGGGCGCCAGCGCCCGTACCAATCGGTGGTGCGCGGCTGCATCTGAATCGGGTTGAAGGTGGCGTTGGGTCCGTTGCCACCAGGTCGCCCGCGACTCACCGACATCTGATACGTGATGGTGTGGTGATCATCCAGCGGGACCTCGCACGCATTGCGTTTGCCCAGCCCCAGCACACCTGGAGGCGCCATCGAAAACGACGGGAAGATCCACTGGGCGACGCGCCAGTAGACGGTTCCGTCGTGCGCCGGCCGACGGGCAGCGTACGAGGCGCCACCCTCGGTATCGATCACTTCGAAGTGCGCATGCCGCTGCCGCAGCTGATATTCGGAGAAGCTGCCCTGCGGCACGTCCTCGGGCTGGATCCCGCCGTAGTGCAGGAAGCTCACGTGGGCGGTGTCGATGTGGCCCTCGAGGATCTGGAACCAGTTCGCGTTTTGTTGGTAAGCCCAGGCCTGGGCGCCGGGCAGCATGTTGCCTTCCAGGTCAGGCAACGGTGGTGGCGTTTTGCGCGGCCCGAGGTAAGCCCAGATGATTCCACCTCGTTCTTGCGTGGGGTACGCGGTTGCCTTGACCTTCTGTTTGAAGTCGGACTCGGCGGGCTCATTGGGCATGTCGATGCAGTTGCCAGCCGTGTCGAACTTCCAGCCGTGATATACGCAGCGCAGGCCTGACTCTTCATTGCGGCCGAAGAAGAGGCTCGCGCCTCGGTGGGGGCAGTTGTTCTGAAGCAGGCCGACTTTACCGTTCGTATCGCGGAAGGCGATCAGCTGTTCGCCCAGCATCAGGACGCGGACTGGATCGGAGTCGGGGTTGGGAAGCTCCTCGGTCAGGAGGGCAGGCAGCCAGTACTCGCGGAACATGTTGCCCATCGGGGTGCCGGGGCCAACGCGACAAATGAGCTCATTTTCTTCCTGGGTTAACACGCTATGGCGCTCCTAGGTGGATGACGTTCCTTGGGTGACCGCTTCGCTCCCTTTGGAAGTGAAACAACCACAAGGGTTGGACCTATGGAAGTAAGTAACCACAAAGGGAGGACTGTTCGAAGTACTACTGGGTCGATCCCTGCAATCCTCGTGCGTGGGCAGGCCTACACCAGCACCGCGGTTTGGTAGTTGGCTTCGCCGAGCTGCTCTTGCGGGAAAAGCTCTAGCTTTTTCATCCAGCGGTGGGTCTGCTCGTAGACCTCTTGCGTGTACGGCTCGAACACGATCCGTTCGCCAGGACCGAACGCCCGTACGTCCACCAGTGGCTTGAACTCGTCGGCCATCTCGCGCAGGAAATAGTGCGTATAGCGCTGGTGCTCCACGTCGATGTCGCGCTGGGCGCGTTGGAGCGCGCGGAAGTACTTCTCCACGTCGTCCATCTCGACGTCTTCGCCTGAAATCAGAAAGCCGATCATGAAGGTCGTGTCGACCACTTTGCGGAAGCCCTGCTGCTCGACGATGTACGACTGGAGCCCAAAGACATTCGCGGCGTCGATACGGCGGTCGAGCAGTTGTGCCACGCGGTCGTTCGGCGAGCCGATGAACTTGAGTTTCGCGTCTTCCACCTCGAGGAGTGGTTCCAGCGCCTGCAGCGCAGAGAAGTGGCTGCCAGAGTGGTAGCCGACTCCAACCTCACGTCCGCGAAGGTCTTCGGGCTTGCGGATATCGGAATCAGCTGCCACGTAGATACCTGCAGGAGTGACCGAGTAGGCATGGCCCCACATCTTGCCGTGCTGGCCTGAGGCGGCCATGTTCACTGCCCAGTGGCACGCTGCGGAGATGTCGCAGGTGCGGCCGGCTTCCATCGTCTCGAAGGCGCCGGACTTCACCTCTTCGGTGGACTGGACACTGCCATTGCCGTTCAGGCGGTAGTTGCGGCCGACGCCCACACCATCGGGTGAGCCTGAGAAGTGGAAGACATAGTCGAGGCCTTCCGAACGGAAGTAGCCCTTTTCCTCTGCGACCCACTCCTGAAGGCGATTATGGGGTTGGATCTTAAATGGCATTGTTCCTGTGGCTACCTCCGAGAGGGTTGTTGTGACACGGGTTCGAGCGCTCCGTCACACGGACCAAAAGTAATCAGGGCTCCGCACCGAACCCCGGAATGATGGGATCAGCCTCTCCCCACGAAGGGCATCTTGGTTGCCATGATGGTCATCGTTTGCACGTTGCTCTCGAGCGGCAGGCTCGACATGAACACGATCGCCTGCGCGACGTGCTCGACGTCCATGCGCGGCTCGGGTACCACCTGACCGCCGGGCTGCAGCTGGCCGCCGCTGGACACGCGCGTCATATCCGTCAGTGCGTTGCCGATGTCGATCTGGCTGCAGGCGATGTCATACTTGCGACCATCCAGCGACGTCGCCTTGGTCAACCCGGTAATGGCGTGTTTGGTGGCCGTGTAGGGTGCGGAGTTCGGTCGCGGTGCGTGCGCTGAAATCGAGCCGTTGTTGATGATGCGCCCGCCTCGCGGATCCTGATCCTTCATGATCTTGATGGCCTGCTGGGTGCAGAAGAACGCACCGTTCAGGTTGACGCCGACCACGTCCAGCCACTGCTGCGCGGTCAGGTCCTCCATGTTGATGCCAGGCGCACCACGGCCCGCGTTGTTGAAGAGCACGTCCAGGCGGCCGTACCTGTCCTTGGTATGCGCGAACAGCGCCTCGACCTGGGCTGGATCGGACACGTCCGCCTGGAACGGGTCGATGGGCGCTTCGCCCGCCATTCGGGCGGTTTCCTCTAACGCATCCTTGCGGCGGCCCGCGATCACCACCGAGAAACCGTTGCGGGCCAACGCGAGAGCGGAGGCGCGGCCGATCCCGCTGCCTCCGCCAGTGACGATGGCGACCTTCATCATTTGGGGCCTACTGTCCTTCGTTGAGCTGTTGGGTTTCGACCAGCCACTTGGCGAAGCCGAGGCGCTCCAGGTCCAACACCGTCGTCAGGGACTTCAGGGGTGGACGAGGGACAGGGATCGGCTCGCCGCGCTGGACGTGATCGATGATGTACCGAACGCGCTGCTCCTCCAGGAGCTCCTGGGCTTCCCACGGCGTATCGGCTTCGCTGACCACACCGATCTCAGGGTAGGCGGCAAAGCGGCGCCAGTTTCCGTCGGGCCCCTCCGCTGAGTAGGCCACCAACCGGTAGGGAATTGCGAGATAGTCCTCGAGCTTCATTGGGAAGCCCCCTTTCGGATCACAGCGGACCGTTGAGCGCGGGATCCAGCTCCGGGTGTTCGACGAAGGCCTGGCGCAGCTCGCGCGTGGCCTCGACCCAGTCCGCATCCGCCGGCAGGAACACACCACCCGAACGAACGCGGTAGATCTCAGGATCGTCGACACCTGGCGGCGTGATGCCATGCTGCATGTGCGCCTGGACCGCGGCGATGAGGCGGCGGCGGACGCGAATGACCATCGCGTCGGTGGTGCCAAGGTGCTCCTGGGAGCGATCGTAGATGCTGCCCATGCCCGTGGTCATGGCCGCATCCTGCATACCGACGCCGGTGATGCCGGTGTAGCCGTTGAAACCCGTCTTGCCGCGTTGCGCCTCACGATCGATCAGATAGTCGTTGTCTGGCTGCTGGACAGGGCGGAAGCGGCCGAACCAGTCGGTCGTGTTCGGCTGCATCGGCTGCAGGAAGAACGGATTACCCGGCTGTGGCCTGGTGGGCCGATTGCGGCCGCCGCCGGTCATGGTGAACGTCATGGTGTGGGTATCGTCCATGGGGACGCGCGCCCCGCCACCCTTCTTCGTGCCGAGCACACCTGGCGGTGTGAACGTATAGAACGGAAAGCACCACTGGGCGATGCGCCAGTACGCCTGACCGTCGGGGCCTGGCCGGCGCGCGCCGTAGGCCGCGCCACCCTCGGTGTCGATGACCTCGAAGTGGGCTTGCTTCTGGCGCAGTTGGTACTCCGAGAAACTGCCCTGAATCTGGTCTTCGGCTTTGAGCCCGCCGTAGTGCAGGAAGCCGACGTGGGTGGTATCGATGTCGCCTTCGAGGATCTGCAGCCAGTTGCACGGGAGCTGCGTCGCGCGCACGAACTGGCCGGACTCGGGCTGCATGTTGCCTTCCAGGTCTGGCAGCGGAGGTGGAGTTGTGCGCGGACCGAGGTACGCCCAGACCACCCCACCGCGCTCGTGCGTGGGATAGGCTACGGCCTTGACCTTCTGTTTGAAGTCCGACTCGGCGGGCTCATTCGGCATGTCAATGCAGTTGCCCTCAACGTCGAACTTCCAGCCGTGATACACACAACGCAAGCCTGCTTCCTCGTTTCGTCCGAAGAACAGACTCGCCCCGCGGTGCGGGCAATTGTTCTGGATCAGACCGACCTTGCCGTTGGTATCGCGAAAGGCGATCAACTGCTCGCCGAGCAGCATGATGCGCGCTGGATCTGAATCAGGCGTGGCTACCTCTGAGGACAGCAGCGCAGGCACCCAGTACTCGCGCATGAAGTTGCCCATTGGGGTACCAGGCCCAACGCGGGTGATCAGTTCGTTCTCTTCGACCTTCAGCACGGTTTAGTACTCTCCTGTGAGGCTGTAAAGATGGTACTGCGATGAGTCGGCGGTGGTATCGGCACGGCTCGTGGGTGGTGTTCTTTGGCTGGGAACCATCTGAGAGCGGCTTCTATCTAAATGTC
>JAFAZN010000446.1 GCA_019239775.1 Chloroflexota bacterium
AGGTCTTGGCAGCTTGTTCCACGGGTGCCACGCCATCCGCGCCGTGAGCCGCTCCACCGCATCTGGCGCACCAATCAGTAAAGGCCGCCCCCAGTGCCGGAGTGCCGCCGGCCCCTTGCCCGAATCTGGCGGAGCCGCCTCGAAGCGCTCGAACGCGTGCCAGTTGCCCTCGCGCCAGGTGAGCACCGCCCCGCCCGCCTCGCGCACGATGACCAGCCCGGCCGCCACGTCCCAGATGCTCGGCTTGATGAACACCCCGGCGCGCAGCGCGCCACTGGCGATGAGCACCAGTTCGGCCGTGCATGAGCCAGTGGTGCGCTGATCGGGCAGCGCGCGCATTGGCCGCGGCCAGGTCTTGTCAGGTCGCCGAAACCTGAAAGCGCGCAGGTAGCCGCCGGGCGTGGCCATGATCTGACCGCGTTCATCCTCTGCCCTGGAAACGCGGATCGGCTGGTCGTCGAACCAGGCGCCGCCACCAACCCGTGCGTGGTAGACGCCAGATTGCAACGTCGGGCCAACAGGCACCCAGATGCAGCCGCAGACTGGTGCACCGCTGTCCAGCAGCCCGATCGAGATCCCGAACAGCGGCAGCCCCGACGCGAAGTTCATCGTGCCATCAATCGGGTCGATGACCCAGACGTAGCGCGCGTCAGCCGAGATGTCGTCGGCATGCTCCTCGCCGAGCAGCCCATGCTCCGGAAACGCGCTTCTGAGCTCGCTCCGTAGAAACGTCTCCGTTTCGCGATCAAGAACGGTCACCGGGTTGTCCTGTTTCTTGCCCTTGAACTCCAGCGTGACCGTGGCGCGGAATGCCGTGAGCGCCTTCTCGCCTGCCGCGCGCGCAAGCTCCACCGCTGTGCGCTCGAACGTTTCAAGATCCACGTCTACCGGAGTGTATCTATCAAAGCAAATCAACCAAAATTCGACCGGACCGTGATCCCGGCGTAACGGTTTGAACCGTTTTGTTTTTGCGGCTCGGCTTGCCTCATCTGGAAGGCGGGCCTATAAAGCCCAACGCGGCGCGGAACCAGCGCCGACCTACTCTATTCCCGCGCCGTCGGATGCCGATGGCCCACCGAGCGTAGCTCGGCGCGAATAACGTATTCGGTCGCCGGACCTGGCTGTTTTCGTCGGTCCGCGCGCTCCGCTCGCGCCACACGTTCGGCTTCATATCACTTGATCCCGCGAGGAGATCCTGGCGCCGTGCCCCCTAGCGTGTTTCCGTTTGCCCGCAAAATAGCCATGTCCTGCGCCTGCATTTTTGTGCTGGTGTCTTCCGCAACCGCACCCGCAACTGCCAGCAGCGCATTGGCGGCTCCGCTTGATGCACCTGTTCAACAGTCCGCAGGCGCGGCTTTGTCCAATTCCATCTTCAATGTGACATCCACATCGACGTCCACACCCACGTCGATGTCGACGTCCACCCCCACCCCCGCTTCAGCTCCGCAGCCTGCGCCAACCGCCGATCCAGGCGCCGAAGTCGCGGACTTCGCAGAACAGTACGTCGGCAGCCCGTACCGTTGGGGTGGCTCGTCGCCTTCCGGATTCGATTGCACCGGTTTCGTCATGTGGGTGTATTCGCAATTCGGTGTCGCACTGCCCCACAACGAAGCCGGCCAACTCGCCAGCGGTGACCGCGTGAACGCGGATGACCTACAGCCCGGCGACGTGCTGGTGTTTGCCAATACCTATCGCGCCGGTCTCAGTCACACCGGTATTTATTTGGGCGACGGCCAATTCGTGCACGCCGCCGACGAACGCCACGGCGTCACCGTGAGCGCACTGTGGGATGGCTACTGGGCGCCGCGCCTGGTCGGCGCCAGCCGCGCTATTTCCTAGCCGAGCTATCCTAGGCTGCCCGAGCGCAGCTATCGCCTAGCTCAGCGAACCGGACGCTCTCTCCAGCCGGGCGGCGTCGTGCGAGCAAGTTCTCGGCTTACACGGCTCAGCCCTGACCTAGTGCTGGTCTATCCCTGGGCTAGCCCCGGGCTTGGCCTAGGCTCTGGTCATCACCTCCAGGTTGCGTTCGCCGACCAGCGTGCGCACCTGGGCTTCCAGCTCGCTGGAGTGGCGGACGGCAATGTCGGTGCCCTCCAGCGCAACTTGCGCACCGCCGCGATCGTGCAGCACCAGTCGGACCTCGTCCGGTCCAGGGAAACGTTCCACCAGGACGTGCAGTTGCTCCAACAGCCTCAGACAGGCGTTGTCGTCACCGCTTCGCGGTACGACTACGCGCAGCACGCGGCGTTCTCCAGCCGGCGCCGGAGGCTCCGCGGATCCGTTGGAGCCATTCGGCGCGCTGGAGTTGGAGCCGTTCGAGGCGCCGGAGTCCGAGCCGTTCGACCCGTTGGAGTTTGAGCCGTTTGACGCCTTTGCCGCGCCAGAGTTGGAGCTGTTGGCCGCATGTCCGTTGCTGGCGGACCCATTTGGGGCGTGCCCATTGCTGCCAGTTCCGTTGGTGGTGGCAGACCCATTGGCCTCAGCAGCACTCCGTGCCGGCGGTGGCGGGGGACTCACCTTGGGCGGCAATGGCGGTGGTGTCCCCTTCGCTGGAGCGGTCCACACCTCCGCGCGATCTACGACAAGTTGCGGCCGCTCGCTGCGCGTATCGACTTTGCCTTCAATCACCAGAATCACATCCTCGCGGAACACCTCCGCGCCCGCTCGTTCGTAGACTCGCGGGAATACCACCGCCTCGATGGATCCGTGCAGGTCCTCCAACGTGACCACGGCCATTTGCGACTTCGTCTTGGTCAGAATGCGCCGTACGCCAGTAACCAGACCCGCCACGCGCACCTTCTCGCCAGTGAGCTCGGCGGTGAGCTGTGAGGTGTCATGCGAGAGCTGTCCGTTCAGCCACGCGGCAGCCTCCATGAACGGATGGTCACCGAACTGGAAGCCGAGCACTTCCTTCTCCCACAGCGCGCGATCTCTTGGCAAGACGTCGAAGGCTCCACTGGGAACGGCCACCACCACCGGCGCAGGCTCGTCCGATGCCCCGAACATGTCGAACAGCGATGTCTGGCCAGTGCTCGCGGCACGTTGATCGATCTGTGCCGCGGCAATCGCGGAGTCGAGCCGCTTGGAGTCCAGCAGCGCTTCACGCTGGCCAAGCCCATCCATGGCCCCGCACTTGATCAGCGACTCCAGCACCCGCTTGTTGACCGTGTGCAGCTCCTGGCGTCGGCAGAACTCCTCCAGCGACGTGTAAGGGCCGTTGGTCTCGCGTTCACGCACCATCAGCTCCACCGCGCCCTCGCCCACATTCTTGACGGCGCCGAGTCCGAAGCGGATGCCACGTTCCTCGACACGGAAGTCAAGGCCCGACGCGTTGACATCGGGCGGCAGCACCTCGACTCCAAGTCGCCGCGATTCGCCAACCACTCCAACAACCTTGTCGGTGTCCGCTGCGATGGTCGACAGCACCGCCGCAAACCATTCCACCGGATAATTCGCCTTCAAATACGCCGTCTGGTACGCCACCAGCGCGTAGCAGTATGCGTGGGCCTTATTGAACGCGTATCCAGCAAACGGCTGGAGTAGCTCCCACACCAGCTCAGCGGTGGCATTTGGATAGCCATTGGCGACGACGGCTTCGATGAACTTCGGCCCTTCGCGGGCCATCACGTCCTTTTCTTTCTTGCCCATCGCGCGCCGCAGCACATCGGCCTGACCCAGGCTGTAGCCCGCAAGCTTGCGCACGACCTGGAGTACCTGGTCCTGGTAGACGATGATGCCGTAGCTCTCCTCCAGCACATCAGACAGGCTCGGATCCGGTGGCGTCGGTGCTTCGCGACCTTCGCGGCGAGCAATGTAGCTGGAGATGTGCGCCATCGGTCCGGGTCGGTACAGCGCGACCAGCGCGGCCAGGTGATCCAACGTCGAAGGCTGGAGGTCCACCACACTCCGCGTCATACCTGAACCTTCAAGCTGGAATACGGTCCGTGTTTCGCCGCGCCCAAGCATGGCGTAGGTCGGCTTGTCGTCGAGCGGAATGCTGCTGAGGTCCAGCTCGATCCCATGGCGCTGCTTGATGTTGTCCAAGGTCTTGGACAACATTGTCAGGTTGGCCAGGCCCAGGAAGTCCATCTTGAGCAGGCCAATCTTGTCCAGCACCTTCATGTCGTACTGGGTCATCGCGCTGTCGCCGCGCGTGGCGCGTTGAAGAGGGACGTAGTTGGTCAGCGGCTGATCGGCAACCACCACGCCCGCCGCGTGGGTGCCTGCGTGACGTGCCACGCCCTCCACGCTTCGCGCCGTGTCAATCAGCCGCTTGATGTGCGGCTGCCCATCGTAGAGCGCTTTTAGTTCAGGATTCTGCTCGAGCGCATCATTCAGCTTGAGTCCGATCGGAATCGGCGGAATCAGCTTCGCGACCCGATCGACTTCGTTGAGCGGGTAATCCAGCGCGCGGCCGACATCACGAATGGCAGCCCGCGCAAGTAGCCGCCCAAAAGTGATGATCTGCGCGACGCGCTCGCGCCCGTACCGGTCGATGACGTACTGGATCACTTCGTCACGCCGATCGTCGGCGAAGTCCATGTCGATATCGGGCATCTGGATGCGTTCTGGATTCAGAAATCGCTCGAACGTCAGTCCGTAACGCACCGGGTCCAGGTCCGAGATGCCCAGGCAGTACAGGATGATGCTGCCGGCCGCCGAACCGCGCGGTCCGCAGGGGATTGCGCGTTTACGCGCCCAGTCGACAAAGTCCCACACGAACAGGATGTACGCGGCAAACCCCGTTTTCTCGACAACATCGAGCTCATAGCGCAAGCGCTGCCAGTGCGCATCTGCGAGAGTGGCTCCGTACCGTCGGCGGAGGCCGTCTTCACAGGTGCGCGCCAAAAACGCCTGCGGCGTCTGGCCGTTCGGAATAATGTGGTCCAGCGCAGGGAAACTCAGCCGGCCGAACTCCAACTGCAGATCACAACGTTCGGCTATCGCGACCGTGTTGCGGAGTGCGTCCGGGATGTGGCCGAACAATTGCCACATTTCAGCGGGCGATTTCAGGCAGAACGCGCCAGACGGCTCCATGCGCATCCGCCTGGGATCCTGCTCATTGCTGTTGGTTTGCACGCACAACAACACGTCCTGCGCTGCCGCCTCAGACGCCATCGTGTAATGACTGTCGTTGGTGACAACCAGCGGAATACCGAGATGCTTATTCAGCTCAATCAAGCCGGCATTCACGACCTGGTCGTCGGAGTTCCCGTGGTCCTGTAGCTCGAGGAAATAGTCCTCACCAAAGACTTCGCGATACCAGCCCGCCGCTTCTTTCGCTCGCTGCGGATCGTTTTCCAAAATCGCCCGCGACGGCTCACCGCTGTAGCACGCGCTCAGCGCGATCAGACCGCGCGCATGCTCCGCCAACAGCGCCCGATCGATCCGCGGCTTGTAGTAGTACCCCTCCAGGCTGGCGCGTGAGACAAGCTTGAGCAGGTTCTGATACCCCTCGATGTTCTTGGCCAGCAGCACCAGGTGGAAATAGTTGCGATCCTGGCTGCCACCCTTGTCCGACATCCCGCGCGGGCTGACATACGTCTCAACGCCGACGATTGGCTTAATGCCCGAGTTCTTTGCATAGGTGTAGAAGTCAATCGCCCCATACAGGTTGCCGTGATCAGTGAGCGCAACCGAGCGCATCCCTTGCCGCTTGACGGTCTCGACGATGCGTTTAACCGGTGACAGGCCATCCAGCAGCGAAAACTCACTATGCACGTGCAGATGCACGAAGTCCTGCGCGGGCTGCGCTGCTTCCTCGAGCGCCTCGGGCGCGGCGTCTTCGACCTCAGGTGGTTCATAGGCGTCCGGATCAACGTCGGCGTCTTCATCCCACCAGGCGCGGACGTTCTCGAGCGGATCCAGTACAGATACGGCCTCAGTCATCGGTTGACGCGATAGTAGCACAGGTGTTCTGATAGGATGATTATTTTTCGGCGGCGTCCGGCATCACAAATCGCCTCACCTGTGCGCCGAAGTTGCGCCAATCACGGACCACGAAGTCGGCATCGGTTGTGATGTCCTCAGAAGGCTCGGGCGCATACAGGGCCGAGTACAGCCCCGCCCGGCGCGCGCCTTCGACGTCGAGCTCTTCGACGTCGCCAACGTGCATCGCTTCGTTTGGCGCGATGCCGCCGAGTTCTGACAGCGCGTGCAAAAAGATCGAAGGGTGCGGCTTGGACCAGCCAAACTCGTTCGAAAACACCGTCGTCACGAAGTACTCGAGCAAGCCGTGATGCGCCAGCACTTGTCGTAATACGCGACCGCCCGCCATCCCGGTGTTGCAGATCACGCCGAGCTTGTAGCCCGCCTCCTGCATCGCATCGAGCGCTGCGCGCACATACGGCATTGCCTCGGGTGGCGGCTCCAGGGTGATGTCCTCGTACGCCTTCTCGACCACCTCGTACGGGACCAGGCCCTCGGGAATGCCGAGAATGTGCGCCAACTCGGCCCAGCGACCGGGTGGTCCGATATCTTCCAGCGACTCACGCCAACTCGAGAACACTCGCTCGAGCGAAAAGTTGAAGGCCTGCTTGAGGTCGTCTGGTGTCACGGCGTGGCCAGCACCCACGATGGCCGCGTGCAGCCGCGCGAGACGATCGGCCGTGCGCTGGGGCGTGATCGTGCCGTCCACGAGGGTGCTCCAGAAGTCGAATGTGACCGCTCGCAGGCGCCTCACAATCGACGGAACGTGACGTTCTTCAGCACCAGGTCGAGATCCTCGATCGTCCAGCCGGCACCTTCCCAGGCGCGCTGCTGGACCTGGTCCTGCCAGTTGGCGTCGATGCGCCCGCGCTTGACCCGCCCGCCGCGCCACCACTGCTCGTATTCGAGGGCCGAAGGAGGCAGCGGCTCGCCGAGCAGCTCCTCGAGCCGCTTGAAGCCAAGCGTGACCTGCTTCTGCATTGTTGGCAAGCCCTGCAGAAAATCAGCTAACGGCTCGTACTTTGGCACGACGTTCGTTTGATTGTGATACATCCCCCCGATTGTGCACTCTGCACAAACCGAGCCCGTTAACGTTAGGGCACTCGGTCCGGGGCATGCCTCACGCTGGCCCGAGGACAATCGCCCCTGCGGGACACGCTGGTTTGCGCGTGCGCGGGCCGGCGTCGTAGAAGGAGCGCACGTTGGCGTTGTTGGCGCCCCGCCCAGCGACGACGGTGAGAGTGGATAGACGAAGAAGGAGAGTTGCAGCCGTATGGCCATTGCCGTTGGGCCAAAAATCGCCGAGCCGAAGACCTCGCCCAGAGACGTCCTGGCTCAGGCCAAAGACCTGGGCGTCAAGATCGTCGACTTCAAGTTCATCGACCTGCCCGGTTTGTGGCAGCACTTTTCGATCCCTGTCGAGGACTTCGTCGAGGATCTGTTCACCGACGGTATCGGCTTCGACGGTTCGTCCATTCGTGGATTCCAGAAGATCAACGAGTCGGACATGCTGCTGCTGCCTGATCCGGACGCGGTCTTCTTGGACCCCGCTTGCACCATTCCGACGCTGTCGGTCATTTGCGATGTTATCCAGCCAGGCTCGATGGAGCGCTACAGTCGCGATCCACGCTTTGTCGCAAAAAAAGCTGAAGGCTTTCTGACAGAAAGCGGCATCGCGACCACGGCGTATTTCGGTCCCGAAGTTGAGTTTTACATCTTCAACTCCATTCGTTTCGGCCAGGATCAACGTTCCGGCTTCTACGAGATCGATTCCGAAGAAGGTATTTGGAACAGCGGCCGCAATTCGGCGCCAAACCTCGGCTACCGACCGCGTTACAAAGAGGGGTATTTCCCGGTCCCGCCGATGGACAAGCTGCAGGACCTGCGCAGCGAAATTGTGCTGGAGTTGCAGAAGGCCGGCATCAAAATTGAGGTCCACCACCACGAGGTGGGCACCGCCGGTCAGACTGAAATCGACATGCGTTTCGGCACGCTCGTTCGCATGGCTGACTCGGTGCTGAAGTACAAGTACATCGTCAAGAACGTGTGCTATCGCAACGGGTACACGGCCACGTTCATGCCGAATCCGCTCTTTGGTGATAACGGTTCGGGCATGCACACGCACCAGAGCCTGTGGAATGGCGACACTCCGCTTTTCTATGACGCGAACGG
>JAFAZN010000487.1 GCA_019239775.1 Chloroflexota bacterium
TGGATAGGATTCCACCTTGGTCAGGACCGTTACTGGGTGAGGAATCATGCCCGTGTAGGACATCACCCCCGTGGTGAGACCTCAAGTCCGTGGTGAGACACATTACGTCCGTGGAAGAGGCGAAACGTGTCATGGAAGGACAGCCACAGGCGCGTCGGGGCGCAAGACCCATGGCGGGACTACGCTCCAGGCGGCGTCGGCGTCTACGGCGCCGGACGGCTGAGGCGGCACCCAGTTCCAGCGCGCGAGCTCGCGGCCGCTGTGCGTCACATCGAGCACCACCCGCACGCGATGCGCGCCCGCATCCAGCTGCACAGTCGAGCCAAGCCCAAGCGTGCGCCAATCGTCGGGCCTCAGCGTCACTACATCCAAGGGCTGGCCATCCAACTCCAGGTTCATGGCGTCCTCGGATGCGAATGCGAAACGGTACGTCCCCGACGTGGGCGCCACCAGTGAGCCAGACCAAACCAGCTGGTTCGGCGGCTGCACTGCCGCCAGCTCAGGATCCCAGAAGGCCATAGAGACCATGGAGTCCAGGTACACGTCGGCGGCGGTGCCGGTCGGCCGTGTGAGGCGCGCTAGCAGGCCCCACGGCGCATCCATCAAGCGGTACGTCTGACGTAGCCCTGGCTCGGCCCCATTCACGGCCAGGGAGATGCCGTCGGTGGCGGCTGTCACGTTGGCGGACAGCTCCACGAAGTGCACGCCGCCCGCCGCGTAGACGTTCGCCGTACCAGCGTGGTCGGTAACCACAACCTCGTCGAGACCGAGCTGGAGCTGCGTGGGTCCTGAGGCAGTGAGCGTGTAGTTACCGGTGGCCCCGAGACGCACGCCTGCGCGCCACGTCAATGTTGCTGGCAGCGCAACCGCAGATGGCACCGTGCCGAACGTATCGACCGCGTAAACGCCGCCTTGAGAGTCGGACACGGTCACGCCATCGGCCGCCGCCAGCGCCGAAGAGGAGACCTCGATGGATTGGCGCTGGTCGCCCCCACCGTCGCCAATGACGGCGCCAGGATAGAGCTGCTGCAGCAGCGGCAAATACGGCCTCTGGTTCGGATCCGGCGTCATCAGAATGCTGAAGCCCTGACCCGTGTCGGGGAAAAAATTCGGCCGCTGCGTCGCCGAGTCCGCCTCGACACCAATTGGCGGGAGGAATGGCACCTCGCGGCCGGGATTCGGCACGCGCCCACGTTCAGCATTCGGTGCCAGCAGACGCACCCAGCCAGAGTTGACCGTATGCTCCTGCATCTCGATCGAATACACGGGTCCGCTTGCGCCGAGGGCAGCGACAACCTGGCCTTCGTGCGTTTCGGGTGCCCACGGCGACGGCATGTTGCGAAAAGCGCCGAAGTAGCCACCGACCTGCGGAACCAGCAGGATCGCGGCGGCGCCCGCTGGCAGCAGGCCCGACCACAGCTCTCGCCTGGCGGTGGTAAGCAGCGGTTGCACGCGATCCAGGAACTCCACCAGCACGAGCGCCAGGACGAAGCACAACGATGGCAGGACCCCCACCGAGCGGAGGTAATCGGGCGTTTCAACCGTCAGCGCCACGCCGCTCAGGCCGAGCCAGAACCACACCGAGAGGATCGCCAGGCGCAGGTCCCGCAGGCCCCGCACGAGTACAAAGGCAAGCCCGATCAGCGTGAGCTGTGCGAGCGGCGCACCGAAGACCGGCCGTTCGGTTGGCAGGAATCCGCCCCCGTCGGGGTAGCGATCGAACATGCCGATGCTGCGTTCGAGCTGCAGCGCGAGGAGTGCTGGCAGAGGCTCGGGCGGCTGCAAATAGGCGAGCCGCTCCTGGTTGCGCGGATCAACCACGGCCGTCTGGGCGTAGCGGCCGGTGATCTCGTCGGGGTGCTGGCTGAGGTGGACGAGGAACGGCATCGTGGCGACCAGCGACGCGAGTGCCGCAAGCGCGACGCCAATCAGCACCCGCCGATTTCGCACAAACGCGAGGATCAAGCCGCACGTGAGTACCGCACCAACCGCCCACAATCGAGCAGAGGGGTAGAAGTACAGGCTCAGGCCGCCGCAGAGGCCCGCCAGTACCCACGACCAGGCACGGCCCGAGCGTGCCCCGTCGAGAAAGCCGCCGATGGAGATGGCCCACAGCAGTGCGGTTGGACCCGCCTCCGTAATGAGGCGGCTGTGCTGGATGCTCAATTGCAAGCCAGTGGCGAACGCGGCCGCAAGCAGACCGATGCGTGGACCGAAGTTGCGCCAGCCGAGCCAGCCGATGACTCCGACGAAGGCGATGCCCGTCAGCGCAGTCAGCATCCGGCCGCCCGCGACGTTGGTTCCGAACAGCGCCAGGCTGGCGGCCAGTACGCGGAAATAGATCATGTTGATGAAAAACCAGCCTGAGTCGAACCACGACGGCGGCCCAAGACCGTTGAGCAGGTCGATCGAGGTGGTGGCGCGATCGCCCTCGTCGGGGTTGATGCCCTGCGGAATATCGCCGAGCGCGGGCAGCCGAATGGCCGCGGCAATGGCCAGCAACGCGACAAAGCAGGCTGGCGCAAACCACGCATATCGGGCGACCTTCTCTCGGTGTGGCCACGCGCTGGTCCAACCGATGCGCCGCGACACCGGAAACGCGCAGTAGGCGAGTAGCAATCCCATGGAGATCAGCCACAGCGCTGGGCCAAGCCGATCGGCAATGTCGGTGCGCAGGCGCTGCAGGTTGACGAGAGTGACCAGCACGCTCGCGGCCGCCCCGAGCCCAAGCAGTTGATACGCGCGTCGCGTCACGTGCGTTGGGGAGATGCGCCACGAGAGGCACGCGGGTGCGGCCGTTACGGCCAGGAGCGTGCCCGCAAGTGCGTAGACGATGAGCCGCGGCCAGCCCGCCATGCCCGAGTCGGCCGTGAACGCGGGCGGCGGCGTTAGCAGTTGTGCCGCGATCGCCGCGAGCAGCACCGCGCCAGCCGCGGCGGTGAGCGACCATCGGGACACGGTGTTCAAAAGATAGGCGACGCGCACTACCATACAGGTCAGCACTAAACCCTTTTGCGGGAGCTCCCTGAACGATGCTGTCCAAAGAAAACACCGAAACGCTGTGCCGCGTCGGGCCAGGCACTGTGATGGGCGATCTGATGCGCGAGTACTGGCTGCCGTGCACCTACAGCTGGGAGCTCACGGCCGATGGCGACCCATTGCGCGTGCGCATGCTGGGCGAGGACTTGATCGCGTTCCGCGATACCAATGGCACGCCCGGGTTCATCGCCAATAACTGCCCCCATCGCGGCGCGTCGCTGTTCTTCGGACGCAACGAAGAAGCAGGTCTGCGGTGCGTCTATCACGGCTGGAAGTTCGACGCCGAGGGCAACTGCGTCGATATGCCCAATGAACCCGCGGAGTCAGATTTCAAACAGAAGGTCAAAGCCACTGCTTATCGAGGTGCTGACGCGGGTGGCATTACCTGGATCTACATGGGCCCCAACCAGCAGAACCCGCCAGGCCTGCCGAACTGGGAGTGGTGCCAGGTTCCGGAGAATCAGCTTCAGCACTCACACAAGGCCATCTACGAGTGCAACTTCATGCAGGCGCTCGAAGGTGAGCTGGATACCACCCACGTTTATTTCCTGCACTCGCGTCTGGACCCGAGCGATGCGCCGTCCTACGGCCTGTACGCGCCCGACCGTCGCGCCCGGCTGGAGATCGTCGACACGAACTACGGCGTCATGTACGCAGCGCGTCGCAATGAAGAGGTCGGCGACGTGTACTACTGGCGCACCACGCAGTTCCTGTTCCCGGTCTATGGCATGTTCCCGGGCGGCGGCGAGGATGGCACGGTGCCGCTCTCGATGTATGTCCCGATCGACGACGAGCACACGCTGCACTGGGGCCTCTGGTGGCATCCCAGCCAGCCGATGGCGACCTTTGGCAAGCCGAAGCAGCAGAAGCTCAATGACACCGGCGCACTGATCGGCGGCGTGGGGCCCATGAAGCCGCACCAGACCGGCAGATACTTCGCCGATTGGTGGCCAGAGGCGTGCATGGAAAACGACTTCCTGATGAACAAGGAAGTCAAGAAGACCAAGAGCTTCACTGGCATCCCGAGTGTGCGGGCGCAGGACGACGCGGTCATTACCAGCATGAGCGCCATCATGGATCGCACCAAGGAGCATCTCGGGACGGCGGACGCCACCATCATCCGCGTGCGCCGACGCATGCTGGAAGCAGCCAAAGCGTTCCGCGAGCGCGGCATCACGCCGCCAGGCGTCAACGACCCCGAGCTGTACCAGGTGCGGTCGTGCCAGGCAATTCTGCCTAAGGATGTCTCATGGCAGAGTGCGCTCGACGACTGGCACTACTGCCGTACGACCGAGCACCCGACCGGCGGCTTCAAACCTGTCCGATCGGTGCCGGAGGGCGGCTTCGGCCGCGGCACCCGCTACGCCCAGGGCCAGTAGTAGGTGGACCTTGGGCTAAAGGGAAAGGTTGCCGTCGTTACCGGCGGCTCGGAAGGCATCGGCCGCGCGGCGGCACACTCGCTCGGGCGTGAAGGCGTCTCGGTCGTGGTGTGCGCCCGCCGCGCGGATGTGCTGGAGCGGGCCGCGGCCGAAGTGGCCGAAGCCACTGGCGCGCAGATCGTTCCGGTCCAGGCCGACGTCACCCGCACGGAGGACATCGAGCGCGTCATCCAGACGGCGGTAGACCGGTTTGGTCGGCTCGACATCCTGGTGAACAACGCGGGGACCTCGGCCGCCATGCGCTTCGAGGAGATCACTGACGAGGCATGGCAGGCGGACCTCGAGCTCAAATTGTTCGGCGCCATTCGCGCCACCCGCGCCGCCATCCCGCATCTGCGCAAAGTGGGTGGCGGCAGCATCGTCAACCTCTTGAATTTGGCTGCCAAACAACCTGGTGCGCGCTCGTACCCAACCTCAGTGTCCAGAGCGGCAGGGATGGCCTTGATGAAAGGGCTCTCGAAAGAGTTGGCGGCCGACAACATCCGCGTCAACGGCATCAATATCGGCCTGATCAAGAGCGGCCAGAACCAGCGCCAGTGGGAGCGCATCGGCCGTCCTGGCACGCTCGAGGACTACTACGTCGAACGCGCCAAGCAGGTCGGCATTCCTCTCGGTCGTATCGGCGAGGCGGAAGAGGTGGGCGACCTCATCACGTTCCTGTGCTCCAATCGGGCCACCTACATCACCGGCGTGTCGATCAACATGGACGGTGGAACCTCCGGCGTCGTGTAGCCTCCGAGGCCATGCGAAGGAGCACGAATCGGATCCTCGTCTCGCACGCGGGGACCGCGCCACGACCTGCGGATCAGACGGACCTCCCCAGCGCCGTCAAAGAGGTTGTACGAAAGCAGGCCGAGGTTGGCATCGACATCGTCAACGATGGTGAGCTGAGCAAGAGCAATTTCACCAACTACGTCCGCGACCGACTCGGCGGCATCGCACCAGCGGCTCAGGACGCACAGTTACCACCGCGCAACATCAACGCGCGCGACCTGCGCGAGTTTCCACAATTCTTCGCCACAGGCGGCGGCGGTTTCGGACGCAACCGGCCAGGTACGCCAGGCATTCCCAGCGCGTTCCTCCAGCGCATGGTTGTCACTGGCCCAATTACGTACGTCGGTCAGGCCACCGTCGCCACGGATGTCGCCAACATGCGGAGCGCTCTCGACGGATTGGACGTGGAGGGATTTTTGCCTGCCGTCGCGCCTGGAACGGTCGAGCACTGGCTCTACAACCAGCACTACTCCTCCGACCAGGACTTCCTGTTCGCGCTCGCAGATGCGATGCATTATGAGTACAAGGCCATCACCGATGCGGGCCTCAACCTGCAGATCGATGATCCGGATCTACCGGATGGTTGGCAGATGTTTCCCGACATGTCCGTGGCCGACTACCAGGCGTATGCCACACTCCGCGTGGAAGCTCTCAACCACGCGTTGCGAGGTATCCCCGAGGAGCAAATCCGTCTCCACGTGTGTTGGGGAAGCGGCCTCGGGCCGCACAAGAACGACATCGATCTGCCCGACATCATCGACGTCATTCTCCAGGTCAAGGCGCAGGTGTACTCGATCGAGGCGGCGAATCCGCGCCACCAGCACGAGTGGCGCGTCTTCGAGGATGTGAAGCTGCCCGAAGGAAAGTCGCTCATGCCCGGCGTGATCGGTCACGCTACCGATATCGTCGAGCACCCGCGCATGATCGCCGACCGACTCATCCAGTACGCCAATCTGGTTGGCAAAGAAAATGTCGTGGCGGGTACCGATTGCGGCGTCGGTTCGCGGGTGTGGAATGGCGAGATTGCCTGGGCCAAGTTCGCGGCGATGGCCGAAGGCGCGCGCATCGCCTCAGCGGAGCTCTGGCGCAGGTGAAGTTTCGGTCGGGCGACCTGGAGTTCAACGCCAGCGTGGCGGAGACCGGTGAAACGCGTTCACCTCAAACCGGGAACACCCTCCAGGTGCTCACCATTCAGTTCCGCGCGCAGAAAGCGGGGGTGCACGAAGCTGCGGTGAGTGAGGCCCTCCAGCGGCAGCTCGGCGGACTGTACTCACTTGGCGAGGACGATGCGCCAGAGCTGGAATGGCGCGTGCGCGAGAGCAACTGGAACTACGTCGGCAGCGAGCCGTGGGGCGTCAACCATCACATCTGGCGCATCGAACAGGTGGAACGCCTGGCCTGCTCTCGCTTACGCATTGGTCCCGTTATCGACGTCGAACCGTACGACTATGCCGAAACGGTTGTCGATGGGGTGGTGCGTCTCGCCGCACGCGCCCTGGTGACCGACTCCATGCTCGTTGCACTCTCCCGATTGGGTGGTCCGCTGGAGGTGGTGCGCGTTGGCATCTCGGACACGCCCCGGCAGATGCGTCTCAGCGGGTACGTCTGGGGGCAAACATCCGAAGGACTGGCGGTGGTGCTGGCGTGTGAAGACGTGCGCCAGCCGCGCGTGACCGTGGCGGGTTTCGATGGTCCAACAGCCGCCGATATCGAGGACCTCGTCGAGTTGACCACCATGGACCACGAAGAGTTTCGGAGGCGAAGGCACGAACGGCGCCAAGTGGCCGACGTGGATGCTTGGCCGCTGACCGAATAGGTCTCGGGTGACATACCATCGCCAGGTACACCGTTGGGGAGGCTAAAGAGATCGTGAGACGAACGTTGGATCGTTTCCGAGCCGTGCCGGCAGTCGTCTTGGTTGCCGCCTGGCTCACCGCGTGCAGCACACCACCAGCCGCTGCGCCCGCACCGACGAGCCCTTCTGGAGCGGCCGCGGCCCCAACCGCGCCGGGCGGCGGAGCCACCGGGACGCCGATCAAGATTGGCTACGAGGCCGACGCCAACGGGACCAGTGCGCCGATCGCCGCGGGCATGCACATCGGCACGGACCTGGCAGTCCAGCAGATCAACGCGGCCGGCGGCATCAACGGCCATCCCATCCAGGTGGTGTACGTCGATCCGCAGAGCGATCCGACCCAGGCAAGTCAGATGGCCACGCAGCTGATTCAGAACGACAAGGTCGACGTACTGATGGGCGCGGTGCTCAGCTCCGAGTGCCTGGTCGTCCAGCAGCTGGTCGCCAAGCTCCAGGTGGTGTACCTGCCGACCTTCGGCTGTGCGGCTGAAGAGTTCTCCAGTCAGTTCTGCAACCGTTATTCGTTCCGTTTCGAACCGGTGGGTCGACAAACGCTCGGACCGCTGGTCGATTACATCGTCAAGAACTACGGCAAGAACTGGGCGATGATGTACTCGGATTATGCCTACGGCCAATCGCAGCTCAAAGCCTACACCGATGCGCTTGGCGCACTGGGTGCGCAAATCACCTTACCGATTCCGGTCCCGCAAAACGAACCGAATCTCGCCCCGTACGTGACAAAGATTCCGACCGACGGCTCCGTCAACGGTGTCATTATCAACGGGCTCGGCGCGGGTGACCTTACACGCGTTTCTCTGGCACTGGGACAGTACGGCATTGCGCCGAAGATCCAGGTCATTGGCAACTCCGGTCGCGACGTGTACGGCGGGTCCTACCCGGATTTCCTGAAGGGCTCGGTGGCCGCGCCGCAGCCGTACATCTCGGGCCAGCCGCCGAACAATCCGTACGGCGAGGCGTACGACAAAGCCTTTACCGACATGGCCCAGAAGGAGCCGGACTGGGCCAACATCTTTGGCGGGGCCGACAAGGCGCTGCCGTTTGAAGCGTATTACCAGTACTCTGCGATGACCGCGCTGAAGACGGCAATGATCTCAGCCAAATTCACCGGCCGAGCCGATACGGAAGCGCTGATCGGCGCGCTCGAGAAGATCAACATTCCGCTCGGCCCAGACGCGCCAGGCGGAGCCATCAGCATGAATCCGCAGGATCACCAGGGCGCACAGACGGAGTACGTCTATCGCGTCGCCGGACCTCAAGAGGAGGAGATCCTGGCCACTATTCCCGCGGACCAGATTCCGAAGTTCAACTCCTGCCACGTCTAGGGTGGGCGCAACGCGCTGCACGGACGTGTTCCACACGGTCGTGACGCGGCCCAGGGCGTGATGCGTCATGCATGACATCGTCCTGCAACTGCTAAACGGTCTGGTGGTCGGGTCGTCCCTGGCGCTGGTGGCCTCGGGGCTGGCGCTGGTATTTGGCGTGCTGGACATCGTCAACTTCGCGCAGGGCGAGCTGTTCATGCTGGGTGGCTACACGCTGTTTTTCACGCTGCAAGCCACGGGCAATTTTCTGCTGGGCGTCATCGCCGCGGCAGTCATTGTCGGTATCGCAGGTGGCGCGATCCTGTACGGAATGGTATGGCCGCTGTTGGGAAGATCCACCGCATTGCCTCTTCTGGCGACGCTGGGTCTCAGCCTGATCCTCCAGCAGTTAGCCACCAACGTCTTCAACTCCACAACACGTTCGGTGCCCGCTCCCGTCCCGTGGCGAATCCCGGTGGAGAATATCGATTACCCGGTCTATAACCTGCTCATCATCGTCATCAGCGGAGCGATCCTTGCAGCCGGATATGTCTTCCTGAAGTCCACCCGATACGGCATCTGGCTCCGCGCGGTGGCAGAAAACCGCCCCATGGCGGCGGCGCTGGGTGTCCCCGTACCGAGAGTCTATTTCCTCGCCTTCGTTCTCTCAGCAGGTCTTGCTGGAATCGCCGGAGCGCTGCTGGCGCCGGTGGTGTCGGTCTACACCACGGTCGGCTCGGACGTCATTTTGAACGCGTTCATCGTGGTGGTGGCCGGCGGCATGGGCAACTTCCGCGGCGCCGCCCTTGTGGCGTTGCTCTTGGGCGAAGTCGAGGCCGTTGGCTCCATCTGGTTCCGACCCGTAGAGGTCCAGGTCTTTGCGTTGTTCCTGGTGATCGCGATTCTCGTGTACCGCTCGCGCGGCAAGCCGGCTGCCGTCTTCACGCGTGCTGCCGCAACCGCACGCGGCGCAACTGCCCGGCTGAGCCGCCGAACGTACGCCGCGCTGAGCGCGATCCTGCTCCTGTTGGCGCTGGTCCTGCCGCTTGTCACGGAGAACCTTTCGCAACGGATCGGCATCTACCTCATCTACGGACTCCTGGGAATTTCCGTCGCGTTGATTACCGGATTTGGAAGATTGTTCAACATTGGCGTTGGCGCGATTTTCGGCCTCTCCGCCTACACGGTCGCGTTTCTCACCAATCACAACACCACCAATCCGCTGGTCCTGTTGATTGCGGCGGTCGCCGCCGCACTGGTGATGGCGGCACTCTTTGGCGTCTACACCAACGTTGCCTCCGGAATCGAGTACATGATGCTGACGTTTCTCACCACTCTGGCCATGGGCGCCATCCCGTCCGTCGCGCCACAGATCACCGGTGGCGACAATGGCCTGCAGGTAAAAGGCGGGCTGGTGCCGTCATTTGGCCTGAATCCACTTCTCGGTAACGCCTTCTACTACTTCATCGTCGCTGTTATCCTGGTCTGCGTTGCCGCGTGCTGGTACATCCTGTCGTCGCAATTCGGTCGTGTGGCGCAGGCGATTGGACGCAACCCGGCGCGGGCCGCGGCGATGGGCTATCGCGTCAGCCAGCAACGCATGGTGCTCACGCTGCTGGCGGGCTTTCTGGCCGCCATCGCCGGGTGGCTGTATGCGCTCGATAACTCGTTCGTTTCCCAGGATCTACTGGGTCTGAACAACTCGCTCAACGGTCTGTTGTATGCCCTGGTAGGCGGCGCCGAACACGTCATCCTGGGTCCGCTGGTCGGCGCTGCCGGCATGCGCTACCTGACTGACAGTCTCGGTCGACTTACCTCCCAGTCCGCCCTGTACATTGGACTTGCGCTACTGGTGGTGGTCTATCTCATGCCGAACGGCATTCTCGGCCTGGTGGATCAGGCTATCCGTCAGGTTGCGCGCCGTTCCACTCGCGGAGAGTCGACCGAACTACCGCCAATACCCTCAGTCGCGAATATACAGAAGGGACTGAACAACGGATGATCATCGACATCCACGGTCACACGAACGCTCCACCCAGCCTGTACGCCTATAAAGCCGGTCTGATGGCCTCCAAGGGTGCACACGGTCGCGGCAATCCAGGATTGAACGAGGAAGCCATGGCTAACACCGTGAAGAACCACCTCGCCAATAACCTGGATAAAGTCGGTACCGACGTGCAGTTTCTGTCACCGCGACCGTTCCAGCTGATGCACTCCGAAAAACCCGAAAAGATCGTGCACTACTGGGTCCAGGCCAACAACGACGCGATTGCGATGAGCGTGAAACTGGCGCCAACGCGCTACCGCGGCGTCGCCGGATTGCCGCAGTGTGCAGGAGTACCGATCACCAATACCTTCGAAGAGATCGACCGGTGCATCAACGACCTGGGATTTGTCGGGATCATGATCAATCCGGACCCCTACGAAGGCGGGGGGACGCCGACACCCGGCATGGGCGACGAATACTGGTATCCACTCTACGAAAAGATGGTCCAGTTGGATATTCCAGCGTTGATCCACTCCGCCTCGTGCAAGGATCCGTGGGATACGTACTCCAACTATTTCATCACGACCGAAACACGCTGCATCATCTCGATGGTGGCCTCGCAAACCTTCGACAAATTCCCGAACCTGAAGATCATCGTTTCGCATGGCGGCGGAGCGGTGCCGTACCAGGTTGGGCGATACCGGGCGTTCTTTGGTCGTCACTTTGAGTCGTCAGGTGGCTTTGACGCCCAGCTCAAGAAATTCTATTTCGACACGGTCCTGTACAACCCTGAGGCCATCGAGCTGCTGGTCCGCATCGTCGGCAGCGACCGCTGCATGTACGGCACAGAGAACCCAGGCACTGGCTCGTATCGCGACCCCGGTTCGGGCAAGATGCTGGACGACTTGAAGCCCGTTATCGAGGGCATCGGTTCGCTCAGCGATCAGGACAAGAAGAACATTTTCGAGAACGTGCCGAAGAAGGTCTTCCCGCGCTACAAGCCCTGAGAACTCCACGTCTTGTTTGCGCGCGCGGCGAATTTTTGGCGCCGAAGCGCGCGAATGCGCTAAGCGCAACGGGGGTTCCGGACGCGTACGCGGCAATTTCTGCCGCGTACGCGCCAATCAGTGCTAGACATTCAGACCGTCACAACACATAAGGAGTGATGGATGAGTGGCACGCATTTCAGGCTGCGCCATGTCGTTGGCGCAGCCAGCCTTTCCTGCACGCTGGTTCTGGCAGCTATCAGCGTTTTGCCCGTAGCGGCACAGACGGCGACCACAAGCACCGTGCAATCCTGCCCACAGCTATCAGTCGGCAACCCGAACCCCGGCGACAACATCAACGCCGGCTCTTACGTCATCTCTGGCACAGCCTTCGATCCGGCTTCACAGTCCGGCGCGGGTATCACCAGCGTTGACCTGTTCCTGGGCGAACGCGACCAGGGTGGCACGTTCCTGGGGAGCGCAGTGCCCGGCAGCAGCGGCACGGATCCTCGCGCGTGGACCGCGACCGTGACGGTCCCCTCGAACTTCGATCACAACGTCGACTTCGCGGCGTATGCGCTCTCGTCGGTTAGCGGCTCCGAGACCGCGGTGACGTTCCCGATCATCGTGGGGACACTGCCGAAGACCGAAGGTCTGGTCACCCCCACGCCGGTGCCGAATCTGACGGAAACGGTCACCAACAATTGCAAGAGTATGGCGCCAGCAACAACGTCCTCCAGCAGTGCCGCCGCGCCGGCGGTGCCGTCGGTCGGCGCCGTTGCAACGATGGGTATGGCACCTGCTGCCAGTGCGCCAGCCGCAAGCATGGCCTCGAGCAATAGCTGCCCAACGCTCTCGTTGGCCAACCCCAATCCTGGGGATGATCTCACCGCCGGCGGCATGTTCATCTCGGGTACGGCTTCCGAGTCGAATGCGATGTCAGGCTCGGGCGTGCAGCGCGTCGATCTGTTCCTCGGTGAGCGCGACCAGGGCGGCACGTTCCTGGGCAGCGGCATTCCTGGAACCGGTGCCGGCGGCAATCCTGATGCCTTCAACGTGGAGGTCACCATTCCCAATCTGGGCCGCGGAGTGGACTTCGCTGCCTATGCCATTGGGGCAAATGGCCAGGAGCAAGCCGTCACGTTCCCGGTGTTCGTCGGTAGCGAGCCCGTGATGCGGAGCGGCGCGCCGACCCCAACCCCCATCCCCGCGACGGAGAGCATCACCTCGACCTGCTCGCACTAGTCGTTGGGTGCTGCCGTGGGACCTAACATTGGTCCCATGGCAGCGCTCGATTTCGCCTTCTGGGATGTCCTTCCCCACACCAGCACGGGCACGGCAATCGCCGACGATTACAACGCGCATATTCGCCTCGCGCAGCGCCTCGAAGCCCTTGGCTGGCACTCGTACTTCGTAATCGAGCACCAGAACGCGCCTCAGGGCGTGAGCGCTCCGAGCGTGTATCTGACCGCCGTCGCGCGAGAAACGAGCAAGCTGCGACTCGGCGCGATGATGTGGCAGCTGCCCTTCTACCACCCGCTGCGCCTGGCGCAGGAAGTCGCGATGCTCGATCAGCTCTCGCGTGGTCGTGTGGAATTCGGCACTGGGATCGGCGTGCACGAGCACGAGTTCATCCGCTGGGGCGTGGATTACTACCAGCGCGCTGCCATCTCGGAAGAAGTACTCCAGGTCGTCAAGATGGCCTGGACCCAGGACGAAGTGACGTTTGACGGAAAGTACTTTCACTTTGATGAGGCGCTGCCGCATCCGAAGCCGTACCAGCAGCCCTATCCGCCGATCTGGGCCGCGGTCCACAGCGATACGTCAGTCGAGTTCGCCGCGCGTAACAACTACCACGTGGCCAAGAACCTGGACACCGATGAGGTGGTCGCTGGCAAGTTCGCGCTGTACCGTCGCGTTTGGGGCGAGAGCGGTCACGCCGGGCCGATCCCGCGCATGTTCTTGATGCGCACCGTCCACGTGGCGCCTACCGATGAGCAGGCACATCTTGAGGCACGTGACTATGTTGCGGCTGGGGCCGAGCGAGTTGGCGGAGGACCGATTGCGCAGACCCGCATCGGCTGGGGTTCGCACACCCGCGGGATGGGCGCCGACAGCGAGCGCGCTGACAACAAGGCCCGCGGCCAGACGATGGCGACGGCCGCCCGGGATTACCAGTTCAACGTCGACAACGGTCTGGCGATCGTCGGCTCGCCGTCGACGGTTATACGCAAGCTCCAGGAGGGCCAGGAGCGTATTGGCTACAACGTGTTCTGCACGAACCACCAGATCGGCCGCATGCCGCGCGACCTGGTGGATCGCTCAATCGAGCTCTTCGGCAGAGAGGTGATTCCCGCCTTCGCAGGCGTCCCTGCGTAACACGATTGTTGACTAGGGACCTGGACCTCTCGCAGGAAGGGTCCTGGACCTCTCAAACGATGTTGCTCAGGAGAATGAGAACGGCGGATAGCGGTCGGTAAGCCCGAGGAAGTAGCTGTAGACGCGGGCTGTCCACACCAGCGTCCCTGCTACCAGCGTGAATGCCCAA
>JAFAZN010000073.1 GCA_019239775.1 Chloroflexota bacterium
TGAGCGTTACTTCAAGAAGACCGGGATTTTCCCCATCAATCACGGGATGGTGGTGCGGCGGTCGATCTACGAGCAGCATCCCTGGGTCGCGCTCAACATCTTCAATGCGTTTCGGCTGGCTAAAGAGAGGGTAGCCGCGCGCATGCGCGAACTCGCCGCGACGCATCTGGAGCTGGGTCTGCTCGGCCCCGATGCGGGCAAGGCCCTGAGCATCGACCCATACCCCTACGGTGTGATGTCCAATCAGAAGGTCCTCGAAACGGTCGCGCAGTACTCCTACGAACAGGGTCTCACGCCGCGCGTCATGCCGCTTGACGAGATCTTTGCCCCGAGTACCCTGGACCTCTGATGCCCAATCCAACCCTGCTCATTGGCGGCATGGGCTTTATTGGCCTGCACACCGCGCGCAGCTTCCTGGATGCCGGGCAGGACGTCGTCGTCACCTATCACCAGAACCGCCGCGAACCTGATTTTCTTCAGCCGTTTCTCGGTGTGCGGCCGCACACTAAAAAAATAGACGTCCTTGATGAACATCGAGTCAACGAAGTGATCCAGAAGCATCAACCTGAGGGCGTGGTCTACCTCGCCGTGCCAGCGCTCGCAGGTGTTTCGCCGGCGGAGGAGTTCAAGACCAATACCGGCGGGTATCTCAATGTGCTCGAGGCCTGCCGCGCAGCTGGCGTTCGGCGGCTGAGCGTCACCAGCTCGTTGGCCGTTTACAACAGCGTGAAAGAACGGCCGTGGCGCGAGGACATGACGTTCCCGGTGACCTCGAACAATCCGACCGAGGCTTACAAGAAAGGCCTCGAGATTCTCGGACTGTATTTCGGCCAGCGCACCGGATTGGATGTGGTGATGCTGCGAGTGGCGGGCATTTTCGGTCCGATGTACCACTCGATGGCCAACCTGCCGAGTCGGTTAGCGCACGCGGCAGCGCACGGTCGAGCCCCAGATTTCAATGGGATGCGCTACGGTCCGCCGAAAGCCGATGATGGCAGCGACGCGTGTTATGTCAAGGACGTGGGCGAGGGCATTCGCCTGGTGCACATGGCAGCCACGCTGCAGCACAAGGTCTACAACGTTGGCAACGGCCGCGCGACACGAAATGCCGAGCTGGTGGAAGCCATTCGCGAAGTGGTGCCGGAGTTCGAATGTGAGTTGCCGCCGGGTGGCGATTCGGACAATCGCTATATGGACCTGTCGCGAACGACGGCGGAGGTTGGCTACAAACCGAAGATTGGTGTCGAGCGCGGATTGGCCGAATACGTAGCCTGGCTGCGCACGCACCCCAACTAGGATTTCGTGCGGAGTGTCGCACGTAGCGCGCTGATTTCCTCACGCAGCTCGGCTTTGAGGGTCGGCTCCGCCGCCAGACTCAGGTTGTACTCGGCAATATCCAGCGCGCTGCGGGCCGCGCTTTCCGCAAGTTGGCGGGCGGCCCCGACGTCCAGATGCATGGCCCCCCGCACCTGCGGTTCTACACGCCGAACGAGGTCCACCACCTGCACGCAGGTCCGCCCGATTTGCAGCGGAGCCGCTGCTACGCCGCGACCGGCTGCACGCCGCGCATCGCTTCCGCGAGGTGCCTCGAGAAAAGAGCGAAACGCGGCTGCATCCTGGTCCACCAGCTGAAGGAGCTCCCGCTGGAGGCGCCGCGCTGTTTGGAGTGGCTCCGCAAGGATTCCCGGTGTATGACGTTCCAGCACCTCGGATACCAGTGCCAGCAGCGCCGCACTGGCCGCACCTGTTAGCGCGGCCACGCTACCACCGGCTGGAACCGGCTGGTCCGCAGACGCGACCGCGGCGACAAAATCCCGGACGGACAGCTCGACCAGTTCGGGTCTATGCATCTGCGGGTGGGGGCGCAGCAAGCATCACGTCATGGCACATCACACCGTCGCCGTCATGGCTTCACGATCGCCGTCGCGCTCCTGCTCACGTTTACGATCACGTTCGCGCTGGCGTTCGAGCACACCGGCGTAAAGCCGCTGGTATTCCGCCATCGTCTCAGCATCCGGCTCCGGCACCTGAGGATCGGCCGGATCGAGGTCATCGGCAAGCTCGCGCAACAGCTCCAGCATGCGGCCGTGCTCGGCTTCCATGCCCGACAGGTCGTCGGCGCAGGCCCGCAAGCGGAACAGCGCCACATACAGCCGCTCGTCGGCTGGATCCATCTCGGTCAGATCGTGATAGACCTCAGTCGCATCCTCCACCCGGCCAGTGGAGGTGTAGGCTTCGGCCAGTCGCAAGCATGCGTTGTGGAAGAGCTTGCGGAAGTGCTCGCGCAGGGTGACGCCGCTGTCACCGCGCTCGTCCACCCATGCGTAGCGACGCGCGTCTGGCCCGTCAAGCAGGTCGCCAACGTACAGCGCGCGCATGCGCTCCAACTGCTCGATCGCCGCCGGACCGTGCGGATCAGCTTGTAACCGTGACTCGCGCTCGAGCTTCAAGAACTCCTGCGCGTCGCTGTACACGATCTGAGGATCCAGCCGGAGGGCACGCCGATCCATGCACACGCCGTCGCTGTCGGGCGCCTCGTGTACCTGCTGCAACTGGCGGCGGAGACGGTAGCGCATCTGACGCAAACGATGGTTGACATCGTCTGTGAGCCCCTTCGCCTCCGCATCCGGCCACAGAGCTTCCATGGCAGCCCCGCGCGTGACGCCCTCGGCCTGTTGGGTTGCCAGGTACAGCAGCAACTCCCAAGGTTTGGCGTCACCCCCGCCGCGCGGCCAGACCTGCTCGCCGCGACACCGCACATGCGGCAAGCCGAAACAGCGGACCTGAACGGGCGCGGCCGGCTCGGAGGGCTCAAGGGCATCGCGGGGATGTGGCTGTTCTGGGTCCTCCAGAGAATGCCCGGGTGCGGGCGGCTGCGGAGTGTCCGGTGGTGCGGGCGGCGGGGGACTTGTCGGCGGCTCCGTCTCCGTCGGCGGTGATGGCCGTGTGGGGGGCGCTGCCGGATATGCCGTGCGCATCATCCGCGAGAGGCGGTCAAGGTGCTCGGCGGAGACCTGGTAGCCGTACAGCTCCACTGGTTCGCGCCCGTCCAGGCGCAGCAGCAGGCGACCGCCACCACCGAGAAACGCAGCGTCCGCGACGCCTAGCAACGCCACGCTGGCTTCCTCCGTTTGCATCCGCAGCACCATGCGTGTGCTGAAGCAGCCGGTCAGTGGATTATCCACGGCAGCATCTGGCTCGGTGCAGGCAACCGCCAGGTGCACGCCGACTTCGGCGGCACGTGCGGCTAGCAACGTCAGCGCGGCGGCATGCTCACCCAGACTGCCGAGCTCCGGCACAACCACGAGCAGGTCCGGATATGGCGGCGCCTCGACGGCTCGCCGGTCGACTTCGGCCCTGAGCTGTTCGATCGCCTCGCCGAGCGCGTCGCCGTCGGCAGGATCGACCTGGCGGACCACGTGTGGAAATTCGAAGAACGGCGCGGGCAGTGCGCGGGGTGAGCCGATCGTCCACACGCGCAGCTGCTCGGGTGAACGTCGTGCAGCAAGCGTCGCAACCAGGCTGGCCAGGATCGTGTCCGCGCCATGGCCAGGTAATGAGACGACCAGGACGTGGCCGAGGGCGTGCCAGCCCGCCCAGTACACCTGACGGTCGTACAGCACTCCAAGCTCCACCAGGCACGGCCTTTGTTGCACGTGTTCCGCGGTTGGCAGCAAGCGTGTCTTGCGCAAGCGCACCAGTCGGAGGACCACGTCCTGGTCGGCGGAGACGCAGGCTTCGACATCGGCCTCCAGCCGTTCCGCGAAAGCTGTTGCGATATCCAGCAAGATCGGCTGCTGTGCCAACCCGCATCGCAGCGTGAGACTGGTCGAAGAACGTCCATGCCGCGCGGCGACAACCTCAACGTCTCCCAGGTCGTATTCGCGCAGGAACTGGTGTAGCTGACCCACGAGAGC
The DNA here is from genome assembly GCA_019239775.1 of Chloroflexota bacterium. Taxonomy (GTDB): domain Bacteria; phylum Chloroflexota; class UBA6077; order UBA6077; family CF-72; genus CF-72. The sequence goes on from JAFAZN010000073.1 coordinate 3,918, forward strand.
GGTGAGCGGATCGAAACCCATGCCATGCATGCCGCGCGAAAGATCGTGCGCAAGCTGCGCTTCGGCGAAGCCACCTTGAACCACCACGTCGCTTTCGGGCTCGTGAGGGAGCGGCCGTAGCCGACGCCAGCGGCGCGCACCGAACGCTGCGCCGGCAATCCCG
>JAFAZN010000081.1 GCA_019239775.1 Chloroflexota bacterium
CCAGTCACGCCCCGCCGTAAGCGCCGCCTGTTCTTCCAGCGTCAACTCATCCAGCGTCAACTCATCCAGCGTCAACTCATCCAGCGTCAACTCATCGCGCATCGCCATCTCAGCGTAGCGCGCCCGCCGCGCCGCGCCTCGCCGCGCCTCGCCACTGCGCGCCGCCACTGCCCGCCACCGCAACAGCCGCTACACCTCCCAGCGTGGAGCCCCACGGACGTGCATCCCCGCGGAGTGACGCCCGTCACGGCAGTGCCGCCCACGGACGTGCATCCCCACGGAGTGATGTCCCTCACGGGAGTGCAGCCCACGGACGTGCATCCTCACGGACGTGATGTCCCTCACGAGAGTGCATCCCACGGACGTGCATCCCCACGGACGTGATGTCCCTCACGGGAGTGCAGCCCACGGACGTGCCAACCCCATGGGCGTGACGTAGCGACGGGAGGTGGGCGCTAGCCGCCGGGTTTGGGCGCTGGCGTCGGTGCTGCGGGCTTTGGCGGCGCGGTCGCGGCGGGCTTCGGTGCCACCGTCGGCTGAATCGCGGGTGGCGCCGTCGGCGCGGGCGGTGGTGTCGGCTGCGTCCTAGGCGCAGCGGGCGCGGGCTGCGGCGCGGCCGCTGGCTGCACCGCCGGCGCCGGGGCGGCAGTCGCCTGCGGCGCTGGTGTGGCTGGTACTGCAGTATCAGCGGGCACGGAGGTCGGTGGTGGCGCCACCACCGCCGTCGTCTGCGCCGTCGCGACCACCGTAGGCGCAGGCGTCGGCGGCGCCTGCCCCTGAATGAACAGGTCCTGCCGACACGGTGGCTCACCCGGCCGCAACGCCGTATCCCCGCACACCTGCTGCTCAACTAATCCATCAGGTCGCGGGAAATCCGCGGGCTGCAGGCCAAGCACCGTGAACGACGCCTGCATGGCCTGCGGCCAGATCTTGCCCGCGGTCATGGTCGACAGCGCCTGGTTCATCGGATGGCCGTCTGTGTTGCCCACCCACACGACGATGGCGAGATTCGGCGTGTAGCCGTCGGTCCACGTGTCGCGATAGTTGTCGGTGGTACCCGTCTTGGAAGCCGCCGGTCGATCGGGGAGGATCAGTGGCGTATTGCGTCCATAGGTAAACAGCTTGGCCAAAGGATCCGACAGAATGTTCGTGATCATGTATGCGGCGCGTGGATCGAGTACCTGCTCGCCCTGCGGCTGGTGGTAGTCGTACAGCACGTTGCCACTCGCATCGACGACCTGGCGTAGCGCAACGAGCGGCACCTTGAGGCCGTTGTTGGCAAAGGTCGCGTAGACCTGGGCCATGTCGATCGGCCGGACTTCGGCGCCGCCGAGCGTGAGACTGAGCCCCAGGGTTTTGCCAGAGTCTGGGCCCCACGTCGTAATGCCCATACGGGTTGCCAGATCGACCGCTGTCGGCAGCGTCACGAACTCCAGCGTCTTGACCGCCGGAATGTTGATTGAGTTGCCGAGTGCACTCCGCACGGTGGTCTGACCGTGGAACTGGTTATCGAAGTTGTTGGGACACCACTGGTGGCCAGGCGCATCTTGCCAGCACGTGGGCACGTCGTCGATCGAGGTGCCGGGTGCCCATCCTTTCAGGAAGGACGCCGCGTAGATCACGGGTTTGATCGACGAGCCAGGTTGGCGTTCGCTCGTGAGCACGTTGACTTGGCCGTCAATCGAATCGTCGTTGTAGTCCAGGCTGCCCTGGAAGGCGAGGATCTCGCCGGTGCGCGGATCGACGGCGATCAGGGCGGCATTGTCGCCGCCCTGCTGGGCGATGACGTCCTTGTTGGCCTGCAGCACCTGCTGCATGGCCTGGTCCTCGTTGAGATCGAGCGTGGTGTAGACCTTCAGCCCGGCCTGATACAGCGTGCGGTCGCCGAACTGTTGCTCGAGCAGATCGCGCACGTACATGACCCAATGCGGCGCCTTGAGGTCCACCGTTCGTGGTTTGATGGTGAGCGGCTCGGCGTACGCCGCGCGCGCCTGATCTTCGGTGATCATGCCGTGCGCTGCCATCTGCTCCAGCACGTAGCGCTGACGGTCCTTGGTCTGGACTGGGATGCCGTCGTCGGTGCGCGCCACGTCGTGGCGGGTGGGGTCATACTGCGAGGGCGACTGGACCAGGCCGGCCACGAGTGAGGCCTCCGCGAGGTCGAGGTCGTGCGCGGACTTGCCGAAGTAACCTTCGGCGGCCGCCTCGATGCCGTAGCTCTGGTTTCCGTAGTACACACGGTTCAGGTACATCTCGAGGATCTGATCCTTCGAGTAGTGGCGGTCGACCTGGACAGCGAGAATGATCTCGCGGAGCTTGCGCTGTGGCGTGTTCTGGTGCGCCTCGTTGGGATCGAGGACCGCGTTGCGCACCAGCTGCTGGGTGATCGTCGAGGCGCCCGTGGTGCCCTGGCCGCTGACGTCGATCCAGGCTGAACGGAGCGTGGCGACGGGATCGAAGCCAGGATTGTCGTAAAAGTGCGCGTCTTCGGCCGCGAGAGTGGCGTTGATCGCGTCCTGCGAGATGTCCTGCAGGTGGACGACTGTGCGCTTCCCGCCGGACGGGTCGGAGATCTCCCACAGGAGTTGGCCCGAACGGTCGAAGATCTGGGCGGTTTTGAAGCCGAGCGCATTCGGGTCATCCAGGACGCCAATGGACGGCAGGCCCTGGGTCAGTGAAGCCAGTGCAATCCCCGCGGCGATGCCGACGCACAGCAGCAGGATGAGCAGCGCCAGGATCAGGTTTGGGATCCATGCTCGCGTTCGCCTGCGCGGCGGCGGCGGCGTATAGGGTCGTTGCGGGGGCTGCGCAACTGTCGCCATGGCTGCGCGCCTGAGACGCACAACGCGTGCCTCGGAAGCTAGCTTCGGGGCAGGGGGCCTTACGTATTCCGGGGCAGGGGGCTCCGCCCCCCGGGGCCAGTCGCTGCTCCGCTCGCAAGCTCGCTGCGCGCTCCTTCCCGCCCCGTCCCCCCGGGTACGTGCTGAGCCGCGCCATGCTCGCCCGAGTGTCCGTCGGATATGTGGCACCGGCTCCCACCTGTGCGGCCATGCCGTCAGCGTTCGAGCGCGGGACACGGGTGCAACGGCCGAATAGGCCCCTCATCGGGGGGACGGGGCGGGAAGGAGCGACCGCGCGCAGCGCGACGAGCGACTGGCCCCGGGGGGCGGAGCCCCCTGCCCCGGAATACGTAAGCCCCCCTGCCCCGTAACAGCCAATGACCCCAAACCTCATTGCGTACCCTTGTGGCCTATGAAATGGGTAACCCGCGAGCGACCGCGCATCGACCGCGTCGCGTGTGCCTGGCTGATCCGCCGCTTCATCGACCCGGAGCCGGAGTTCCTGTTCGTGCCGAACGATCAGGTGATGTCGGTCGCCGAGCGAGAAAACGCCACGGTCTTCCACGTTCGCGGTGGCCCCGTTGGCCGAACGCCTGACGACACCGGCTTCGAGGCGCTCATGCGCCATTTCCACGTCGGCGAGGACGATCCCGCGCTACAGCGACTCGCCCGCATCATCCATGGTGCTGACGTGTTCGGCGCGGAATCGCCGCCAGAGTCAGCCGGCCTGCGCGCCGTGATGATGGGCTACGTGGACGTCTACAGCGACGACCACGAGCTGCTATCAGCCGCGGTCACCGTCTACGAATCGCTCTACCAGTGGTGCCGCCGCCAACAGGCGCGCGGAAATACCTAACGAGGATCGCTACCCGACGAGCCCGGCCGCGCGGGCGCGAGCGACTGCCTCGATGCGATTGGCCGCGCCGAGCTTCCGAAAGATGGCGTTGATATGCGACTTCACGGTGGTCACCCCGATGACCAGATCCTGCGCAATCTTCTCGTTCGGTGCGCCAGTCGCCATGAGCTGGAGCACTTCCAGCTCGCGCACGCTGAGCGGTTCGAAGACCTGCCCGGGCCGAGCGGAACCGCCGGCGACCGCAAGGACCGCGCGCACGTAGTCGGGCGTTGGAGGAATCCAACGGCCTCGCTGTTGCGCGGCAGCGAGCTCGGCAAGCACCGGAACCAGTTCGGAGCCGTCGTCTGCGAAAACGCGCATATACCCACCGGGCTCGGCTAACGCCAGCGCGCGGGCAAGTAAGCCCAGTGCACGGTCGCGCTGGCCATTGCTCCAGCACACCAGCCCCTGGAGTGAAATGATCTCCACCAGGCTACCCACGCGCCCGTCCACGTCGGCCTGCTTCTCCAACTGCTCGAGAAGCCGCGTGGCTCGACGTCGCTCGCCAACCCTGAGCCACACGCGCACAAGCGTCAGCGCGGCCGGTTCGCGTGAATACCCTTTCAGCTCATCGCCGCCGCGCGCCACGTCTTCGCTCCACTCCAGAACGGGGCGCATGTCGCCCTGCTCGAGATGGATGCGCATGCGATGGGCGGTGACGACATACAGGAGCGCTGGACTGGCGATCCGGCCGGCGTCGCTGGCGGCGGCGGTAAGCGCATCCAGCGCTTCGGCGTGCCGACCGACAGCCGCGAGCACCCGCGCCTGCACCACCCGTGCGACCTCCTTGGTGGCGATCGCCGCCTGGCCTGCTGGTAGACGCGCCCTCCTGCCTGGGGTGGAACTGTCGATTTTGAGGCTGCCTGTTTGTATAGATGTTGAACTACCAGGAGGTGTTTCAGATGCAAACGTCCCAGGCATCGCAAATCGTGGGCATTCACACCGTTGGCATTCGCGTAACTGACCAGGAGCGCGCGCTGCGCTTCTACGCCGACGTACTCGGCCTGCAAACGCGCGTTGATCGGGCGTTGGGCAATGGTGCTCGGTGGATCGAACTCGCGCCCGCCGAGGCTGGCGTCACGCTCGCGCTCGAACCCGCCACGAATGATGCGCCGGCGGGCACCGAGACGGGGATTCGCCTCATCACGCTCGATGCCGATGCCGAAAACGCTCGACTCAAGAGTCAGGGCGTCGAAGTGGGTGAGGTGCTGCGGTGGCCCGGCGTGCCGCCCATGTTCATGTTCCACGATCCCGACGGCAATCGCATGGAGATAATTCAGCAGGCGTAGCTTTCGGGGCGCCTATGCTCGGGGTATGAGCGTCGTCATCGCGCCGCGTGGAACACATGGACAGAAGATGCCGCGCGGTATGGGCGGCATCTTCAGCTTCGTCAACCGGCTGATGTTCCTCATCTTCAAAAACCGCAAATTCCAGAACGCCAACATGCTGCAGTTGACGACCGTCGGCGCAAAGAGTGGCCAACGGCGGCAGACCACCGTGGTTTACTTTTCGGATCGCGCAAACAGCATGTTGATCGTGGGCTCGGCTGGAGGCGCAGTGCAGCATCCAGCGTGGTTCTTCAACATCGCCAAACATCCGGATCAGGTCTGGGCCCGAGTGGGCGACCGCACATTTCGTGTGAGACCCGAAACCCTGTCCGGAAGCGAGCGCGCCGAGGCCTGGCAACGGATCACGACCCAATCACCCGTTTTTGCGGGGTATGAGACGAAGACGGATCGCGAGCTTCCGGTGATTCGCCTGACGCCGATCGCGTAACGCCCCGCCGCGCTCCCGCGAGGTCAGGCGTTGGCGGCGGCTAGGATGCTGTCCACGATCTGGTAGTAGCCGGTGCAGCGGCACAGGTTGCCCATCATCCACTCGCGCACCTGTGCTTGGGAGGGCTTTGGCTGCTCGTTGAGAAGCGCCGTCGCGGCGATCAACTGGCCAGGTGTGCAGATGCCGCACTGGAAGCCGCCATGCCGGATGAACGACTCCTGCAGCGGACTCAGGTGCTCGTCATCAGGCGCCAGGCCCTCGACCGTGGTGATCTCTGCACCATCCGCAAAGACCGCCGGCAGCAAGCAAGCAGACACCAGCACACCATCTACCAGGACCGAGCACGCGCCACAGACGCCAACGCTGCAGCCTTCCTTTGTGCCGGTGAATCCAAGATCGTCGCGCAGCAGATGCAGCAGCAGGCGATTGGCGGGCGCGCTGACCGTTTGTGGCTGGCCATTGAGAGTGAATTGCAGCGTGTGGTCGCTCACGACTGGTTCACCATATACCGCAGGACGAGCCCGCCGTCGGGCAAGGTTTGCACCTCCGGCGCGCTCAGTCGTATGGCGGCTTCTCGGCCGAGTCCTTCTCCGTCAGCCAGCGTGGGTGCGGAGGCGCCGCCGAACACGAGTGGGGCGAGATACATCTGCACCTCATCGACGAGCCCCAGACGCAGCAGCTCGAAATTGAGCGTGCCGCCGCCTTCGACCATCACGCGGCGCATGCCCAAGTTGCTGAGGTGAGCGAGCGCTTGCGCGAGATCCACACGGTCGGCGCCGCACTCGTAGACCTCCACCGTCTCTAGGGTGGTGTTGCCTCTGCTGCGGGGGACGAACACGATCACTCTGGCGGCTGGGCCGTTGAGGAAGCGTGCATCCGGCGGAAGTGTGAGGTGCGAGGCCACGGCGATGCGAGCAGGCTGCGCAGGTTGCCCGCGTGCGACGCGCTCGGCGCAAAGAGTCTCGGAGCGCACTGTCAGACGCGGGTCTTCCTGGTGCAGCGTGCGCCCACCCACCACGATGCCGTCGACCGACGCCCGCAGCCGATCGACGCGTTCGAAGTCGGCCTCGGACGAGATCCGCGCCCCGCGTCGGTCGCGAGTATCGATCTTGCCATCGACGGTCGCAGCCACGTTGATGAGGACGTAGGGCCGCGGCACGCCAGCAACCCTATGCACGTTCTGCTTCTCTTTCAAGCACGTAAATCTCGTTCTGCTTCTCTTTCAAGCGCGCAGATCTCGTTCTACTCTCTCCTGAGAGAAGATCTTTTGGTCACAGCGTCAAGGCGCTCGGCACTGACGCCGTGAGCGCACCAACGCTTGGACGAAAAAACCAAAAAGAATTGGTGAGAGACCTTCTCTTGGGTGAGAGACCTTCGTTGGCAGTGCCAAGCAGCTAGCCGTCGGGCCGGAAACGGTAGCCGACGGCGGGTTCTGTCAGGATCCATCGCGGCCGGCTGGGCTCGCGCTCCAACTTGCGACGAAGCTGGGCGATAAAGGTCCTGAGGTTGTCGAGGGCGTCTTCGTATCCACTGCCCAGCGCAGTCCTCAGCAGGTATCCGTGGGTGAGGACACGATCGGGATTGGTCACGAGCACGCGCAGCAACTCGTACTCCGTCGGCGTGAGATGGACTTCTTTGCCATCGACGAGGACGCGGCGGGCGACGAGATCGATCACGAGCCCGCCCGCGCTGATGATCGGCTCGTCATCACGGCGAGCCTGCTCGCGACGCAACGCGGCCCGAATGCGCGCCAGCAGCTCCTCGGTGCCAAATGGCTTGGTGATGTAATCGTCGGCGCCGGCGTCCAGCGCCTGGACCTTCTGCTGCTCGTGCACGCGGGCTGAGAGCACCAGGATCGGCACGTGACTCCAGTCGCGCAACCGCCGGCACACTTCCACGCCGTCCATGCCAGGCAGTGACAGGTCGAGCAGCACGACGTCGGGCCGCTCGGCGGCACACGCCTCGAGCGCGATCGGGCCGGTTGTCGCGGCGCGCACGCGGTAGCCGTGACTTTCGAGCGCAGCGCGAAGCGAGCGCAGCACATGCGGATCGTCGTCGACGGTCAGGATGTTTGCCGACTCCGCCGAGTCAGCTCGCACTGGTGGGACCTCCCGTGGCTTGATTTGGCACCAGCATCACAAAGCGCGCGCCGCCCAGCGGGCTATCCTCGATCAGCACCTGGCCGCCCTGCGCGGTGGTAGCCGCGCGGGCGATCGCCAGACCGAGGCCCGTGCCGAAGCTGTTGTCGGCCAGCCGCTGGAACTTGGCGAAGACCCGCTCACGCGCCTCGATCGGGATACCGGGCCCTGCGTCGCTCACTTCCACGCGTACTGTACCGTCCTCGATGCGCCCAACTATGGCGACCGGTGTGCCTTCTGGCGTGTGCCGACCCACGTTCTCCAGAACGTTTGTCAAGGCCTGCTGCAGCAGGCCAGCGTCGAAGCGGGCGAGCGGTAGCGTATCCGGCACGTCATAGGTCACGGGCCGTTCGCCCAGGACTGGCGTGACGCGGTCGAGTACGGCCGAGACGATCTCGCCCAGCGCATTCCATTGCGGGTCCGGGGCGATGCCCGACTCCAGGCGGCTCATGGCCAGCGCATCGCCGACAAAGTGGACCAGCCGATCGGCCTCGGCTTCGATGGTGCCAAGCAGCTCGGTGCGCGTGCCCTCGTTCAGCGGCGTGCCGGGATTGCGGAGGGTTGAAACCGAGGTTTTGATCGCAGTGAGAGGCGTGCGCAAGTCATGCGAGACGATGGCCAGCGCCTCGTCGCGCGCCTGCAGCGCGTGCTCGGCGTCCACCCGGGCCGCGTACGCGCGCTGCCGGGCGTTGCGCAGGCGCGCATTCAGCGTGCCCAGAAAGACCGACACCAGGGCGAACGCGATCAGGTCGAAGGCCGTGCCGATCGAGCTCAGCGAGAACGTGAACGGCGGCTGCTCGAAATAAAAGTCCAGCGACAGAAAGCCCAGGACCGTAGCCACCAACGCCGGACCGATGCCACCAGCCGAGGCGGTGAGAGCCACCGCGAGCAACAGCACGAGTGGCGGGAAGTCGGAATCGATCGGATACATGTACAGCGACACCCCGGTCACGACCATCACGCTGATCACCGCGATGATGTAGGGCGTCAAGCGCGCGGTCAGCACCACTGCGACAAACGGGGTGAGGCGCCCATTCAGCACAGCCGCGATACTAAATGAGAAATTGCATGACGGCGATTCGGGTTTTGCCTGATCCTTCTGCGCTGGCGGATGCCGCGGCGCGACATATTGTCGAGGCTGGACAGGCAGCCATCGACGCCCGCGGCGGATTCAGCATCGCCCTGTCAGGCGGCTCGACGCCGCGCGAGTTGCATCGACGCCTGGCAAGTTCACCGCTCGTGAGCCAGCTGGACTGGTCACGCGTCCACGTGTTCTTCGGAGACGAACGCTGTGTCCCACCCGAGCATCCTGAGAGCAACTATCGTATGGCCTCGGAAACACTGCTCAGTCACGTGCCGATTCCGTCGGCACAGGTGCATCGCATGCGCGGTGAGTTGGAGCCTGCTGCGGCCGCGGCCTCTTACGAAGAGGAGATGCGCACGTTCTTCGGGGACGAGCCGCCGCGGCTCGATGTGATCCTGCTGGGCATGGGCGACAACGGCCACACCGCCTCGCTCTTTCCCGGGCTCACCGCCGTTCATGAGCAACAACGCTGGGTTGTTGCGGAGTACGTAGGGGAGGTCGGTATGTGGCGTCTGACGTTGACGCCGCCGGTCTTGAACCTCGGACGTGAGGTGCTGTTCCTGGTGGCAGGTTCGGGCAAGGCGTCGATGCTGCGGCAGGTGCTCGAGGGGCCGTACGCGCCGGATGAGCGGCCGGCGCAGGTCGTGAGGCCGTCGCCAGGCGAGGTCATCTGGCTGGTAGACGCCGCCGCCGCCGCAAATTTGAGCCCAGCGACTGGGTGAGACCTCGCGGTTTGGTAGCCTAACCCGTTGATCTGACAGGTCAGGTTTTAGGTATCGAGGAGGGCATCTTGCTATGACGTCAACGGCACCCGCCGCGCAGATTGCTGGCGGCACCTGGACCATCGACACGGGCCACTCGCTCATCGAATTCGCCACGCTGCACAACACGATCGCCTACGTCAAAGGCCGCTTCCGCAAGTTCTCGGGCACGATCAACGTCAACGAGCAGGACTTACTCAAGTCGAGCATCGACCTGACCATCGACGCCACGTCCGTCGACTCTCAGGCAGTCCAGGGTCGCGAAGACCTGATCAACGGCGAAGAGATGTTGGATACGGCCAAGTTTCCTGAGATTCGCTTCAAGAGCAGCAGCATTCAGCAGAAGGGTGCCAACCAGTTCGTGGTCAGTGGGGACCTGACCATGCGCGGCAACACGAAGCCGGTCAGCGTGCCACTGACCTTCAACGGCATCGTGACCACGCGTATGGGCATGGCTGCTGGCTTCTCGGGGAACACTACGCTCAAGCTCAGCGATTTCGGTGTACCGTTCGCCCGCGAGTTCGAGCCAGGCAAGCGAGTGGTCGCCGATGAGCTCAAGGTGGAGCTGCAGATCGAGGCGAAGCCGCAGCAATAAGGTCCTAGCCCCGTACGTTAACGGCGCCGAAGTACACTTCGGGTCGAGATGGCTGACCCGCAGACCATCGAAGGTCTCCTCGAGGGGGCCTTCGATACGCACATTCATAGCGCCCCCGATGTCCTGCCACGCAAGTTCAACGACATCGAGCTGGCACAACGTTTCAAGGCCCGCCGTATGGCGGGCTTTGTGCTCAAATCGCACTACATCTGTACCGCCGATCGCGCCACGCTGGTCAACCAGGTCGTGCCCGGGGTGCAGGCGTTCGGCGCAATCGCGCTGAACAATTCCGTCGGCGGACTCAACCCGCTGGCGTTGGACATCGCGGGCAGGCTTGGCACCCGGGTGTGCTGGCTTCCGTCCGTTGACAACGCCAACGAGCTGGAAGCCATCGCGGGGCAGCGTGATGAGAGCAAGTTGCCGTACTGGATGAGCATTGCTCGCGAGATGCGGGCGCTCGGCATTGCCGGCTCATTCTTGAACGTGACCGAAAACGGCCAGGTGACGCAGGCCACCCGGCAGTGCCTGGAGATCATCGCCAAACACGATATGGTTCTGGCCACCTCACACATCCGTCCCTCCGAGATGCTGCCCGTGGTGAAGGCAGCGCAGGAAGTCGGGGTGAAGCGCATCGTCATCACGCACCCTGAGTTTCCGACCACGCTGCTCAGCATTCCGCAGCAGCAAGAGCTTGCGCGATTCGGGGTGTACTTCGAGCGCTGCTTCACGACGCCGAATACGGGCAAGATCAGCTGGGAACAGGTGTACGCCAACATTCGCGAGGTGGGCCCGTCGAGCACGATCCTCGCGACCGACCTCGGCCAGACCACCGCGCCATACCCGGACGAGGGGCTCGCGACCTTCGTCGGCAACTTGCTGGACCAGGGCTTTGCCGAGCACGACGTTCGCGCTATGGTCCGCGACAACCCTGCGCAGTTGCTTGGCGCCAAAACCAGCGCCACCGTTGCCGCCGCCTGACGTCCACCACTGTGAGCCGCACATCACCGGGTGGGGAACGCACATGAAAGAAGGCGCGGTGCTGCTCACCACGCGCGGGCTCTCGAAGTCCTACGGCCCGTTCAAGGCCGTGGACGACGTCGACCTGGACATCCACGAGCACGACATCCACGTGTTCATTGGCCCCAACGGCGCGGGAAAGTCGACGGTGCTGAACATGCTCGGCGGCCAGATCCTGCCCACCACAGGCGAGATCGTCTTCAACGGCAAGCCGCTGGGCACCAGCACGCCGAGCTGGCGCGCCCGCGCGGGCATCGGCCGCTCATTCCAGCTGACAAGCATCATTCCAGGCTTCACGTGCCTCGAGAACGTCGTGCTGGCAGTTCAGGCGCATCGCGGCCTGTTCGGCCTGCTGCGGCTGCATAGTCAAAAGGAAGACGTTGCGCACGCAACGGAACTGCTCGCGCTGGTCGACCTCGAGAAGGCATCGGAAGTACCCGCCGAGCTGCTGTCGCACGGCCAACAGCGCCAGCTCGAGATCGCCGTCGCGCTGGGCGGTAAGCCGCGCCTGCTACTGCTGGACGAGCCGTCCTCGGGCATGAGCGCGCACGAGCGCGCCGGCCTCGGCGACCTGCTCAAACGCGTTGTCAACACGGCCACGGTGGTGATGGCCGAACACGACGTGCACGTGGTGCGCAGCGTCGCCTCGCGCGTGACGGCCTTCGCAGAGGGCAAGAAGATCGCCGAAGGCAGCGCCGACGACGTGTTCGAGTCCGCGGACGTCAAGCGGGTCTTCCTCAGAGGCCGCCGCGATGCTTGACGTCGAGGATTTTCTCGCCGTAACGGGACTGGCTCAACGGGGTCGGCATCGTGCTTGACCTCCAGGATTTTCTCGCCTTAACGCGACTCGCTCAGCGGAGTCGGTCTCGTGCTTGACGTCCAGGACTTGCACGCGTTCTACGGCGCCAGCCACGTTGTGCAGGGCGTCTCGTTCTCTGTCAAGCAGGGCGAAGCGGTCGCGCTGGTTGGCCGCAACGGCGTCGGCAAAACCAGCACCCTGAAGTCACTCATGGGGATGGAGACCCGCACGCGCGGCTCGATCGCTTTCGACGGCGGGTCGCTGATGGGGATGGCCTCCCACGTCCGCGCATCGAAAGGCCTCGGCTATGTGCCCGAAGAGCGGGCTGTCTTCCCTCAGATGACCGTGGAGGAGAACATCCGCATCGGCTCGCTGCTGGGCAAGTCTGGCGACCAGAAGAGCGTGCTCGATCGCGCGTATGCGCTCTTCCCGATTCTCCGAGAGCGCAAGGGCCAGATGGCTGGCACACTCAGCGGTGGGCAGCAGAAGATGCTGGCGCTCGCGCGCGGGATTGCGCTGCGGCCGAAGCTCCTGCTGGTGGATGAGCCGACCGAAGGCCTGATGCCAGCCAACGTGGAGCTGATCACCCACGCGCTGCTGACCGCGACGCAAGAGGGCATGACCGTCTTACTGGTCGACTCGTCGTTCGACCTGCTCAAGACGTTGTGCACGCGCATGTACGCGATGGACCGCGGCGTGCTGGTGGGCACCTATCAACCCACCGATTTTGCGAGTGCCGACCAGCTGGCGGCCACGATGCTGGGCGAGGCGCGCGCGCAGTGACCGGCGCTGTCGTGAGGCGGGCGGCGTGCTGAACCAGGTCCTACTGCAGCTGCTCAACGGGCTCGTGGTGGGCTCATCCCTGGCGCTGGTCGCCGCGGGGCTGGCGCTGCTCTTTGGCGTGCTGCACATCATCAACTTCGCCCAGGGCGACTTTTTCATGATGGGCGGCTATGCCGTCTGGTTCAGCTTCAACCTGACCCACAATTACGTGGCGGCGATGATCGTGGGCACCATCGCGATGGGCATCATCGGCGGGATCATCCTCTCGGCGGTGATCTGGCCGCTGCTGCAGCGCTCGCAGGTACTGGTGTTGCTCGCTACCCTGGGCCTGAGCCTGATCCTCGAGCAGCTGGCGACCAACATCCTCGGCGGCGATACGAAGCTGGTTCCGCCGCCGCTGCCAGTTCCAGTACCCATAGGCCCGATTCTCTACCCGGCCTACGACCTGGTCGTGATTGCCGCGGGCATCGGCATCCTGATCCTGGGTTACTTCGCGCTGCAGTACACGCGCTACGGCATCTGGCTGCGCGCGGTGGCGCAGAACCGACCGATGGCCGCCGCGCTGGGCGTGCCGGTCCCGCGGGTATACGTGCTGGCGTTCATGGTCAGTGCGGCGTTGGCGGCGATGGCAGGCGGCCTTCTGCTCCCGCTGCAATCGGTGTACCCGACAATCGGCGGCGACGTGATTCAAAACGCCTTCATCATCGTGGTGGCCGGCGGACTTGGGAACTTCCGCGGCGCCGCCATCGTTGCTCTGCTGGTGGGTGAATTCAATGCCCTCGGCCAGCTCATTCCTGGGATTAAGCCGTCGGTGCTGACGCTGATCCTGTTTGGACTGGTGATTCTGCTGCTGATGTATCGGGCGCAGCGGCAGCACGCCCTGCTGCGCCTATGAGCCAACGACGTGTGCCACTGACGCTCGCCCTCGGGGCGCTCGTGGTCATCGCGCTTGCCGTGGTCCCGCCGGTGATCGGCGGCTACGTGGTGCGTGGCCTCACCAGCTACATGATCTTCGGCCTGCTGGCCCTCGCCGTGGGCCTGATCACCGGCTACGGCCGTCTGTTCAACCTGGGCGTTGGCGCGAACTTCGGCGTTGCCGCCTACACCGTCGCGATCCTTACGCATTTCTCCATCACCAATCCATTTGTCCTGCTGATCGCTGCGCTTGGAGTAGCCCTCGTCGTCAGCCTGCTGTTCAGCTTCTATGCGCTGGTCGCCTCGGGCATCGAGTACTTGATGCTGACGTTCCTCACCACGGCAGCCTTTGCCGCCGTGCCCTTGGCTACGCTCGATCTCACGGGAGGCGACAACGGCCTGCGTGTACTCGGTGGGACGGCGCCGTCGTTCGGCCTCAACCCTCTGGTCGGCAACAGCTTCTACTGGTTCGTGCTTGCCATTGTGGCGCTCGTCACGTTGGTGTCCTGGTACCTCCTGGTGTCGCAGACGGGTAAAGCAATTCAGGCGATCGGACGCAACCCGGGCAGAGCCGCGGCCATGGGCTACAGCGTGCCGCGCTACCGCGTGGCACTCACTATCTACGCCGGCCTGGTCGCCTCGCTGGGCGGCTGGCTCTACGCGCTGCAGACCAGCTTCGTGTTCATCGACCTGCTGGGCATCGCCAACTCCACCAATGGGCTGGTCTATGCCCTGATCGGCGGCGTCGATACGATCCTCGGGCCGCTGCTCGGCACGGCCATCCTGCGCGCGCTGACCGATCAGCTGAGTCGCGCAGGAACACAATCATCCTTGTTCATCGGCATCATGTTGATGCTGGTGGTGTACCTGCTACCTGAGGGTGTCCTTGGCTTGCGCCACCGCTTCAAGAAGCGACGCACGCGAGATCCCGAGGCGCCCGAAGTCGCTGCCGCTGGGCTGACCGCCGAAAAGGTAGAGGCGCTCTAACTCAAATTCGTGGGGAGTACGCAACCGAATGTTTGGTGTGACCCGATCTCAAACGCACATGGTCCTTTCGTTGGTTGGCTGCGCAGCCATGGTGCTCTCAGCCTGTTCAACACCGGCGGCAACGCCGACCAGCGCGCCACCAACGACGGCTGCCCCGAAGCCAGCCGCGGCAACCGGCTCGCCGAGTGCGGCGCCAGCGGCGGCAGCTTCAGTCGCGGCCTCACCCGGTGCAGCAGCGTCGCCGGCTGCAGCCGCTTCACCGGCGGCCGCTGCCTCGCCGAGTGCAGCGCCAGCCGCGGCCGCACCGGCCGCGCCGGCTGCCCCGCCCACCGGCACGCCAATCAAGGTCGGCGTCATGGATGACGTCACTGGCGTCGGCGCGATCGAAGGCGCCCTCATGCGCATCAGCACCGACCTGGTCGTGCAACGCACCAACAACAGCGGCGGCATCAACGGCCATCCGCTCGAGGTGACCTACGTCGACCCCAAAGGCGACGCCACGCAGGCGCTTGACCTGGCCACGCAGCTCGCCCAGCAGGACAACGTCGACGTGCTGGCTGGCGGTCTGTTCAGTCCTGAATGCCTGGGTGTGGAGGGGCTCGCCTCCAAGTTGCAGCTGGTCTACATCGCCACCAACGGCTGCGCCAGCGATGTGCTCACGTCGAAGCAGTGCGACAAATACACGTTCCGCGTCTACCCGGCTGGAAACCAGACGTTCGCGCCAACCACCAAGGCCGAGGTCGACAAGCTCGGCAAGAACTGGGGCATCATCTATCCCGACTACGCGCTGGGGCAGTCGAACCTCGCATCGTTGAAAGCGGCGTTGCAGACCAACAGCGCACAGTTGCTGGACTCGGCCACAATCGCCGTACCGCTCGGCGAGGCCAACGTCACACCGTACGTGACCAAGGTACCCACCGATGGCTCGATCCAGGTGCTTCAGGTCTCTGAAACGGGCACCGACCTGGCGCGCGTCATGAGCGTGATTCAGCAGTTTGGGATCAACCAGAAGGTGGCCATCGTGACGGGTCTGGGCAAAGAGTCGTTCGGCGGTGTCTATCCGGACGCCTTGAACGGCGCGTATATCGCTGGGACCCGGCCGTCGGATGGCATTCCCGGCAATGCCGACGACGCCAAGTACATGCAGGACTGGCTGGCCATTGCCAAGGGCCAGGATGCGGACTTCACCGGGCCGCTCGGCGGCGTGGACCACGTCACGCCTGGCAGCACAAACGGCTACAACGCCTACCTTTCGATGATGTCGCTGGTGTTGGCGATGCGCAAAGCCGGATTCACCGGCAAGGCTGACACTGAGAAGCTGGTTTCAGCCTTCGAAACGCTCTCGGTGAAGCAGGGGCCAGATATTCCTGATGGCGACCTGATCATCAACAAGGACGATCATCAAGGCAGGACCAACTATTACCTGCTGCAGGTCAACGGGCAGAAGGAAGACGTGGTCCAGACCTTCACCGCCGACCAGCTCCCTCAGATCGGCGACTGCAAGATCAGCGGCTAATTTGTTTGGTGGGAACCCGCGCATGCGCGGGTTCCCCAGGCGGAACATGTTCCGCCTGGCGCAGGCGATCATGATCGCCTGCGTCGCTGCGCTTGGACCGCCGCTGCGCGGCGAGGGGCTCCGCCCCTTTACCCCACGTCCGTGGTGCCGACGCCGAGAACCGCTGCGCCCATTAGGCTCACTGGGGAACTCCGTCCCCCAGTCCCCCTGGCTTATTCGGCGGCTGCGAAAATCGGATGGTGGCACCGAGTCGCCGAAGGCCTGGGGGATAAAAGGGGGAACGCCCCCTTCGCCACGAAGTGGCGTGCCAAGCGCAGCGACGTAGGCGATCATGATCGCCTACGCCAGGCGGAACATGTTCCGCCTGGGCACCTCGCGCATGCGCGAGGTGCTTCCAAAGAAAGACTAACGCGCTGAGGCGACCGCCGTGGGGAAAAGCTCTTCAATGGTGAGTAAGCGCGGCGTTACCTTCTGCTCGAAGGCATACCTTGCGAGCGTTTCGAACGCCTTGCGGTTGGGCTCCACGCCAATCGGTGGCACGCTGGCGCCGTTATTCCCGCGGGCGCGCTGGAACAGATCCGTCAATCGGGCTGGCAGTGAAGGGTCGGCGTCAACCAGCGACCGTTTCACCGTCAAGATGTGATTGACCGTTCGAACCCCAGAACTGCGTGCCCATTCCGCCTCCGCCGCGGCGGGATCCGCCAGGTATGGTCGCAATCCTTCCTGGGCAGGCAGGCCAATAGCTGCGAACAGCGAGCCATCCTTGACCATGTCGGCCATATTCGCGCCTTCTGGCGCCCGCGTGACGTTGGGCGGATCAACATACTCGTCAAGGTGTGAACCTTCAAAGACTGTCCAACGAATGGACGAGAGGTCCACCCCGAACGCATCCTGCACGATGCCGCGTACCCAGACGCCGCTGGTTTGCGTATAGGAGCGGATTCCTAGGGTCTTGCCGTTCAGCTCGCGTGGATCGGTCACCGACGAAGACGCCGAGGTGACCAGCCCGGGCAATAGCGACGAGCGCACCAGCACGATAGGTAGGCCGAGAATTGGCTTCGCGTACACACGCGCGAGCATGTACGTCGCCAGCGCCATCTCCGAGAGGTCGTACGCCTGCTGTGTTGCCATGGCGCGGAAGGCACGCGTGATCGGCGACACCTCGACAAACTCGAAGTCAATGCCCGGCGTACTGACGCTACCGTCCTTCAGCGCTTTGGTGTGGTCGTAGCTGCCAATCGCAATCTGCATATCTATCAGGTTGGTTAACCTCTCCCGGTCGCAGGGTACACGCTCGACAGCGTCGTGCGGACGCGATAGCCTCGCGTTCCGAATGGAGAAGGGAGGTATGGGGTTGAGTAAATTCCGACCTATTCGCCGGCGTGCGCTCGCCTTTGGTGCTTCGCTGATGCTGGGCCTGTCTTTTGGTGGACTGGCGAATGCGCCTGTCGCTGCACAGCCGGCCGCCCAGTGCGGTCTCGGCAATGGCCAGAAGGCCACCGGCACACCGATCAAGCTCGGTGCCATCGTGACCAAGCAGCCAGGCACAGACTTCACCGGCATCACCGGCATGGCGCAGGCCTACTTCAACTGCGTCAACGACAACGGCGGCATCAACGGTCGCCCGATCCAGTACGTCGTCGAAGAAGAACAGACGAATCCGCAGCAGGTCGCTGCGCTCGCTGCCAAACTCATCCAGGATGAGCAAGTGCTGGCCATCGTCGGCAGCACCAGCCTGATCGACTGCACGGTCAATCACGCCTTCTACGAGCAAAACAACTTCAACGTGATCGTCGCCGGCGTGCCGTTCGACTGTTTCACCACGCCGAACATCGCGGCCGTGAACATGGGGCCGTACTACAGCTCCGAAGGCGCGGCTCAGTACCTGGCGCGCGCAGGTGCGCAGTCGTTGGTAGCAGTCGGCGCCAATGTGCCTGGCGGCGACCACGACATCTCCGGCGTCGGCGAAGTCGCGGTGGCGAACGGGATTCCCAACAACGGCGCGTTTTTGGAGAACGTCCCTATTTCAGATGCCAGCGCCATCGCCTTGAAGGCGGCTCAGGCGGCGGGTGACGGTGGCGGCGTCGTCATCAACTTCACACCACCCGAGGGCTTGAAGATCCTGCAGGCGGCGGAGCAGCAGGGCCTGATCGATTCCGTGATGTGGGCGTGGTCCACGCCGGGCAACGACGCATCCGTTGCGGCAGCATTGGACTCCTCGTGGAACGGCAAAGTTGGCATCAACGCCGAGCTGAACCTGGTGGACTCCAGCGGTCCGAAGAACAGCCTGTATCGTCAGGTGACGCAGCAGTACGCGCCCTCTATCCCGCTGGGTTCGTTTGGGCAAATGGGATTCGTGGCGGCCGACATCATCACCACCACCTTGTTGCAGCTGAGCCCGGATCAATTGACGCAACAGGGGGTCAATGCCGCGATCCGCAACATCAAGAACTTCCAGACGGACATCCTGTGTAAGCCGTGGTACTTTGGCGACCTGCCGGTGCACGTGCCGAATAACTTCGACCGAACGGTGGTGCCGCAGGATCAGCAAATGGTCCAGAAAGAGGACTGCTTTCAGATTGCTGCGCTGCCGGACAACAACCTCGACAGCATCCGCGCGGCGGAACAGAGTCAGGGACTGAACCACTGAGGTGACGCGCAGGTCGCGTACCACGGACGTGCGTGCCTCGACTTCTCGTGCCCTTGGCGCCTGGAGACCCACCACTATGTGGCGCCAAAGTCCGTGGTCACGGCGTGCCTGACCTGAGACCGTTCCTCGTCCTGGGCCTCGCGCTGGGCGGCGTCTTCGCGCTGTCTGGCGTCGGACTGGTGGTGCTGTTCCGCGCCACGGGCGTGCTCAATCTCGCCTATGGCGCGGTTGGCGCTACTGGAGCGCTGATCGCGTGGTCGCTTATCAACTCACTCCACGTCTCCGAATACATCGCGTATGCAGTGACCATCATCTTTGGCGGGGTCACAACGCTGGCGTACGGAATGTTGTTCGGTCCACCGCTGGCGCATCGTGAGCCGCTGGTGAAAGCGGTGGCCAGCCTGGGGCTCACGCTGATCCTGCTCGGCGTGATGTCCTGGGCCTGGAGCTATGAAGCTCATTCACTGGTGCTGCCATCTACCCGCTGGTCCTTTGCGGTTGCTGGAGTAAGGGTCAACGGCACACAGCTCATCGGTCTCGGCCTGGGCATTGTGGTGACGGTCGCCACCGGCATGTTCCTCCAGCGAACCAAACTGGGAATTGCGATGCGTTCGCTGGCCAATCATCGCGAGATCACGGCCATGCTGGGCGTGCCAGTCAGGCGAGTGGAGGCGGCGGCGTGGCTTGGGTCCGGGGTGCTGGCGGGCGCCACCGGCTTGCTGCTTTCAACGCTGGTCGGACTGGATATCGTGGGCCTGACGTTCCTGGTTATCGCGGCGCTGTCGGCCGCACTCATTGGAAGGCTGGAGTCACTCTCGATCACGCTGGTGGCAGCGTTGGTGATTGGTGTCGTCCAATCGTGCCTCACCGCGTTTCCACCGGTCAGTCCATACCGGACGATGACGCCGTTTGTCTTTGCCATCCTGGCATTGCTGTATTTCGGCTTCAGACAACAGCGAAGCCTCGGTCGCGCGTGACCACCGTCCAGACCAAACCGGCTGTTGCCATCAATCGGTGGTCGCGCTTCAGCACATCCGCCGCGACACGCCGCGCCACACTCCAGTCGGTGGTCCTCGTCGTCGTCCTCCTGGTCCTGCCGGCGGTACTGAGCAGTTTCTGGATCCAGATCCTGACGTCCGTGGTGATTTATAGCGTGGTGGCATTGAGCCTGGCGCTGCTCATGGGCCGTGTTGGCCTGGTATCGCTGTGCCAGATCGCGCTCCTGGCCATCGGCGGCTGGATCGCACTGCGGCTTGGCTTCGCCACCGGGATGCCGTTTCCGCTCCTGCTCCTGGCGACCGCCACCATCACCGCCGTTGTCGGGACGCTCATCGGACTTCCGGCATTGCGATTGAGCGGACTCCACCTCGCGCTTGTCACATTAATGGCGGCGGCGGCAATCACGCAGGTAATTCAGGCGGTCAATTTCCCTAATGGTGGACCGGGGTTTCTGGGCTACTCGCCGGCTGCCGCCGGTTCTGTGGCGGCGTCCGTCGAGCGACCGGCACTCCTCGCGTCCGACGCGGCCTATTTCCGAGTGGTGGTGCTGGTTTCTGCGTTGATGTTTCTGCTCGGCGTGCTACATGTGCGCAGTAAAGCCGGTCGCGCATGGGCCGCGATTCGGCAGAGCGAAATGGCCGCAGTCGCAGCCGGCGTCAATGTCACCGTGTACAAATTGTGGGCGTTCGCGCTGGCCTCCTTCATGACCGGCGCCGCCGGATGTTTGCTGGCCGCGAGTACTGGCGGGTTGACCACGTATGCGTTTCCGACGCAAGACTCCATCACACTGCTGGCGGTGGTGCTGATGGGTGGGATTTTCAGCTTCTGGGGTCCAATCGTTTCTGGAGTCCTGCTAAAACTGCTGCCGGAGGTGCTCAAGAACTGGGGCCTGCCGCCCGACGTCCTGACGATCCTGTTCGGGATTGGCGTGCTGCAGGCGATGCTCACAGCGCCAGAGGGCCTGGCCGTCCAGATTCCGCGCGACCTGGGGAATCTCGTTCGCAAAGTCTCGCATTCGCGATGATCGACATCGCCGGGCTGACCGTCCGCTTCGGCGGCGTCACGCCTTTGGATAGTTTGACGCTGCAGTTCCCTGGTGGAACGTGCGGTTTGATTGGACCGAATGGCGCGGGTAAGACCACGTTGTTCAACGTGCTCAGCGGCTTCGTCCAACCGTCGTCCGGTGCAGTGCATGCATTTGGCACGAACCTCTTGGCGATGCCCAGTTACGCTCGCGCGCGGTGGGGGCTCCGCCGAACCTTCCAGACCGAACAGGCCATTGAAGCGCTATCGGTGTTCGACAACGTGGCGATGGTTCATGAGCATTGCTCCTCCAACTCCGCTCATCGGAGGTCCGCCGTTTTAGACGCTATTGAGTTCGTCGGGCTGGATGTGGACCCGTCCGTCAAGGTTGGTACTCTCGGTGCGCGCGACAGGCGTCTGGTGGAGATCGCTCGCGCGGTGGTCGGCGAGCCGCGTGTGGTGCTCCTGGACGAGCCGGCGGCGGGTCTGCCTGAAGAAGAGACCGGCCACCTGAGCCGCATGATCCAGCGGATACCCGAGCAGCGTGGGGCCCTGGTCATCCTGGTCGATCACGACATGAGTCTGGTCTCCGCCTGCTGTCAGCTGGTGGCGGTGCTGGATTTCGGCAAACTGATCGCCAGTGGCGAAACTGCCGGAGTGCTGCGCAACGAACACGTGATCCGCGCCTACCTCGGGACGGAGGAGCAGGTATGACCTCCGCGCTGCCGCTGAACCTTCGAGTACGTTCGTGCCAAAGGTCATATCACGTGGAGAACTGGTGACACTGTCGCTTGAAGGCCTGACAGTCGCGCGAGGCACACGGGACGTTGTGCGTGACGTGTCGCTGGAGATTCCGCCCGGCGAAGTCACCACCCTGTTAGGGCCGAACGGCGCGGGCAAATCGTCGCTGGTGCTTGCCGTCGCCGGTGTGTTGCGGCCTCGCTCCGGCCAGGTGCGCCTGGACGGCGTGGACCTCACGCACCTCGCTCCGGAGCGGATTCGCGCCGCTGGCGTGGCCGTCGTGCCCGAAGGGCGACACCTCCTGCCGGACCTCACCGTGGCAGACAACCTGAGCGTTGCGACGTTTTCAATGGACCGTGAAGCGGCCGTACGCGGTGTGGAGTACGCCGTGGAGCTGTTTCCAGAGCTGAAAACGCGCTGGAAAGTGCAGGGTCGCTATCTCTCAGGTGGCGAGCAACAAATGGTGGTCCTGGCCCAGGCAATTGTCTCGCGACCAAAAATTCTGCTGGTTGATGAGCTGTCACTTGGACTGGCGCCGGTGGTGGTAAAGCGCCTGGTTCCCGTGCTCGCGTCGCTTGCCGAGACTGGCATCGGCGTGTTGCTGATCGAACAATTCGCACATGTGGCGCTGTCCCTCGCGCGGACCGCCTACATCCTGGAGGGCGGCCGCCTGCGCTACCACGGCACCGCCAGCGAACTCCGCGACCACCCCGAGCTGTTGCGTTCGGCCTACTTGCTCCGTACCGGCACGTAATCGAGCCAGCCGGCATCGAGTGGCGTACACTGGCACAGCGGTTCGGCCGCGACTCGGTGGACATCAGGCCGCTGGTCCGCGGAACCGGGGAGTTGATTGATTGATTGATGGCTGATGCGGAGGGCGTGCATGGATGCAGCTGCGTCAATCGGAAACCCCTGGAGTTGGCGGCGCTTCAGCGGCCGTAAGGGAGTCCACCGACCCGGCGGTCTGGCTCTATCTACTGGGCGGCGTCCGGCTCGTCAGTCGCGGGCGACTCCTCGGGGTGCGCAGCGGCGGGAAGACTGAGGCGCTGCTGGTCCACCTGGGTCTCGCTGGCATCCGCGGGGTGCCGCGGACGGCCCTTCTTCAAGCGATCTGGCCCGACACCGAACCAGCTCTCGCGGGTCAAGCGCTCAATAGCCTGGTGCACGGCTTGAAGCAGTTGCTTGGCGACGCACTCCGCGGCGCTGAGCCGGTAGTGCCCGCCGCTGGCCAGTACCGACTGAACGCGGCAGCCGGGGTCGCCGTCGATGTAGACCAGTTCCAGGCACTCGTAGCCGAGGGCGAGCGCCTGTTCCGCGCCGGCGAGACTTCGGCGGCAACCTCGGCTTACGAACGCGCCGCCGGGGTGTATGGCGG
>JAFAZN010000101.1 GCA_019239775.1 Chloroflexota bacterium
TTCGAAGCCGAGCATCTCGGAGGCGACATCCCATTGCATGGCGAGCTGGTTGTGCGGAATCGCGGCACAGATCTCCTCCACCTCCTCCAGCATTCGCAGGAAGTAGGCGGGTCGCACTGCCGGTTGATCCTTCTCGGTAATCCAGGCGTGGATTGGCGCGAGCGGAGACGGCAGGCAGACCTGGAACTTCGCCGCAGCGGGAATCACTCCGCCGGACTGGAGACGTCGGAAGATGGGGTACGAGGCTAACGCTGCGCGCGCGTAGCCCAGATGGTCGAATCGAATTTCCGACGGGGAAACGCCCGCACGCAGACGTGACTTCGGGCGGGGGTTGTAGCGCCCGAACTCGCCAGATGCTTCGAACTGCGGATGCCCGAGAAACAGCGCCGACTGCCAGCCGATGAAATCGGCACGATCTCCCGTCTCGCCGTCCGGTACACGGCGGAGGCGATCACCCAGCGCGCCCGCCACTGTACGGAAGACGGTTTCAGAGTCGGATAACGGCACGCTGCCGACGAGCAGCACGCCTGCGGGAAGGCCGTTCTGCGGCATGGCTGTCCCAGTTTACAGGACGGTGCTCCCACGCAGTGGCTCGTGTACCATCGGCCAAATGCTGACTCACGAGGAGAACGAACGTCTGACACGGGTTGGGCCAGGCACCCCGATGGGCCAGCTCCTGCGACGCTACTGGCAGCCGATCTGTCCGTTGGCCGAGCTTACGCCACAAAAGCCCATGAAGCGGGTGCGCATGCTCGGCGAAGATCTCATCGTGCTGCGCATGCCGGACGGCACCTACGGCTTGATGCAGGAGCGCTGCCAGCACCGTGGGGCCTCACTGTATTACGGCTTCCTGGAGGATGACGGCTTGCGGTGTGCCTACCATGGCTGGAAGTACGCACTCGACGGTCGCTGCATCGAGCAACCCTTCGAGCCCGCCGGGAGCACCTTCCGTGAGCGCGTCTGCCAGCCGGCGTACAGCGTCGAACAACTGGCGGGGCTGCTGTTCGCATATATGGGGCCGCCAGAGAGAAAACCACTGGTGCCGCGCTGGGACGTGCTGGCGCGCCGGGACGGAACCCGCGCGATCTACATCCATGCCGTGCTGGAGGCGAACTGGCTTCAGCCGATGGAAAACGCGGTCGACACGGTGCACACGTACTTTCTGCACGGGCACATGATGAAAATGAAGGGTATCGCCGCCGGCCAGTACTATCTGCGGCCGATTCTCAACTACGAGTTTGAGCCGTTCGAGTGGGGCATCATCAAGCGGCGTACGTACGGTGGGGAGAATCCGGAGACCGAAGCCGGGCATCCGTTGCTTTTCCCGAATGCGCTACGGGTGCCAACCGGACCTTTCCACGCGGTGCACTGGCGGATGCCGATTGACGACGAGCACACACAGATTTTCGAGGTCGAATTCAGTGGTACGCCGGACGGCTCTGATGCAGACCAGCGCGAGGAGGACATCCGGGTCGAGTATTTGCCGTCGGGGATGACAGAAGACGGGGAGTACGACATGCTGACGTTCCCATCGCAGGACAAGATGGCCTACGAGACTGCTGGCGCCATTTACGACCGCACGGTGGAGCATCTGGGAGCTTCGGATCGAGGTATCGCGCTGTATCGGAAGATGCTGCGCGAGCAACTGGCGATCGTCGAGGCTGGGGGTGATCCGATGGCGCTGGTGTGGGATCCGTCGCAAAACGAGATCATCCGCTTCGCAACTTCGCGTGGCCAGGCGGCCTGGACCCAGGCAGAGGGCTACTTCGAGCGACAGGCCGCATCCACGCCGTGAAAGACGCCGCCGTCCTGGTGGTGGTGCATCCGGCGGGTCGGCTGGATGACGTGGGGGCCGCGAGCTACTGGACGGAGGTGCCGTCGTTGCCTGCATGTCACAGCCAGGGCGCCAGTGTGGAGGAGGTGGTGGAACGCACGCGCGAGGCGATCGCACAGTGGGGTGGGCCGCGGGAGCTGCGCGTGGAGCTCGCTTTTTAGAGTTGGAGAAAACCCTCGCTTCGGTAGTAGCGCTCCGCGCCCGGGTGCAGTGGAATCGGCGTGGTGGCCATCTTGCGC
Organism: Chloroflexota bacterium; assembly: GCA_019239775.1. Taxonomy (GTDB): domain Bacteria; phylum Chloroflexota; class UBA6077; order UBA6077; family CF-72; genus CF-72. Next base: position 2,074 of record JAFAZN010000101.1, read on the forward strand.
GGCTCAATCGGATAGGTGAGCGGGCTCCGCTCCGGTGGAATGTGTCGGTAACGGGCTTCGATCGCGTCGCGGGTCTCGACCATCAGCCGAGCCAGGACGTACGCGAGGTCGTCGGGCATGTCGTCACGGACGAAGACGAGGAAGTCGCTGAAGTCCAGGGTCTGGAAGGGCTCTTCAAGGCCTTTGAAATAACCTGCCTGTAGCGTGGCGCGGGGCCAACCGTACTCGCGTTCCAACTGCTCCAGCGGCTGATCTTCGAACGAGATGAAAACCATGTCGCGTTCGTTGGCCATGTCCTGCCAGGGCGGAGTCATGATCGCTTCTTGCATCAGCGCATTGGCCGACCCGCTGCGCAAAGATCCCAATGCCTGGGGGTACCAGTCGCCGAGTGCGAACCCGCCGCCCCACGCCTCGACATCAATGCCGGACGCCTTAAGGAGGGCGTGCGCGGCCATTCCGATGTGGTTAATGCCATCGTTGGTGCCGGTCGCGATGCGCAACGGGATTTTTCTATCGCGAATATCAGCGAGGGTGCGCACGCCGACGGAGGCATCGACTGCCAGGACCAGCCGGTCGTACTGCGGCATGGTGGCGATGGCGCGCAGGTTGGGAAACGTCTCTCCCGCATAGGGGCCGCGACCATCGAGCGCCATGTTGACGAAACTCGCCGGTGTGGCGATGGCCAGGTCCTTCTGGCCGCGGCCGACCTCACGGACGTTGTCGACGAAGCCCAGGCCATTCCAGATAGCCACGCGCGTGTAGGGCCCGGACCGGTTCGAAAGCTCGTCGCACATCCAGCCGAGAATGCGGTGGAAATTCGCGCGGCCGGGATCGCCCATGAAGTGGAGCGTCACCGACCGATTCAGGCGCGCGTCATCAGGCATGCGCGCCAGCGTAGCCGAATTGTGGGACTGGTGTCCCGTTCGACGGGCTGCCATACTGGGGCGCGACGACATGGCAGGGGTGACGCGACGCGGGTTCGTCTTGGGCATTTTCGGGTCGGGGGCACTGATGCTCGTCGGGGCGTGTTCACCTGCGGTACCGGCTGCGACGAGCGCCCCCACCGCGGCGGTAGCGGCCAAGCCTACGGCTCCGCCGACGAACGGCGCTCCCGCCGCGCAAACCACTCCCGCAGGCGCGCAACTCACAGCGGCAGCCGCACAGCCCACGGCGCCAGGCGCACAACCCGCAGCGGCAGTCGCGGCAAAGCCGACTGCGCCGGGTGCGCAGCAGCCGCCCACGCCGCTGTCTCCGCCAGTGGACGTCAAAGTCACGACCCTGAGCCTCGCCCCCGAAGCCGCGCTCTTCATCGGCTTCGAAAAGGGCTACTTCAAGGAAGAGGGTCTGAACGTCGAGATTGTCCCGAGCAACAGTGGCGAGCAGTTGCCGGCCATCGCCACCGGACAGGCGCACTTCGGCAATCTGTCGCCCAGTCCGCAAACGTTCAACGCCATCGCGCAGGGCATTTCGGTCAGGTACCTCGCCCCGTACATCGTGGTCCCGCAGGATGACGCCGCGGCCGGTTTCGTCATCGCCAAGAGCCTGGTAGATAGCGGCAAGTACCAGGACTACAAGGACCTGAAGGGACTCACCCTCGGCTCGGCGAACTGGGACGGCAGCAATCGGCTGTACGTCGAACGCGTCTTGCAACGCGGCGGGCTCACCTTCGACGACATCACGCCCCAACAATTGCAGTTTCCGGACATGGTGCCCGCGCTGACCAACGGCAAGATCGACGGCGCGTGGCTGGTGGAGCCGTTCGTGACGATTTCCGAGCAACGCGGTGCCGCCAAGCGGCTCGTGAATGACGGCGAATTGTTTGCTGGCGATCAGCCGGCGAACCTCGCATTAAGCGGTGTGTTCGAGCAGGCAAACCCGGAGGCAGTCAAGCGTTTTCTGGTTGCATGGCTGCGCGGTCAGCGCGATGCGTGGCACGCGTTCGATAAGCGCGACGTAGCGCCTGATGAGGCCATCGGGATCCTGATCGATCACACGGCCGTGAAGCAACCGCAGCAGTATGTGGACTCGATGAAAGGGCGGGCACTTGGCGGCTACGAACCGAACGCGACGATGAACATCAAAGTGCTGTCGGACTGGCAGGACTACTTCTTGAAGGTCGGGACGCAGAAGACGAAATTCGACATCAACTCGCTGCTTGCCCCCAGCTATGCGGAATACGCGCTGCAGCGTCTGGGACGAGTCTCGTAACGGTGAACATTTCCCGTTCAACCGATTGGTGACGCACTTACCGGAAGGTCAATCCAGGTCGATCTCTGTACCGACACCGCGCGCGCTGGCCCAGGCGTAGGCCCACTCCATGATCGGCGGATCCCACGTGTACATGCCGCCCAGATTGAAGACCAGGACGCGATCCGGTCGATCACGTGCGGGCGTTTGTCCGAGCATGACCTCAGCCAACGCACGCGGTGGCGCCTCACTCGGCGGTGGTTGCCGGCCGGAGGTTTGGAAACGCATCGGGGTAGCGAGTGTATTCGGGCGATTAGCAGTGGGGACAACAACGCGGGCGGCGCCAAGCAGGCTGGGGGAGCGCACTCCTGTCAGGGTGATGACCAGGGCGCCTGGCGCGAGCCAATCGGCTTCGATCTCCGGTTGACCTGGTGGAGTGGTCAGCGCGACGACATCGGCGCCGGAGACGGCCAGCTCGGGGCTGTCTTTGAGGTCAACTCGTACGCCGAGGAGGCGGGACGTTTCGGTTGCGAAGCGCTCGCCGCGGGCGACTGTTCGGTTCCAGATCTGGATGCGCTCCAGATGAGGTAAGGCATGCGCACAGGTCCGCGCAAGGGACTGTGCCTGTTCGCCACTGCCCAGAATGCACAACACGCGC
>JAFAZN010000215.1 GCA_019239775.1 Chloroflexota bacterium
TCCTGCCGATGGCTTCGGGACCGCACGTGCGGCGGGTACTGGCGTGGGTGCATCCCGAAGGGCGATGGTCTCCGTGCGAGCCTGCGTCAGGAGCGACTCGCGTGCGTTGGCGTCCTGGAGTCCATCCAGCGTGGACAGCCCTTCGAACACGTCTTTGCAGTAGAAGACGCCAGGCTCATACAGCCGACCATCCGGCAGGATCCCCGCGCGCCGACCAAACGCGCGGTTGATTGCCGCGCCGCCGACCAGGACCGGGATGTGCAGCCCGCGGGCGTCCAGCTCCTGAATGCAGACGGGCATCTGCTTTGAGGTGCTCACCAGCAGGGCCGAAAGGCCGATGGCGTCCGCCTGCTGCTCGATGGCGGCGTCGATGATGGTGTTGGCGGGCACCTGCTTACCGAGGTCGTGGACGGTGTAGCCGTTGTTCGAAAGGATGGTGATGAGCAGGCTCTTGCCGATGTCGTGCACGTCGCCAAAGACCGTGGCGACCACGATCGTGCCTTTGGTGTAGCCGGCCTGCTTTTCGAGGTACTGCTCGAGATGCGCCACGGCGCGCTTCATCACTTCGGCGCTCTGCAGCACGAACGGCAGGATCAGCTCGCCCGCGCCAAAGCGGTCACCGACGTCCTTCATCGCTGGCAGCAGCACGTCGTTGAGCACGACGACCGCCGCTTCGGAGCGTTTCAGCGGCTGGCGATTGTCAATTGCCTCGTCAATCAGGCTCTCGATGCCGTCTTTCTGTCGGTGGAGGATGCGGTGATGAATGCGTTCGTCCGTGGAGAGGTCGCTGTCATCGGCTGGCGTGGCTTTTGAGGTGACTTCAACGCCCTCGAAAGCGGCCAGAAACCTTGGCAGGGCGTCCTCGCGACGGTTGTAGATCAGCTCCTCGGCAAGCGCCCGCTGTTCGGCGGGCACCTCGGCGTACGGTGTCAGGTGCACCGGATTGACGATGGCGAGGTCGAGCCCGGCCTGGACGCAGTGGTACAGGAAGACCGAGTTGAGCGTGCCGCGCGCGGCCAGCGAGATGCCGAACGACACGTTCGAGAGGCCCAGGATCGTGAACACGCCTGGCAGCTCGTGTTTGACGCGGCGGATGCCGTCGATGGTCTGGTGGGCGTCGTCGCGCAGGTCGGCCTGGCCGGTGGTGACAGGAAAGGTGAGGACGTCGAACACCAGGGCTTCAGGCGGCAGGCCGTGCTCGCCGCAGGCCAGCTCGTACATGCGACGGGCAATTTCGAGCTTGCGATCGGCCGTATGCGCCATGCCCTGCTCGTCGATGGTGAGGCCGATGACGGCCGCGCCGTGCCTCTTGGCGAGATCGAGCACACGGTCGGCTTTGGCTCGGCCGCTTTCGAGGTTGATGGAGTTGATGATGGGCCGCCCGGGATAGGCTTCCAGGGCAGTCTGGAGAACCTCAGGCTCGGTGCTGTCGATGACCAGCGGCGCTTCGACAGAGGAACGCAGGCGTTTGACGACTTCCTGCATCTGATTCGCCTCGTCGCTGCGCTCGGTGAGCGCGACGCACACGTCGAGCAAATGGGCGCCGCCGTCGATCTGGGCGCGGGCAACGCTGCGCAGGTCGTCGTACTGGTCGGCCAGGAGCAGGCGTTTGACGACACGGCTGCCCTGGGTATTGACGCGTTCGCCGACCAGTGTGGGCGGTGGATCCTGGCGGAGGTCGAAGGCTCGAATCGCGCTGGCCGCACTGGGCCTGTGCTCCAGCTCCCGGGGTTTGCGGCTCTGGACGGCCACACTGTCCACGACCTGGCGCATGTGCTCGAACGTAGTGCCGCAGCAGCCGCCGACCGCACTGACCCCGAAGTCGGTGACGAACTCCTTCAGCGCTTCTGCCAGACCGTGTGGCTCAAGGGGGTAGTGCGCCTTCCCCCCGCCCAGATTGAGCGGAATCCCGGCGTTCGGAATGACGCTGATCGGGTTTGGCGTGTGCTGAGTGAGGTACCGGACAGGCTCGCGCATGTGCTCCGGGCCGGTGGAGCAGTTGAGGCCGATGACGTCGGCTTGCAGCGCCTGGAGAATCGTGAGCACCGCACCGACGTCCGTGCCGAGGAGCATGCGGCCATTGACGTCAAGGGTGACCTGCACCTGGAGCGGAACCGACTTTTGCGTTTTGCTGAATGCTTGGCGGGCGCCGTGGATGACGGCTTTGGTTTCCAGGATGTCTTGCTGCGTTTCGATGATCAGCAGGTCCGCGCCACCGTTGATCAAGGCTTCGGCCTGCTCTTCGAAGGCCGCGACCAGTTGCTGGAAGGTGATATTCGAGAGGGTTGGATCATCGGAACCTGGAAGGAAGCCGCTTGGGCCAATGGCGCCAGCCACGAAGCGTGGCTGGCCGTCTTTTGCTTCGAACTCATCGCACAGCTCGCGGGCGAGGCGGGCGCCGGCGCAGTTGATCTCGAAGGTTTTGTCAGCGAGGCCCCACTCGCCTAGGCGCAGCCGGCTTGCCTGAAACGTGTTGGTTTCGATGACGTCGCAGCCGACATCGAGAAAGCCGCGGTGCA
>JAFAZN010000013.1 GCA_019239775.1 Chloroflexota bacterium
CACGATGGGCACCCGCCGCGTTGCTTCGTGGCCACGCACCTGGCGAAGCACCTCGAGTCCCTCGGGGTAGGCCAGGTTGAGGTCGAGCAGCACCAGGTCGGGGGCGCGGCCGCGGGCGAGGCGCAGAGCCTCCTGCGGATCCCACGCGCGGACCGCTCGATAGCCCTCTTGTCGCAACAGCCCAGCGATGAGCCCGCCGACTGATGCGTGGTCCTCGAGCACAAGAACCACCTTCCGCCGCGGCGCAGTAGCCGTCGCGCGCCCATTGTGATGGGCGCGCAAATGCGGGTGAGGCACGGCCGAGAGTATACGGCCGGTGTACGCTGTGGCCGAACGTGCCGATCGTTTCTTCGCCGCCGCCGCGGGTGGGGTTGGCTTGTCCCGATTGCCGCGGAGCTCTTGACGATGACTCACTGCGGTGCGCGAGCTGTGGGCGCGCCTTCACCAGGAGCGCGGACGGCGTACCTGAGTTGCTGCCGAGCAAGCTCATTGGAGACACAGAACAGCGCCAGCATGCGCTCTACGCTGCCGTCGCGCACGAGTACGACGACGTTTTCCCGCGCCACGTCGCCGCGCACTACATCGACAAGCGCACGAGCCTGATCAAGGACCTGCTGCCGTTCGGCGGCCTGGTCCTCGACGTCGGCTGCGGCACTGGTCAGCTCGCCGCGGCCATCGCCGCCGAAGGCTTCGATGTCTTCGGTGTTGATCTCTCCGCCGCGATGGTGGCCAAAGCCAGAACGCGCGGCCTGCAAGGCACCTACGCCGGCGTCACCACGGCCCTGCCCTTTGCCGACAACAGCTTCGACCTCGCGCTCACGGTCGCCACGCTGCACCACCTGGAGACGCCCGAACGCGTCGCCGCCACGGTCAGCGAGATGGGTCGCGTCGTGAAAAGTGGTGGTTTCGTGGTGCTGTGGGACCACAACCCGTCCAACCCGTACTGGCCAATTCTGATGAAGCGCGTGCCTCAGGATTCGGGCGACGAACGCCTCGTGCCGCGCGAGGAGCTGCTCCGCGACATCCGCGCCAGCGGTCTGCGCGCCCACCGTGTGCTGCGCAGTGGCTTCATGCCCGATTTCATGCCGCGCGCGCTGGCCACGCCATGGAAGCTGGTCGAGCGTACGGTCGAGCTTACTCCCGGCCTCAACGTGCTGGCCGCGCATAACGTCGTCGTCGCCCGCAAGCCGTGAACCGCTGGCGCGTCCTGCTGGTGGCAGCGGTACTGCTGATGCTGCTGGTTGCGCATCTGCTGCGCGATACACCCGGGTACATGGTGCGCAACCCGGACGGCTCGCTTTCGGGCGACATCACCCATTACGTCTACTGGACGCGCCTTGTCACCCAGGGCGGCATCCAGGTCGCGTACAGCGGCACGTGGCCAGAGACCTACGCGGTGTACGCGCCGGTCGCGCTGCTGCCGCTGCAGGCGGTCGGCCTCGCCTATGAGCGCTTCCAGGACCCTTCGTTTGACGCCGATCGTGCGCAGGCCAGCCTGTGGCTGCGTGAGGGCATCAAGTTCGTCGCGGTGGTCTGGCACCTCCTCACCGCCGCGGCGATCTATCTCCTGGTGCGAGCCGTCGGAACAGAACGGTTGGCCGCCGTAGCAGCAAGTGTATACGTGCTCAATCCCGCGGCACTGTACGACGTGGCGCACTGGGCCCAGCCGGACGGTGCCCACTCCCTGTTCAGCGTCGCAGCAGTTGGTCTGCTCGACCTCGGGCAGGTCGTCGCACCATGGGCCGCTCTGGCTGCGGCCGCGATGGCCAAGCCGCAGGCGTGGTTCCTCGTTCCTCTGGTAACCGTCGCCACCCTTCGTGCGCAGGGTCTGAGCGGCGTCGTGCGCGGCGCGATCGCGGGCGCAGCGGTCACGCTTGTTATCAGCCTGCCGTTCGTCCTGACCGGCCACCTGAAAGACCTGCTCAGCTTGCCGTTCACGGTTTCGAGTGTAATGCCCGTGGTCAGCGCCGACGCCCACAACCTCTGGTGGGTCGTGCTGCACTTGCGCGGGCAAGACCCGATTTTCATCCAGGACGCGTCGCGCGTCGTCGGGCCGCTGAGCTATCGCACCATCGGCGCCGGGCTCGTCGCCGCGATGATGCTCTTGACCTGCTGGCTGTACTGGACGCGGCGCGCCAGCCTGGCCGAAGCCGCCGCGCTCGGCATTCTGAGCTGGTTCTGCTTCACCACGCAGGCGCACGAGAACCATCTGTTCTTTGCGTTGCCGCTGCTCTCACTGGCCTGGCCACAGCGCCGCTCGCTTCTCGTGCCGTTCGGCATGCTCAGCGTGACGCTGCTGTTGAACATGGTCTTGCACGATCAGTTGGTCCTCGAGGCCGTCGGCCTCGGCCTTGACGAGCCATTTGTGAGCCAGTTGCGCATGGTCAACGCCGCGCTGAACCTGACGCTGATGGCAGTATGGTCCCTCGCGGCAGCGCTTCGCCGTCCTGAGCAGCGAACGAGTTACAGTGAGGGCCAATGGCCTCCCACACGAGCGCCGCTCCATACCCCGGCAAGAGCGCCGAGCTCATCTCGCTCGGCGACGGCCTGAACTACAGCTCGCCGCTGGCCAAGGTCTCCAGCGGCACGCTGGTCAGGAACCCGCTGTTCTTCTTGCGCTCGAACAACCCGCCGCCCGACCTCGAACCTGAGGATTGGCGATTGCAGCTCGAGGGTCGCGTCAAACGCGCGTTGACGTTGGATATGGCCTCGCTGCGGGCGCTGTCGACGGTGACGCACGAGCTCTGGCTCGAGTGCGCGGGCAACAGTCGCAGTCGGTTCAACCCGCCAGGTGAGGGCAACCAGTGGGACGACCAGGCCATCAGCGACGCTCGCTTTACAGGCGTGCCACTGGCGACGTTGCTCGACCAGGCAGGCGTCGAGACCGATGCGGTGGAGGTCGTCTTCAGCGGATACGACCGCGACGCAGACGGTACGCCGTTCCAGCGCGGCCTACCCCTCGAGGTCGCGCGCGATCCCTCTGTGTTCCTGGCGTATGAGATGAACGGCGAGCCGATCCCGGCGTCGAACGGCGGACCCGTGCGGCTGATCGTGCCGCGTTGGGCAGGCATCGCCAGCGTGAAGTGGCCGGCTCGGATCGAGGTGGTCAATCAGCCGTTTCGCGGCTACTTCAACGCCGAGCGATACATCATGGTCGACCGATCGGGCCAAACCGTGGGGCTCGTTCGCGAGATGCCGGTCAAGTCGATCATGGCATGGCCGAACGAAGGCGACCAGGTTGCGCCGGGGGAGCATGCCGTCTTTGGCTTCGCCTGGTCCGGGTTCGCGCCGATCCGCAGCGTGGAGATCAGCAGCGATGATGGTCAAACCTGGACGCCTTCACGCCTCGTGAAGGGCGACGGGCCATTGGCCTGGACGCGCTGGGAATACACGTGGCGGGTCTCAGGTCCCGGGGAGGCACGTCTCATGGTGCGCGCCACCGATGCCGCGGGCAACGTGCAGCCGGCGCGCGCAACCTGGAACAAGTTCGGCTACCAGATGAACGCCATCCTCACGCGGACGGTGACGGTCGGCTAGCTACTTTCTTGCACTCTCGCGCTCGCGCTCTCGCGGGAGGACAGTCAGCATTGCGATGCAGACGACGGCGACCGCGGCGTGCAGCAGCATGAGCACCATTACCTGCTGGATGGGCAGGCCCGAGAGGAAGGCTGGCGGCGGGCCGCCGTTCTGCGCCCCTGGTGGCGGACCGGCGGCCTGGTTGCCCTGCTCGAACATTCGGCCAACGCTGGTCAGCGGCCCGACGTAACGCATCGCGAGCCGCATCGGCGTGCCGCCCAGGCCGAGGGCGATATCCGGAATCCAGGTCAGCGCCAGCACGGCGAAGCCGACGATGCGGAACCAGAAGATTGCCCTCGGGACCCAGAGTGTGAAGAGCATGAAGACGACGATTGCGGCAAGTGCGCCTTCGATGGCCAGCGTAAGCATGGGCACACCAAGCTGGGGCATTTGCGCCAGCTCTGGATTGACGGCCTGGACGATGCTGCGGAGGCCAACACACACGGCTGCAGCTGCGACGACGGTTGCTGGCGCAACCCACAGCAGACGGCGCCACGAGACGCGCTCTACGGCAGCCTCACGCGCAACGGCGGGTGCAGAAGCGATCGAGCTCATGCCCTTGAGTCTGCCCACCCCAGCTTGGAGCTCCCTTGGAGCCGCGGTCCCCACGCAGTCCGCTCCGGCGCCCCTCTCACGGACTTATGCCCCTAGGGAGTGATGCACCCCACGGAGTGATGTCTCACCACGGAGTGATGTCCCTCACGGAGTGATGTCCCACGGAGGTGGTGGCGCTCCGACTGGAGTCCAGCGAGTCCGAACGCGGCGGCGGCGGCGGGTCAGCTAACGCCGTAGGAGATTTGGCTGAGCCAGCGGCGGAAGAGCAGCAGCAGCGCGAAGGAAATGGCCAGCAGCACGATGGACAGGGCGAGGGCCGCGTCCAGGTCACTCTCGAGTGCGGCGTAGATCGCCAGCGGCATGGTCTGGGTTCGCCCCAGAAACTGGCCGGCGAACATGATGGTGGCGCCGAACTCGCCGAGCGCGCGCGCCCAGCACAGGACCGCCCCGCCGAACAGCGAAGGCGCGGCAACGGGCGCAGTGACGAAGCGGAAGACCTGCCATTCGCTGGCTCCCTCCACCCGGGCGGCCTCTTCCAGCTCGCGCGGCACGCTCAGGAAACCCGAACGCGCAGCGCGCACATAAAAGGGCGCGGCCACGAACAGGCTGGCCATGACCACGGCCGCGGTGGTGAACGGCAACTCGACGCCGACCAAGTCCAAGGGCGCGCCAAGCAACCCGCGACGCCCGAAGGTCAGCAGCAGCGCCAGGCCCGCCACTGCGGGCGGTAGGACGATTGGCAGGTCCACGAGGGAGTCGAGAACGCCGATGCCGCGGAAGCGCCGGCGCGCCAGGAGCAGCGCCAGCGGTGAACCCATCACCAGCGCGAGGACCAGGACCAGCGCCGATGTGGTCAGGCTGAGCCGCAGCGCTTCCAGTACGATCGGGCGCGTCACCGCGGACCAGACGGTGGTCGACGCGAACGTCCTGGACAGTAGGCCCAGCAGCGGCAGGGCTAGAAACGCGGCGAGCGCAATCGCGGGAAGCAGCGACACGCCAAAGCGCCGGCGCTGGAACCACGCGGTGCGCGTGAAGCCCAAACGCCGCTGGCGCTGAAACCCGTCACGTGGACTGGAGACAGTCGCGGCGCGCGGGAATACGTCTTCGGTAGGGGTCACGTCCGCGCGACGAGAAACAGCCGCGCGCGGGGACCCCGATGCGCGTGCAGCCACCACGTTGACGCAATGTAGCAGGGACAACTTGGCCAGTGCCACTGGGGTGCTTGGAAGCCCTCCCTTCTGATAGTCTGATGTTCAGACCGACGCCGCTGGAGAGACGACCCGCAATGCTCAAGCAGGAAGAGAACGAACTGGTTACCCGCGTTGGCCCGGGCACACCCATGGGCGACACCATGCGCCGCTACTGGATGCCGGCGTTGCTGTCGACGGAGCTACCTCAGCCCGATAGCGATCCCGTGCGCGTGCGCCTGCTCGGCGAAGATCTGATCGCGTTTCGCGACTCCAGTGGCAAGCCGGGTTTGATCCAGAACAACTGCCCCCATCGTGGTGCAAGCCTGTTCTTCGGACGCAACGAGGAATCTGGCTTGAGGTGCGTCTACCACGGCTGGAAGTTCGACACCGAAGGCAACTGCGTTGACATGCCCAACGAGCCGGCGGAGTCGGACTTCAAACACAAGGTCAAAGCCACGGCATATCCGACCGCAGAAAAGGCGGGCGTGGTGTGGGCGTATATGGGTCCCGCGGAACGCCAACCGCCGGTGCCTGATCTCGAATGGATGCGCGCCCCGGCTGGTCACGCGTGGGTGTCCAAGACGTATGAGGCCTGCAACTGGCTGCAAGCGATGGAAGGCGGCCTGGATACCTCGCATTCGTCGTTCTTGCATCGCGACCTTGACACCGAAGGTCTGGCGAATCCGCGTGCCCGCTCGACGGCGCCGCGACTCGAAGTGCTCAACACCGAGTACGGCTACATGTACGCGAGCATTCGGCATCTGCCCGAGGACAAGCAGAACTTCGTGCGCATCTACCACTACGTGATGCCGTTCTACCAGCTGCGCGCGGGCGGATCGCACAAAACGCTGGGAAACACCGACGGGCACATGTGGGTGCCGATCGACGACGTGACGTGTTGGACCTACAACTTCCACTTCAGCCACGAGGGAGCACAGGCGTACGACCAATGGCAGTACTACGAGCACCGCATGGGTCGCGGCCTGGCTGAGGATTACATCCCGGGCACGTACAAGCTGAAGGCCAACGCGAGTAATGACTATGGCCTGTCACGCGAGCGGCAGCGCACCGTCAACTACACGGGCATCGAGGGCACCAACACGCAGGATTTCGCGGTGCAGGAATCGATGGGGCCCATCTATGACCGCACTCAGGAGCACCTGGGCAGCGCAGACACGGCCATCATCCAGATGCGGCGTCTCCTGCTCGAGGCGGTTCGCGATGTCCAGGACGGCCGCGATCCAGTTGGCTCGCAGGGGCAGGGCAGCCGCGTCAGGCCTGCACAGATGTACTTGCCTGAAGATGCGAACTGGCCGGAGACACAACTCAAAGAGGCGCTGGTCGCACGCTACTAGGCCCTCCTACCAGTGGGAGAGGGCGAGGTGGTCCTGGCACTGCGTGAGGTTACGAAGTCATTCGGTGACACGACCGCCGTTGACGCGTTGTCGCTGGACGTGCGCCGCGGCGAAATCCTGACGCTGCTCGGGCCGAGCGGCTGCGGCAAGACGACCACGCTGCGCACGGTCATCGGCCTCGAACGCTGCGACAGCGGCGAAGTCGTCTACGCCGGGCAGATCATCGACTCGCCGCGCCAGCGGAAGTTCGTGCCGACGCACAAGCGCCAGATGGGCATGGTCTTCCAGAGTTACGCGATCTGGCCGCACATGAACGTGTTTGACAATGTCGCGTACCCGCTGCGCGTGCGCGGCATCGGCGGCCAGGCTCTGAAGCGAGCGGTGGAGCGCGCGCTGGACCAGGTCGGACTCGCCAACCTGGCGCAACGAGCGGCGACGCAATTGAGCGGTGGCCAGCAGCAGCGCGTAGCGCTAGCGCGCAGCCTGGTCTTTGAGCCGCGGTTGCTCCTGCTGGACGAACCGTTCAGCAATCTCGACGCGCAGCTCCGCGGCCAGATGCGCGCGGAGCTCAAAGTGCTGCAGCGACGCCTGGGTGTCACGGTGGTGTTGGTCACCCACGACCAGGTGGAAGCGCTGAGCGTTTCGGACCGCATCGCGGTGATGCGCCACGGGCGGCTGGAGCAGGTAGGAACGCCCGAGCAGCTGTACCGCGAGCCCGCAAGCACCGCCGTCCGCGACTTCATCGGACGCACGATCGTGCTCGCCGGGACGGTCGACGAAGTCTGCGGCGACACGGTAGCGGTGCGGGTTGGCGACTCACACACCGTCACATCACGGAGTCCAGACGCGCCGGTCGCGCCTGGCGCCCGGGTCCAGGTGGCGGTGCGGCCCGAACGCGCCCGTGTAGAGGCGGGTACGGTCGGCGGACCGAACCGTCTGCAAGCGCGCATCGACGCACTCCTGTTCGTGGGCGACCACTACGAGGCGACGCTGGCACTGGACATCGGCCAAACCGTGATGGCCTACTTGTCCGCGGACAACTCCTGGTCTGAAGGGCAGTCCGTCACGATTGCGATGAGCGCGGACGATGCGCGTGTGTGGGAGGTAAGCGCGTGACCGAGCGAGTGCTGGCAGCCGTCCAGGTGGCACCTGAAACCACCGAGCTACGCGAATTTCCACAGCCAGAGGTCGCCAGCGACGCAGCCTTGCTCAAAGTAGAGGCGGCCGGTGTGTGCGGCAGCGACGTAGGCGGCTATAAGCGGATGGGCGCCGCGCCGCGCATTCTGGGCCATGAAAACGTAGGCGTCATCGCACGCGCGGGGGAAGCGTTCGCACGGCGCTGGGGTGTCAAAGAGGGTGATCGCGTCGCGATCGAGGAGTACCTGCCGTGCGGCCACTGTGATCTCTGCCTGCGCGGTGAGTTCCGCCACTGCGCGGGCACCGATGTGCACAGCAATCCTGACGCCCTACGCTATGGCAACACGCCGATCACGACCGCACCCGCATTGTGGGGTGGCTACAGCCAGTACCTGTACATGCCTCCAGCGACGGTGCTTCACCGTGTGCCCGAGCATGTGCCTGGCGAGCAGGCGGCCATGGCGCTGCCGATCGGCAACGGCATTCAATGGGCCGTCGTGGAGGCGCAGGCCGGGCCCGGGCGCACACTGCTGGTAATGGGCCCCGGCCAACAGGGCCTCGCATGCGTCCTCGCCGCGAAGGCCGCCGGTGCCGACATGGTGATCCTGACCGGGCTTTCGCACGATACCCACCGCCTGGACGTCGGGCGCAAACTCGGAGCGGACATAACCATCGTGGCCGACCACGACGACGTCCGTGAACGGATCCGCGAAGTGACGGGCGGCAAGGGCGTGGATGCGGCCGTGGACACGACCTCGGCGCCGTCTTCGGAGATGATCCCGTTGATGATCGATGTGGTCAAACGCAAAGAGGGGCGCATCGTGGTGCAGAGCATTGGTGGGACGATCGCGGACTTCCCGATCGAAAAGCTGGCGCGCAAATACATCACGCTGAAGGCAGCGCGTGGGCACAGCTACGCCTCGGTCGAACTGGCAATTCAGCGCATCGCTTCAGGCCACTATCCGCTCGAGCTCCTGGCGACGCACTGCTTCGGCCTGGACGGCGTGGACACGGCTATCCGCAGCGTCGGAGGCACCGGCGCGGCGGGCGCCATCCACGTAACCGTCACGCCGTGGCTACCATCGTCCGCGTAGGGGAGGCTCTCGTGAACCGGTTCATCACGTACCTCGTAGCAACGGCCACATTCGCCGTGGTGGCGTGCGCACCTGGTGCTCCAACAGCTTCGCCGACGCCCGTTCCCGCCGCGGCGACCGGTTGGGATGCAACGCTGGCAGCGGCCAAGCAAGAAGGCAAACTGGTTCTGTCCACCCATGCCGGAACGGGCTACGAGAAATATGTCGAGCTGGTCAAGCAAGCCTTGCCCGACCTCACCGTCGACGCCACAACGATCAAGGCCAGCGACTTCGCCGCGCGAGTGGTGGTCGAGCAGCAGAACGACCAGTACCTGTGGGACGTTCACATGGGGCCGGTGTCGAACATCTACACGGTGCTCACCCCCGCAGGGGATCTCCAGCCAATCAAGCCGTTCCTCGACGCCCTGCCGCCTGACAACAAAGACAACGCTAAGTGGGCGGGTGGCTTCGACCTCTACACCGACCCGAACAACCCGGTCACCTTGATCACCGAGTTCTCGGACGTAGGCGGCGTGTTCATCAACAAGGACCAGGTACCCGAGGGACTCTCGAGCCTCGACGAGCTGCTCGATCCAAAGTGGAAAGGGAAAGTGGCCGTCTACGATCCGACCGTCTCGAACGGCGGCTCGATGTCGCTCGCCGGGCTGGTCGGCCTACGCGGAGACGACTTTCTGCGCAAGCTCATCGTGGATAACGAAGCCAAGTACGTGTCGACGAGTAGCCAGCTGACGCAGTGGGTGGCCGAAGGTCGCTACCCGATTGGTTTTGGGGTGGACGCCACACAATTGGGTGACTTGCAGAAACAAGGGGTTGGTACCGCGGTTGTGCGGGACAAGTCGTTTGGCGATTACTCGCTGGCGTCGGGGATCTCCGTGTTGAAGAATGCACCCCATCCGAACGCGGTGAAGGAGTACCTGAACTGGGCGCTGAGTCGAGATGGACAGATCGCGTGGGCGCAGAACGCGTCCGTGGACTCATCTTCGCGACGTCTCGACGTTCCGGTCTTTCATCCGGACTCGACGCCGGATTACCAGCACATGGAGAAGTACACGGTGATCCAGGGAACCGCGTCGGGCCAAGACACCCTGGACAGAACTCTCGCGATAACAAAGTCCCGCTGAGGACGCGCCCGTGGTGAGCGCCCGGGCCGAAGCGCAACCTGCACCTGCGGCGCAATGGCGCGCGAGCATCTCGACGGTAGCCGTCCTCGGGACATTGGCGCTAGGCGCGATTGCGCTGCTGGTGATCTACCCCGTGCTGATCCTGGTGGCGAACAGCTTTCAGGTTGGCACGTTCGGCCAGGCCACGCATCTGGGCCTGGACAACTGGAGCACGGCGCTCAGCAGCCCCAGGGTTTGGAACGCGCTGCAGAACACCGTCACGCTGTCCATCGCGAGGCAGGCCATCGGCCTGGTCGTCGGTGTGCTGGTGGCGTGGCTGCTGGCCAGGACTGATCTGCCCGGCAAGTACTGGCTCGAGTTTGGCTTCTGGGTGGCCGTCTTCCTGCCGACCCTGACCGTGACCCTTGGCTGGATCATGGTCTTCGACAGCTTCAACGGCCTGGCCAACCAGCTCTGGCAGTGGCTCTTTCAGGTCAAGGGGCCGTTCAACATCTTCAGCTGGTGGGGCATCGTCTGGGTACACCTGGTCACGGGCACGATCCCGTTGAAGGTGATGCTGCTCACGCCAGCCTTTCGCAACATGGACGCGACTCTCGAAGAGGCATCGCACGCGGCGGGCGCTGGCCTGTGGACGACCTTTCGTCGGGTGATCGTGCCAGTTGTCACGCCCACCGTCCTTGTGGTCCTGCTGCTAGGCACGATTCGATCCTTCGAAGCGTTCGAGATCGAGCTGGTGCTCGGCTACGAGGCCAACATCGACGTGTACAGCACGTTGATCTATCGCCAGGCCACATCATCACCGCCGCAATACGGCGTCGCCACGGTGCTGAGCATCCTGATACTGGCGATTCTGCTGCCGATCATCGTTTGGCAGCAGCGGTACAGCGCGCGCCATGCCGTGGCGACGATCACGAGCAAGTACAGAAACCAGCCGCGGCGGCTGCGCACCTGGCGGTGGCCGGTCTTCGGTGTGATCTCAGGCATGGTGCTGATCATGACGGCGCTGCCAGTCGTCCTGGTGGTGCTCGGCACCTTCATGAGCGTGTTCGGGATGTTCAACGTGCGCGACCCGTGGACGTTGAAGAGCTGGCAGACCGTCCTGCACGACGTGAACTTCCTCAACGCGTTGTGGAACTCGGTCGTGATCGCAGCGGCAACGGCGCTGGTCGCCATGTCCGCCTTCGGCTTCATCGCCTATCTGATCGTTCGGACGCGCTTCGCGGGCCGCTCCGCGCTGGACTTCCTGGTGTGGCTGCCGTCCACGCTACCGGGCATCGTGATGGGCCTCGGATACCTGTACCTCTTTCTCGGCACACCCTTCTTGCGTCCCATCTACGGGACCGCGGCAATCCTGGTTATCGTTGCGGCACTGGGCAGCATCACGCTGACAACGCAGGTGCTGAAGACGAACTTGCGCCAGCTGGGCGCGGAGCTCGAGGAAGCCTCGGCGGCAAGTGGCGCGAGCTGGTGGCACACCCTGCGGCACGTCGTGGTGCCGCTGATGGCGCCATCGCTGGCGGTGGTCGGGGTGCTCGCGTTTTCGGCAGCCGCGCGTGCGACCAGTCAGGTGGCCTTGCTGGCGACGCATACCACCCAACCTCTTTCCATCCTGCAGCTCAATCTGCTGACCGACAACAACTTCGAAGCCGCCAGCGTGATCGGCGTGTTCATCCTCGTGTTGACCGTGGGCGTCGCCATCGTCGCCCGCCTTCTAGGACTTCGTCTCGGGCCGGAAATGTCCTGACACTGACCATGTTCCCGCCAGGCGCTGATTCCGCCGGTCGAGATTTTGTCCCGCCGATTTACACCACCAGTGCCTTCACTTCAGAAGTTACACGCACGTGGTGATCACAAACCTGTTGGCGAGAGCGCGTCGGCGGCCGAGAGCGGCACGGCCGACGGCCTCCTGGAACGCGCCCGCTCCAGGAGGCGGCGCAGCGCTACTGGACGATAACCTGCCCCAGCATCCACGGATGCGGCGTGCACGAATAGTTGAACGTCCCAGCCGTGTTGAAGGTAATGGAGGCGTCCTGTCCAGCGAGAATGTCGCCCGTGTCCCACTGCCCCTGACTATCAGTCGCGGTATGTGTCGACGGGCCGTTGTTGTGCCAGGTGATGGTGGTACCCACCGGCACCTGGACCTTGGCCGCGGTGAAAGTGAAATCGTCAACGTACAACGTACCGTCGAAGTTCACCTTGTCGTACGAGGTCTGGCCGAATGGGAACTGGAGTGGCTGACCCAACATGACGGGTGGTCCGCCAAACGCCGCGTTCTTGGTGGCAATCGGCGGCGGCGCGGCGACCTGGTCGATTGTGCCATTCAGCTTGAATGCCCAAACAGCGTCACCGTCGAGCGTGGTGTTGCCGCCGACGTTGCCGCCTGAGGCCACCGCCACATACTGATCGCCGTTGACGCTGTAGGTCATTGGCGGTGCGCCAATGCCCCAGCCCACCTGGAATGACCAAAGTTCGTTGCCACTGGTGGCATCCAGCGCCTTGAAATTGCCGTCCGGACCGCCCAGGAAGAGCAACCCACCGGCTGTGGTCAGGTCGCCTTTACTGTCGGATCCGTCATGTCGCTGCTGCCAGACGATCTTGTTATTTCGGCTATCCAGCGCAGTGATCGTGCTGGTTTCCGGCGCGCCGGGTGGTACGCCCACCGTCGTCTCAATCCACCACCGGCCCGTCACCAGATCGGCTGGCTTCACGGAGAGGGTTAGCTGGAGTTCGTGGCCGAGCGCGTAGATGAAACCAGTTTGCGGACTATAGGCCATCGGATTGAAGGTCGCCGCGCCGTCGAGGGCGGGTCGGTACATCACCGGCACGTCCCAGTATGGCGTGAACATGCAGCCGGTTACAGGGAAACCTTCCACGGGGGCGGCGCACTGGTTGACGAACGCGTCGCCGTCGGGATAAGGCTGGGTTGGAGCTGTCAACTGGCGCGGCTCTTGCGGCACCGGTTTTTCGGTGATGCCAGTCAGCGGCTGCCCGTTCGTTCGGTCCAGGAGATAGCACCAGCCGGTCTTCGAGCACTCGTACAGACCCTTGCGGGGTTGGCCGTTATAGGTCTGATCGAACAACACCACCGGACTGGAAGAGTCGAGGTCCCAGAGATCGTGGTGCACCTGCTGGAAATGCCACTTGTACTGACCGGTCTTGTAGTCGAGGGCAACAATTGAGCTGGTGAACAGGTTGTCGCCGGGTCGCTGGGACCCGCGCCAGGATCCGGTATTGCCCGTGCTGAAATACAGCATCCCGAGCTCCGGATCGATGGCCGGCGCCTGCCACACCGTGCCACCACCGTGCAGGTAGGACACGCCGTCGTTCGGCCAGCTATCGCCACCAACATCATTCGGCCCGGCTACCGTGTAGAACCGCCAGACCTCCTGGCCAGTCTTGGCATCCAGCGCGTAAACGCGACCGCGGATACCAAACTCGCCACCGGACATCCCCGTGAACACCAAGCCGTCATAGAAGCGAGCAGCACCGGTGATGCCGTAGCCGTTGTGGTAATCCTCTAGCTGCGTCCGCCACACAAGCTTGCCGGTCTTCTGGTCGAGAGCTGCGAAACTGCCGTCGAGCAGTCCCAGATAGATCATGCCCTGCCCGGAGGCAACGCCACGGTTGTCCCAACCGCAGCAGACGGTGGCGATGTCCTGGGGAATGTCGGATTGCCACGACCACAGCTTTCGGCCCGTCGTGGCATCCAGGGCGAAGACGTCGTCGTTGCCGGTGGCGAGATACATCACACCGTCGATCACCAGCGGATCGGCTTCGAACTTGTACTTGGGGCCTTTGCCGGAGCCCAGCCGCGCCATCCAGGAACCCTTGAGATTCGCTACGTTGTTGGCGTTGATCTGGTCCAGCGTCGAATAGCGCTGGTTGTCGAGCGCGCCGCCGGCAGTGATCCAGTTGTTTGCGCCGGCCACTGCCTTGGTCAGCTCATCCTGGGTTGGCGAACGAAATGTTGGCTGGTTCCCAGACTGCGCCCAGGACGTATTCGGCAGCAACAGTGTTGCCGCCACCACCAGTGCCACAACCCATCGTTTCATACGCGACCCCCTTCAGGCGGTTGCCGCCGCGAACGCGCTCCGGACCGCGTCCGGACGGAACGGTAGTGACCGCAACCGTACACCAGTGGCGTCAAAGACCGCGTTGGAAATCGCGGCCGCTACCGGGCATGTGGCGCCCTCACCCGCGCCAGTTGCTGGTTGATCCGGACGGTTGATCAACACCGTGTTGACCTGGGGTACTTCGGGGAACGTCAGGATCGGGTACGAGCGCCAGTCCAGGCTGGTGACGTTGGAGTTGTCAAAAGCGACCTGCTCCTTGAGCGTTCGACTGGTGGCCTGAATGATGTTGCTCTCCACCTGCGCCTGGACGGCTTTCGGATTGATGATCAAGCCGCAGTCGTGCGCGACCGTGAAGCGGTCGACATGGATGTCGCCGGTGGAGCGGTTCACGGTCACCTCGGCAACCTCCGCCACCAACGTGCCGTCGCGATTGGTAATGGCCACTCCGCGGCCGGAGGCCATCGTCGCGCCGGATGTTGCGTCTGGTCCTGGCGACGGGCGCGTCTCCCAACCAGCTGCGGTCACGGCTGTGTTGAGCGCTTCAATCAACCGCGGGTCCGTCATGTACTTCAGACGGAACTGCACCGGATCCTGACCCGAGGCTGATGCCAACTCGTCCATGAATGACTCCAGCGCGAAAACGTGCTGGAACTGTGCCGGCGCGCGCAACCACGAGGTACGGATGGCCTCAGCGAAAAATGACTGGTCGTACTGGAAGACGGACAGGTTGTCCATCGTGTACGGAATGACCGGCAGGTTGAACGCGCCAGGGATCGGGATGCCAACCCAGCGGCCCATCAGCTCGCCCGCGGGGTAGTAGAAGGCATAGTGTGGCGGCGTCCAGATGGTGTGCGAATACCCGAGCAAATTGCCGCTGGGGTCAACGCCTCCCGACAGGTCTTGGATCATGGCGGGGCCTTTTGATTCCCAGCCATGTTCATCCGCGCGCATCCACTGCACGCGCACTGGCTTGCCGACCAGCTGAGACATGACCGCCGCATCGGCCGTGACCAGCGGGTGTCCGTTGCCGCCGTAACAGCCAGACCCCTCCACGTTGATGACATGGATGTTGTCCGCGGGAATCATCAGCAAGTTCGCCAGATGATCCTTGATGAGGTGCGGGCCCTGGAAGGGCGTCCAGATAGTTGCCCTATCGCCCTGCACGTCGGCGATCGCGCAGGACGGACCAATGGAGGCGTGCATCTCGAAGGGAGTGAAGTACGTAGCTTGCAGTGAGATCGGCGCCGCGGCAATCGCGCCGGCCGCATCGCCTTTGTGGTCGCCGGGATGATCCAGGCTCTTGGTTCCACGCATGAACGATTGCATCTCGTTCATGTCCGGCAGACCTTCCCAATCGGACCAGACGGCCTGTAGGTTTTGGGCGGCCTGGATCGCGTCCCACTCGTTTTCGGCTACGACACCCACGAAATCCCCAGATTGCACCACTCGCGCTCCGGGGACGGGTGGGTCGAAGCCGTTGAGCCCAAGCAAGTTCGAGTGGATACCCGCTGGGCGCACAACGCGACCGTGCAGCATGCCAGGCACCTTCACGTCCTGCATGAACGTGAACTGCCCTGTCATCTTGAGCGGTATGTCCACGCGCGGCACACTGGTACCGACAATCCGGTACTGCGACGGATCTTTGGGTTTAGCGGTACCCGTCAGCGAGGCCAGCCCGAACGGCGTCATGATGCCTTGCATCTGGACCTTGAAATTGTTGTTTCCAATCAGGTCGGAGTAGCTGATTGAATTGGCGCCGGAGCTGACGACGCCGTTGGCCACAGACAGGCTATCCGCAGAAACATTCCATTGTTTGGCCGCCATGTTGACCAGTGCCATCCGCGCCTCAGCGGCCGCCTGGCGCAGTTGCGAGCCGGCGTCTCGGATGGTAGTGCTGCCCCAGGTGGGACCCTGGTCCGGCGTAATTGCCGTATCGCCCATCACCATGTCGATCTTGTCGAAGGGAACGTCCAGCTCGTCGGCCACGATCTGTGACAAAGCCGTCTGATTGCCCTGGCCCAGTTCCACGCGACCCGTAAAGACCTTGACGTTGCCGTCGGCCTGAATCTTGACCCAACCATTGAGATCGATGGGTATCGGCGGCGGCGGCGCGCCTTGCGCGAGCGTGTCCGGCGCAGCTTCGGCCAGGCTCGGCACCAAGCCCGCTAATGAGAAGGTGACAACCAGCGCACCTGTATTGCGGAGGAAGCGTCTGCGCGACGGATTCCTGATTTCCTTGGACATCAATCAGTCTCCCCTTACGCGCTGACAGACTGGACGGCACGAATTACCGCCAGGTGAGAGCCGCACCGACAGAGGTTGTTCGCCAGGCCCTGGCGAATCTGATCCTCGGTGGGACTCGGCGTCTGAGCCACCAGCACGATCGATTGCATGATCATGCCGTTGGTGCAGTAGCCGCACTGTGCCGCTTGCTCATTGATGAATGCTTGCTGCATCGGGTGCAGCTGGCCCCCGCTCGAAAGACCCTCGAGCGTGGTAATGGGCCCTGCGACCGTGCCCACCGGAATACGGCACGAACGTACGGCCTGGTCGCCCATGTGCACCGTGCAGGCGCCGCACTGGCCGAGTCCGCAACCGAAGCGGGGGCCGTGGAGGCCCAGCTCGTTACGCAACACGTACAGCAACGGCGTGTCGGGTGTGGACTGGACGTCCAAAGGTTTCCCGTTGACCTGGATCGTCACCCCTGATCCCTGCGCTACCAGGTGGGACGCACTCGGACTGGCCACTGCAGTCCTCCATCTCGAACTGATCGCCTAGCTGTATCAGCCCGCCACTTCCGCGTCAATATAGGTATGGGCTGGAAGACCGTGAGAGTTAGCGCGGGGCCATGCGTATGGCGCCGTCCAGGCGGATGACCTCGCCGTTGAGCATTTCGTTTTCGACGATGTGCTGCGCCAGTGCGGCGTACTCATCTGGCCGTCCGAGGCGCGGCGGAAAGGGCACCTGCTGTCCCAACGACACCCTGGCCGGCTCGGGCAATCCGCCCAGCAGCGGCGTATCGAAGATGCCAGGCGCAATGGTCACCACGCGAATGCCGTCCCGCGCCAGGTCACGCGCGATCGGCAACGTCATTCCCACAATTCCGCCCTTCGAGGCCGAATAGGCCGCCTGGCCAATCTGGCCATCAAAGGCCGCCACGGACGCCGTATTCACGATGACGCCGCGCTCCCCAGCCGCGTTCGGCGAGCCACCAGCCATGGCAGCCGCGGCAAGCCTGATTACGTTGAACGTCCCGATCAAGTTGACTGTCACCACCCGAACGAAGCCCTGCAGCGAGTGCGGCCCATTGCGGCCTACCGTCCGTTCGGCCGTACCAATGCCCGCACAGTTCACAGCACCCTGGAGGCCACCGAATACTTCTTGCGCGAGCTCGACCGCCGCTCGGACACTGGCCTCCTCGGTGACGTCCGTCCGGATGAACCTGGCGCCCTCACCCACTTCCGACGCGAGATCTTCACCCAGTGACGTGTTCACATCTGCGATGACCACGCGCGCACCGGCCCCAACGAACCGTCGGGCGGTGGCGCCACCCAGGCCAGACGCGCCACCACTGATGAGAAAGGTCGCGCCGCGCAGCTGCACGAGGTTAGTGCACTGCCGCGTACGCGGCCTTGTACTCGGCTTTGATCTTGTCGCCGCCAGCGCTTCGCCATGCCGAAAGCAGTCCGTCGAAGTCCGAAAGGGGCCGTCGGCCGGCGACAATATCGGTGATTCCGTCGCCAAACGGCTGGATCAACTGGACGCCAGTGCTCGCCTGGGTGGACGAAAACAGTCCGAGCGATGCGTCCTCCACGCTGATCGGCGCCAGGATCGTTTGATAGTCCTGGATGCGTTTGGCGAACGTGGGATCCGCGGGGCTGTAGAGCACGGGATAGCGCCCCGTCAGCGCTGAGAGGAAACTCACAGCGCCGGTGCTGATGCCGCCGAGATCGGTCTGACCGGTCTTGTTGGTGATCGGATTGCCTTTGTCGTCCGGCTGCCAGTCGCGATCCTTGAGACCGTAGTTGACAAGCAGGAACTCGTCGCTGCCGAACGGCGCCGCGATGCAGTCCAGCACCTTCAACAGCATTCTGACGCGGGCTTCCGGTGCCTTCTTCAAAAAGGCGATCCCAAACGCGGCCCGGCCGTTGTAGTACTGCGGCTTGAAACCTGGCGCGGCTGGCGGTGTCAGCAGGTTGACATTGGGAGCTGGCGGCGGCAGCTGCTCGGCCGGCGTCCCACGAATATCCCAGAAGTCCGGCCGCAGGCCCGTGTCGACGAAGGCGCCCTCACGACCGGCGAACTTTTGCGCCGCGCTGACGACGTTGAGGTTCAACGTATCGGGATGAAAGACCCCGGCCTTGTACAGGTCGGCCGCAAACGCCAATGACTGCTTGTAGCCGTCGGTTTCCCAGAGGTGCGTGAACGTCCCGTTGCCGTCCACCGCCCAGAGATTGGGCGCGCCGAACATCGACGGATACCAGCCGTTGCCGGTGTTCATGTCGAACGAGTACTGGTAACCGCCCTGGCTGACGATGCCCCACTGATTCTGCTGAGGCTTCGTCAGGTCCATCATGACCTTCTTGTAGTCGTCGGTGGTCTTCGGTTGCGGCGCGCCTAACTGATCGAGCAGTTCCTGGTGAATCAGCGGCCACCAGAAGAACTGGCCCTGAGGCGTGGGCACCGGGACACCCCAGATCTTGTTGTCATAGATCATCCCCTTCCATGACCGCGTGGGGAGCGCCGCTAGATTGGGGTAGTCCTTGATGGCGTCGCCGCTGACGAATGGGGTGAGGTCGGTGGCTTTGGCCGCGAACAGATCTGGCGTGAGCTGAATGTCCTGCCGTACGAGCGTATAGATGATGTCCGGCAGATCACTGCCGGCGATCAAGGCGGCGAACTTCGGCGCCAGGTCGGCGAACGGGTAGAACTGGAACGTCAGCTTGGCATTCATGGCCGTGTTCCATGCCTGCCAGGCGGGGTTCTGATCGACCGGCGAGGGGGGCGGTCCTGCCAGGTCGATGAAGATGCTGACCTCGCTGCCGTCGCCTGGCGCCTGCTTGACGGACTGGAAGGTCTGCTTCGGCCAGTTCACATAACCGGGCATGACGGTACCGTCGGCTGAGCCGGCGTAGTCCGGCTGGGGGGCGTTGGCGGGCGGCTGATAGGTCGGCAGCGTGACGGCCTTTGCGGCGGCCGGTTTTGGCGCCGCCGTGGCCGGTGCTGCGGGGGCCGCGGCACTTGTTGCGCCGGCGGGCGCACCTGGTGCCGTGCCACAAGCCGCCAGGAGCGCCAGTGCGCTTCCCTGTACGGTCGTAAACAGGAACTGACGTCGGTGGAGACGATTCGAGACAGCTCTTCCGAGGTTCACGCGACCTGGCCTCCCCTTTAGAACACCGGGGGCCATTCTAGAGTCCGAACCGGCCTCAACTAGCGGTTACGGCGGCAGCCTCCGGAGTTTTTGCCTCGGTTACACCAATGAGGCTGTCGCGGGTGACGAGCGCAGCGAGCTGCTCCTCTGTCCACCCATCAGTCCCGTCCGGCCGCCGCGGCAGAACTAAATAGCGCACGTCCGCTGAGCTATCGAACACGCGCACTTCAACAGAATCCGGCAACACCGTGCCGAACTCGCGCATCACCGTGCGTGGTTCGACAACTGCGCGCGAGCGATAGGCGAAGCTCTTGTACCAGTCCGGTGGTCGCCCCAGAATCGTCCGCGGATAGCACGAGCACAGCGTGCACACGACCAGGTTGTGGACAGCCTCGGTGTTCTCCACGACCGCAACCTCGGTGACTCCGCTCGCGTCGATGCCAAGCTCGGCGCACGCCGCCTTGGGGTCGCGCAGCAGCAGTTCCTTGAAACCTGGATCCGTCCAGGCTTTGGCAACGAGCCGAGCACCGTTGGCGGGCGAGCGAGAGTCCATGAGCTCGATCTCGCGCTGTACGTCTTCGCGCGACAGGATGCCCTTCTTAATCAGCAGGTCACGAATGGCATAGATGCGTTTGCCGTAGAACGGCACCTTGTTGCGCTCGGCAGCTTCGGGATCGTGTTGCGAGACGTCGTGATCGGCGTGCACGTGGCCATGGTCGTGTTCGTGATCGTGACTCATGCGTTGGGAACCCCTTCGAGCCAGTGTTCATAGAGATCGATGTACAGGTTGTCGCTGGGCGACTCGGCGTAGCGCGCCTGCCACAAGTCTTGTTGGCGAAAGCCCACCATGTACAGCGGCTCGCGGGGCAGGCCATTGCCGCCGTAGGCCAGGCTTTCCGGGTTGCGAAACTCGCCGTGGACCCGCTCGACCCAACCCTCTTTGCCGCGAACGTACGTCGGCGTGCGGACATGTCCCTGGGGCTCGCCCATTTTCACCTTGACCTTTTGCCCAGGGCTGAACTTCAAGAGACCTCCCAGGTCGGCTCCAGCTCGGCCATCTTCCGGTCGATCTCATCTCGCGTGAGCACCCCTTTTTCGACCAGGAGTTGTTCGGTGCCGCGCGCCCAGCGCTCGTAGTAACTCAGCGCGAGGTACTCGTCGGCGGGCATGTCCTCCATGGCGCGGCGAAGCTCATCAGTCGTCCGCAGCCCTTTGGCGCCCAGCGCCACCGAGACGGCATCGGTGACCACCTCCCAGTCCGCCAAGGCGTGTTCAGCAAGATTCAGCTGTTCGGACGTTGGTCTGCCGCCCATATCGTGCGTTCGAGCCATCGTTTGGACAGCTTAATGCGCAATGTCCCGATTTGCGCGCGATTGCCGACTACCTGTGTGCACCATCCCCACACAGAAAGGCCACGTGATTTGATCGATCACTCTGTAACCGCGTGCGCCCCACTTGCGTCTGGCGCGGTCACGGCCGAGGCGACGCCACTGGATGCCGATGCGTTCGCACTGTTGTACGAACGCCATCTGCCCGGTGTGTATCGCTTCATCAGCAGCCGCGTCGGCTCGCCCGAGGAGGCGGAAGACCTCACCGCCGAAGCCTTCCGCGCGGCGTGGACGAGTCGCCGAGCCTATCGCGGCCGCGGCACGTTCCGCGCCTGGCTGTTTTGCATCGTGCGGCGGACGGTGGCGGATCACTACCGTCGCCACCGTCCAGCGACCGTATCGCGGACGGACGTACTCGGCAGCATCTCGGACCTGGGTCCGTCGCCCGAGGAGGAGGCGCTGCGCCAGGAGCAGCAACGCCATGCGCGCACCATGCTCGCTGGGTTGAGCCAGCTCCAGCAGGAAGTGCTTTCGCTGCGCTTCGCTGCTGAGCTGAGCTACCCCGAAATCGCCGTCGTCACTGGAAAACGCGAAGAGGCGGTCAAGAAGATCGCCCAGCGCGCGCTTGAAGCAATCCGTGGGAGGCAGCTGCATGCCCAACCAAACTGATTTCCTCAACACTGAACTCGAAACGCTGGAACAAGACCTCGGTCCGTCTTTGCGGGAGGCGCTGCAAGCTCAGCAGCTTCGGCCCGAGTTTGCCGCATCACTGCGTACTGAGCTCAACCAACTTCCCTCGCGTGCACGGAGAGGCCACCTTCGGCTGGTCCCACGGCGCGCCTGGGCAGCCATCGCGGCGGTGGTCGTGGTCGGCCTTACCGCAAGCAGCGCGGCGCTGTTCGCAACGCGCGCGCAACCGGCGAGCGCCGCGGCGATCGAGCAGCTCCAGAGCGAAGCCGTGACTGCGCTGTCCGCGTCGGGCGGCCCGTGCGCTGACAAGCCAGCTGATGGCACGGTGGGCGTCGCAATCGCGCAAACGGCCGACGGCCAACCGCCCAGCCCCGGGACGGTACAGGTGCAAGGACCGCAAACCCTGTCATCAACCGACCTCTCGGACAAGCTCGCGGAAGCGCTCGGCGTGAGCGGTGCCAAAGTACGTCAGGCAATGGTCGACACGATGCGTGAGGAGATGCCGGCCAGCTTGCCACCGGATCCAATTGACGGGATCGCCCAGAACCTCGGCGTGACACGTCAGCAGGTCTGCTCGGCGTTCTTTGACGGAGAGTCGGGCGGAGAGCCCCAGGTTGTTGGCATATCCGCTCGCCGCGCAGCAGACGGCAGCGATAGCAACGTCACAGCCTTTGACCAGGTCCACCTCGGCAGCATCGTGTTCGATCCGAACACTGTCACGGCGCAGCAGTTGGCCGCACCCGCGCAGCGCCTCGGCGTGAGCCCCGATCGCCTGCTCGCGGCCGTGAAAGCCAGCCTGCCGGCAAAGATGGCAGCCCCTCCTACGCCGCCAAACAAAGACGAGATCATCAACCGCTTCGCCGCCAACCTGGGCATGAGCCCCGATACGGTTCGTGCGGCCATCACCCAGGTTGAAGGTCCGCACCTGTTCTACTTCGGCGGTCCGCTGAGCTTCAGCCGCCAGCGCTGACCAACGGCCTCTCCGCCGGCGTATGTACGTGCGGATATTTGAGCGGCGACCTGTCGCCAATCCATTGCGCCGGCGGCGTGGCCCAGTGCCTCGCCAGCGCGTTGACGCGGCCGGCGTACTCCGCCCGCTGGCGGCTGAAGGCATCCCATGCTTCGTCGGGGTCGCGCAGGCGGAAACCAGCAAACGCAAGCCGCCGGCAGGCCTCGTCGAACTCGCTGCGCTCCAGCCCCACCTCCACCTCAACTGGTAAGCGGAAGTACTGGACTAGATCCTCGAGACAGTGCCCGCCCACCGCCCGAAACAGCTTTGCCCACCCCTTCGGCCCGTCCTCAATCGAGGTCAGCACCAACGTCGCCGCATCCATCACCGCTCCGAGCGATGAGATCCACGAATCGTTGTCATGGCTGGAGCGGAAGTACGCCAGCACGGGGTACGCGAGATGGGAGTCGAGCACCTCGGCTGCCCACGCCTGCCAGGTCTCGAACACGCGCGGCAAATCGTCCAGGATGCCCGCGAGTGCGTAGGTCTCGAGGAGCGTCACACCCGACGGCGGTGCGCCCGCACCGGCTTCCAGGACGACAACCGCCACCTCGCGCCGTTGAAACGAGCCGTACAGCGTGAACAGCAAGCTGATTACCGAAGCGAAGATTCCTAGCCCGGTCGCCGCCGATGCCAGTGTGATCAATCGTGCCCAACCGCCGGTCGCCGTGAAGTCGCCGAAGCCCAGCGTGAGCAGCGAGGTGCCCGCGAAATAGATACTCGCTCCGACATTTTCAGGAACCGGATGGACCTCGTCGCGCAGCCCATCCAGCATCAAGCCGTAGCCCACGATGAGGCCCGCGATCCACATCGCCAGCAGCACCATCACGGCCAGCGCGCCGAAACTGCCGAGAAATCCCTCGCGACGTTCGGTTGAGTTCATCCGCAGCCCGAAATTGCGCCAGGGGATCCATAAGCGGAACACCACGTAGCGACTGATCCGCAGAAACCGCCCTGTGCGTGGCGCCCGACGCGGCACCACGACCGTCAGGAAGATGTCGATCATGATGCTGAGCACCAGTTCTAGCCCGACCAGGAACTCGATGATCTGCCCGATCATTAGCTTGCTCGGCGCTGCTCCTTGACGCCGAATGGTAGATACATGCCGATCACCAGCAGGATCGCCGCGGTCAGGAAAAACACGTTGCGCAACCCCAACGTGGCGGCAATCACCCCGCCAGCCAGTGGCCCGAGCGCGAACCCCAGGCCGTTGGCGAGGTACACCAGGCCATATGTTGTCCCGTGCGCGGTGTGCGAGCTGCGCTGGTTGGGCTGCGTCGAAGAGGCGATGAGGGCATTCGCCGAAGGCAGCAGCCCGCCATCGAAGACGCCCAGAATGCCACGCAGTGCGATCAACTGGATCACGTTCACCACCAACGCCTGGGGAATATAGATGAGGCCGGCGCCAAGAGCCATGCCAATTAGCAGCCGCCGGTAGCCAATGCGATCGCCGAGACGCCCCCAGATCAGCGAGCTCACCGCCGCGACAACGCCCGCGACCGTGAAGATCAGGCCCGTCAAGGTCGCCGCGGATTCACCCGGATCCAGGTATTGCACGAACAGCGGCAACATCGGCTGCACCACGTTGACGCCGAACTGGGCAGAGAAGAGCACCACCATCATGATCAGCAACTGCTTGTCGCGGCCGCGGCTGCGAATATCGCGCAGGATGCCAGTCAAGCCTGGCTTGGTCTGTTCGGGTGGTGGCGGAATGAAATGTTCCTTCACGAACAGGACGGTGACGATGCCGGCCAGAATGAACAGGCCGCCGCTGAAGACGAAGCTCAGCCGGTAGCCGAAGTGATCGGCCGTAAAGCCACCCAGCGATGGTCCAACTGCGTTGCCGGCAAATGACGACATCTGAATGAGCCCCAGCGCCGTGCCGATGCGGTTTCTCGGCACAAACGAGATCGCCAGGGCCGAGGCCGCCGCAACCACGCCGGTCATGGCGCCCTGAACCAGGCGCAGGCCCATGAATTGCCAGATGTTCTGGCTCAGACCCATAAGGGCGATGATCACGCCCCCGCCGAATGCGGCTCGGAGAACCATGAGCCGCCTGCCGTGACGGTCCGCGAGAGCACCCCAGATCGGCGAGAACACCGAAAGCACGATCGCCTGGCCGAAGCTGCTCACGCCCGACCAGACCTCCACCTGCTGAACGTCGCCAACGCCGAGCTGTGCGATGAACAGCGGCAGAAACGGAAACACGAAGCCGAACGCGGTGAACATCAAAAACGCAGCGGCCGTCAGCGCGTACAGGTTGCGCTGCCAACTCACCGTCGCCGCGTCGGTCGAAGCCCGCTCAAGGGTCTCGTTGAGAACCGCCAAGGATCTGGGAAGAGCCTACCCGACACGTTCCGTCGTGACTCTGATCGGTTCTCGCTTGGCGGTCTGGCCTCTAGCGCGCAGGCGCCACGGCGCGCGCCTTCGGCCGCCGAGCCTCGAGCTCCTCAATAGTCCGCGGCCAGTCCTGCTTCAGCAATCGCGAAAGTGCGCGGTCAGCCAGCAGCCGTCCGCCCGTCTGGCATTTCGGACAGTAATTCGATTCGTTCTCCGCGTGCACGATGCGCTGCACCGGCGTGCCGCAGACGGGGCACGGCTCGCCGTACCGGCCGTGCACCGCCATGTCTTTCCGAAAGGCCGTGACCTTCTCGGGAAAGCCACCCTTGGCCTCAGCACGCAGACGTGCAATCCACTCGCGCAGCACGTCCTGAGTCGCAGCGAAGAGCGTTTCCACCTCACCCTGTGACATCGCGTGCGTCAAGCGCACCGGCGACATCCGTGCCCGGTGCAGGATCTCATCCGAATACGCGTTGCCGATGCCTGAAAACAGGTCGGGATCGGTCAGCGCCCGCTTCACCGTGTGATTGCCAGCCAGCAATCGAGAACGAAACTGCTCGAAGTCAGCCTCCAGCGGTTCGAGGCCGCCGCGGTCGAAGTCGGCCAGCGCCGCCTCCCCGCGCACCACGTGCAGCGCGGCGCGCTTCTTCTGCGACGCTTCGGTCAGCAACAGCGTGCCATTGGAAAAGTCGAATGCCGCCAGCCCGATCTTGCCGGTGATCGCCGCGCCGTGTTCTTTCCAGCGGAAACGTCCAGCGATCATGAGATGAATCACCAGAAACAGCTCGTCCTCGAGCTCCAGGATCAGGCGTTTGCCCATACGCCGCAGGCCAAGGACGCGCTTGTTCTCGATCGCCTTCAGCGGCGGATCGGCTGTGCGCAGCACGAATGGGCTCGCCACGCGCACGCGTTCCAGCGTTTGGCCAACGATGTTGGCTTGCAGGAAATCGAGATAGACGGTGAGATCGGGGAGTTCGGGCAC
>JAFAZN010000049.1 GCA_019239775.1 Chloroflexota bacterium
TGAGGTCCTCGGTGGCGCCGGGTTGTTCAGCAAACACCAGCAACGTGCGAAGCTCACCACCCGAGGCGTGCGCGGACTCCAGAATGCGTCGTTCCGCGGGCAGGAGTGCCTGAATTTGTTCGCGCAAGTAGTCGGCGTCCGACAGCCGCCGCGCCAAAAGTGCGATCAGCTCTGCGCGGGTGGTGGCGTCATCATGCGCCAGGCCATGGGAGTCGGCCACGCGGCGCAAGACCGCGGTGGCCGACTCCTCCAGAGCCTGACGTACTAACGTTTCTTTAAGAGCCGCTGGCGCGAGCCATCACGCCTCGCGAGGCTCATCGAGCTCATCGACCGATAAACAGTGGCGCCATCACCAACGTAATCGTGCTGAGCAGCTTGATCAGCACGTGCAACGAGGGTCCGGCGGTGTCTTTGAACGGATCGCCCACGGTGTCGCCGACGACCGCCGCAGCATGGGCGTCGGTGCCCTTGCCGAGCACACTTCCGGCCGGATCCTTGAGCTGGCCGAGCTCGATGAATTTCTTGGCGTTATCCCAGGTGCCACCGGAGTTATTGAGGACCGTTGCCATCAGGATGCCACCCATGGTTCCGACCATGAGCAGCGCCGCCGCGGCTTCCGCCTTGAGCACCAGGCCAACCACGATCGGGAACAAGACCGCCAGCAGACCCGGCAGGATCATCTCGCGCAAACCAGCCTGGGTGGTGATATCGACCGCCCGAGCGTAGTCAGGCTTCTCGGTGCCCTGCATGATGCCCGGGTGCTCGCGGAACTGGCGCCGCACTTCTTCGATGATGATGCTTGCCGCGCGACCGACCGCTCGGATCGCCAGCGAGCTGAAGAAGAAGATCAGCATCAGGCCAAGGAAGCCGCCGATGAACACGGTCACGTTGGAGAGGTCGACCGGGAAGACTTGCGCGGCCGTGCGGCAGGCATCTCCGCCGGCGCCTGCGACGCACTGGGCGGCATTCCGCAGTTTGACCTCATCCAGGTACGCCGAGAACAGCAGGAAGGCAGCCAGGGCCGCCGAACCGACCGCGTAGCCCTTCGTCAGGGCCTTGGTTGTGTTGCCGATGCCATCGAGTACGTCGGTGATGTGGCGGACCTCGGCCGGTGCCTGCGAGAACTCTGCGATACCTCCGGCGTTATCGGTGATCGGACCGAAGGTATCCATCGAGAGGACGTAGGCAACCGTTGTCAGCATGCCCATCGTGGCCACCGCGGTGCCGAACAGGCCCGGGTTGACGTTGCCCTGCGCGAGCGAAGGCGTCAGCTGCGCGGCCTGGGTGCCGAAGAAGTACGACAGCCCCAACGCCACGGCGATGATGATCGCGGTAATACCGGTACTTTCGAGGCCGACCGAGACGCCCGAGATGATGTTGGTGGCGGGGCCTGTGCGTGAGGCCCGCGCCAACTCCTGAACTGGTCGCCAGCCGCCGGC
Source organism: Chloroflexota bacterium (assembly GCA_019239775.1). Taxonomy (GTDB): domain Bacteria; phylum Chloroflexota; class UBA6077; order UBA6077; family CF-72; genus CF-72. Next base: position 1,440 of record JAFAZN010000049.1, read on the forward strand.
TGTGTAGTACTGGGTGATGTAGACGAAGGCAACGCTGGTGAGCAGGCCTGTGAGCCCAGCCAGCGCGAACCAGTAGTTGCGATCCAGCATGATCCAGACGGTGCCGAAAATGCCGATCGCCGCCACCACGGTCATCGCCCAATAGCCCTGGTCCAACTTACGCTGCGGATCGGAGACGTCACCAACGGCGACAGCCAGGATGCCGACCATCGATGCGATGATGCCTACGGAGCGCACCACCAGCGGGAAGAACACCCAGGAGGTATTGCCGGTCACGACGTACAGGGCGACGCCGAGGATCATGGCGCCGATGTTTTCGGCGGCGGTCGACTCGAACAGGTCGGCGCCACGGCCGGCACAGTCGCCGACGTTATCGCCGACCAGGTCAGCTATGACGGCGGCATTGCGCGGATCATCTTCGGGAATACCCGCTTCGACTTTGCCGACGAGATCCGCGCCAACGTCTGCGGCCTTGGTGTAGATGCCTCCACCCAGCTGGGCGAAGAGGGCTACGAACGAGGCGCCAAAGCCGAAGCCCACGATTTCGAATGGGACGGTGGCGGGGCCACTGGTTGCGGCGTTGCCAGTCAGGCTGAAGCCGCCATACAGCCAGAACATGAACAGCACGCCGAGCATGCTCAGCGCCACGACCAGGAAACCTGATACGGCGCCGCCGCGAAGCGAGACGTTGATGGCGTCTCTCACGCTCCGCTGAGCGGCCGCCGCCGTGCGCAGGTTGGCCTGTACTGCGATGTACATGCCGATAAAGCCCGCGAGACCCGAGCAAAACGCCCCGACCAGGAAGGCGATGGCGGTGCGGATGCCGTGGCCAGGATCGTTCGCCAGGCCACCGATCAGCAGGCCGATGATGACCGCCGCGACGATGGCCAGCATGGCGATCGTGCGGTATTGGCGATTCAGAAACGCCATGGCTCCCTCGAAGATCAGGCTGGCGACTTCCTGCATCCCCGGGGTGCCCTTGTCTTGTGACAGCACGTTGCGGGCAAGCCAGAGGGCAAAAGCGATCGCGATGACGCCCGCCAGCAACACGACCCACCAGAACTCCATGGGAACCTCTATGTTCCTCCTACATTCCCGACGACCGACGCATGCAGACGACGATCAAAATGTCAGGGATGGCCGCCGACCGTGCGGAGCGAGGCTCTTGGAGGAAGACCACGCACGGTGACGCTTCACACGCTGCGTTGTGCAGTTTACCACCCGGCCGTGTTGGCCGCGTGCGTCGCGGCGCTACGATGTAGGCGACTGTGCTCAGAACGATGACTCCGTGGGCGGGAGGGCTGAACCGATGACTAGCGGCCAGGCGCCCGGCAGCGCTTTTTCCGGTGCGCGCACGTCGCTCGAGACGAGCAGCGGCAGCGTCGCCTATTACCGGCTCGCATCTCTGGATCGCAACCTCGAGCGCATGCCGGTCACGCTCAAGGTGTTGCTGGAAAGCCTCCTGCGCAACGCCGGAAACGGGGTTGTGCGGGATGCAGAAATCGAAGGCCTGGCCAGGTGGAGCGGCGGGCGCTCGGGTGAAGAAGCCGAGTTTCCGTTCTATCCAGCGCGCGTGCTCATGCAGGACTTTACCGGTGTCCCCGCGGTGGTGGATCTCGCGGCAATGCGGTCAGCCATGGCGCGACTCGGCGGCGAGCCGAAGAAGATCAACCCGCTGGTTCCGTGCGACCTCGTCATCGACCACTCGGTGCAGGTCGATTATTTCGGTAGCAACGACGCCTTCGCCCTGAACGTGGACCGCGAGTACGAGCGCAACGTCGAGCGCTACGCGTTGCTGCGCTGGTCGCAGGCAGCGTTCGAGAACTTCCGCGTGGTGCCGCCAGGCCGCGGGATCGTCCACCAAGTCAATCTCGAGTACCTGGCTTCGGTGGTGTTCAGACGCAAGGCGGATGGCCAGGCGGTGGCCTACCCGGACTCGCTCGTCGGCACAGATTCGCACACCACGATGGTCAATGGTCTCGGCGTGCTCGGGTGGGGCGTCGGCGGCATCGAAGCTGAGGCGGTCCTCTTGGGCCAGCCGCTGTACCTGCTCACTCCCGAGGTCGTGGGATTCCGCTTCCATGGCCAATTGCCCGAAGGCGCTACCGCGACCGACCTTGTCCTGACGGTCACGCAGATCCTCCGCAAGCAAGGCGTGTCGGGAAATTCGTGGAGTTCACCGGTCCTGGACTGAGCCAGCTCGGTCTGGCGGACAGAGCCACGATCTCGAATATGTGCCCCGAGTACGGGGCGACCGCGGCGCTGTTCCCCGTCGACGATGAGACGCTGCGGTACATGCGACTGACCGGTCGCGACCCCGCGCTGCTGGATCTCGTCGAGCGCTACACAAAGGAGCAGGGGCTGTTCCGCACCGACACCTCCCCCGAGCCCGAGTTTTCGGAGCTCCTGGAGCTTGACCTGGGCACAGTCGAGCCGTCGCTCGCAGGTCCGCGTCGGCCGCAGGACCGAGTCAGCCTGGCCGCGATGGGTCAATCGATACGAAGCGCGTTTCCGAACCAGTTTCAGCAGACGGCCCCGAGCGGCAATGGGGGTGGATCGATCCGGCTGGTGGACGCGAACACCGGGACGGTGCAGCAAGTGCCCGTACAGGCACCTGACGCGGCAGGCATCGAGGTCAAGCTCAACGGACACACCAGTCACGTGCGCAACGGGTCGGTCGTCATCGCCGCGATCACCAGCTGTACCAACACGTCGAACCCGGTGGTCATGCTCGGCGCCGGGCTGGTGGCCAAAAAAGCCGTCGAAAAGGGGCTGACCGTCGATCCCGCCGTCAAGACCAGCCTGGCACCGGGCTCACGCGTCGTTTCGGATTACCTCAAGCGAGCCGGCCTGATGCCGTACCTGGAAGCACTGCAGTTCCATGTCGTGGGCTACGGCTGCACGACTTGCATCGGGAATAGCGGCCCGCTGGCCGATCCGGTCGCCGATGCGATCCAGGACAACGGCCTCGTGGTCGCGGCCGTGCTCAGCGGCAATCGCAACTTCGAAGCGCGCATTCATCCCCAGGTACGCGCTTCGTATCTGGCATCGCCGCCCCTGGTCGTCGCCTTTGCACTTGCGGGGACCGTTGACATCGACCTGACGCATGAGCCGATCGGCGAGGATCGCAGTGGCAACCCGGTCTACTTGCGTGACATCTGGCCGTCCCAGGCTGAGGTACGCGAAGTTATGCAGCAAGCCGTCGGGCCAGACCAGTTCCAGCACGAATACGCCGAGGTGTTCGAGGGTGACGAGCACTGGCGCAACCTGCCAATGGCTGAGCAAAGCGAGCTGTTCAGCTGGGACGCTGACTCCACTTACGTGCAAGAGCCACCGTACTTCGAAGGCATGACCACCGAGCCTGCGCCACTTACGGATATTGAAGATGCGCGCGTGCTGGTGATGCTCTCGGACTCGATCACCACCGATCACATCTCGCCCGCTGGCTCCATACCGAAAGACGCACCCGCTGGCCGGTATCTGATCGAACATGACGTCGCGCAGCGGGACTTCAACTCCTATGGCGCGCGGCGCGGTAATCACCAGGTAATGATGCGCGGCACCTTCGGGAACGTCCGTCTGCGCAACGAACTGGTGCCGGATCGCGAAGGCGACTGGACTCTGAAGCTGCCACCTGACTGGGTGCTCAACCCACAAGGGGAGGTGCAACGCATCTTCGATGCTTCGATGCAGTACCAGGCCGAACGGGTCCCGCTGGTGGGCATTGCTGGAAAGGAATACGGCAGCGGCTCGTCGCGGGACTGGGCCGCAAAGGGCACCGCCTTACTTGGGGTGCGTGCCGTCATCGCCGAAAGCTTCGAGCGCATTCATCGCAGCAACCTCGTAGGCATGGGTGTACTGCCGTTGCAGTTCGTGGATGGGATGACCCGCTCGTCTTTGCAGCTCAACGGCAAGGAAACGTTCTCGATCAGCGGCATCGCGGCTGGCTTGCGGCCGGGCCAACGCCTCAACGTGCATGGGCGCCGCGGGGATGGCAGCGAGTTCGCCTTCGACGTGGTGTGTCGGATCGATACACCGATCGAAATCGAGTATTACCGCCACGGTGGCATCTTGCCGTACGTGCTGCGCCTATTACTGAAGTCCTGAGGTGTGACCCCATTGTTAGACTTCGGTTCATGGCTGGTTCCGACCTTGGCTACTACCGATTTCCTTCACTGCATGGTGAGGATCTCGTGTTCGCATGCGAAGACGACCTGTGGCGCGTCAGCGCCCGTGGGGGCGTTGCTTATCGCCTGACCGCGGGGGTCGGCGAGGCCAGTCGGCCGCGGTTCTCGCCGGATGGCAGCAGCATCGCGTTCGTCGGAAGGGAAGAGGGGCCTGCCGAGATCTATGTGATGCCAGCCGCGGGGGGCCCGTCACAGCGCCTCACGTACGACGGGTCGGCCGCGTCCAGCCTGTCCACCTGGTCGCTCGACGGCACAAAGGTCTACTACGCCAGCGCGGCGCACCGACCGTTTGCTCGCGAATACTGGCTCAGAGAAGTTCAGGTCGGGGCTTCGACGAAGCCGTCCAGGCAGGTGCCGTGGGGCCCGGCCAGCGCGATCGCTTTTGGACCAAATGCGGGCCTGGTGCTGGGGCGCAACACGGTGCGCGACCCTGCGCACTGGAAGCGTTACCGCGGCGGCACCGCGGGCACGCTGTGGGTAGATGCCCGGGGCGAGGGCGAGTTTCGGCCTCTCATTCGCCTCGATGGCAACCTGTCGAGCCCCTGCTGGGTGGACGGTCGGATCTTCTTCCTCTCGGATCACGAGGGCTACGGCAACGTGTACTCGACGACGCCGGCTGGCGAAGACCTGCGGCGCCACACCGATCACGAGGATTACTACGCGCGCAACCTCACGACCGACGGCAAACGTCTCACGTACCACGCGGGTGCGGACATCTTTGTCCTCGATCCGAACGACTCGGCACCAGAGCGGCTGCACATTCGACTGAGTAGCTCGCGCACCCAGAGGAACAGGCGGTTCGTGTCCGCCGCTCGGTTCCTGCAAAGTACGTCGCTCAGTCCGGACGGGACCGGCCTGGCGGTCAGCTCGCGCGGCAAGGCCTTCACGTTCCACAACTGGGAGGGCGCCGTCTCGCAACACGGCGAGCCCGACGGTGTTCGCTATCGTCTGCTCACCTGGCTCAACGACCACAAGCGACTGGTTGCCGCCGCCTCGGATGGCGCGAGCGACCGCGAAACGCTGGTGCTCCTGACGGCGGATGGTTCGGCGCCGCCGCGGCAACTTGCTGATCTCGACGTCGGACGGGTGGTGGATCTCGAGGTCGCCCCGACGACGAACCACGTGGCAATGGCCAACCATCGCAACGAGCTATTGCTGCTGAACCTGGACGGCGACGAGCCCAGCCTGAGGCAGTTGGACCGCAGCTCGTTCGGTCGCATCGAAGGCATGGCCTGGTCCTTCGACAGTCGCTGGCTTGCGTATGGCTTTGCGAACACCGCGCAGACCATGGCCATCAAGTTGGCCGAAATCGAGTCTGGCCAAACGACGCAAATCACCAATCCCACGCTGCGCGATCGCAGCCCGTCCTTCGATCCGGAGGGCAAGTACCTCTACTTCATCGGTCAGCGCGACTTCGACCCGGTGTACGACGAGCTGCACTTCGATCTGGGTTTCCCGAAGGGCTCACGACCGTTTGCCATCACGCTGCGCAAGGAGCTGCAGAATCCGTTCATTCCGCGGCCCAAAGCTCCCGAAAGCCAGGAGGCTGCCGCGAAGAAGAAGGCTGAGGCAGAAGAAGGCCCAGCCGCGCCTCCGCGCATCGAGATCGAGCTCGACGGCATCACCGAGCGCGTGCTCGCCTTCCCGGTGCGCGAGGCGCGCTACGGCCGGATCGAAGGCATCAAGGGCAAAGTTCTTTTCTCGAGCTACCCGATAGAAGGCACCCGCGGCCGCGATCGAGACGACGACCGCACTCAGCGCGGGCTCCTCGAATCCTACGAATTCGAGACCCAGAAGCAGGATCGCCTCGTCGAGGGTGTTACCGATTTTCAGATTGGTCGCGATGGAAAGACGCTGCTGTACCAGTCGGGCGATCGGCTGCGCGTGCTCAAGGCAGGGGAGAAGGCCCCCGACAAGAAGGACGATAAGCCTGGTCGCGAGAGTGGCTGGATCGACCTTGGCCGCGTCAAAGTCTCGATCCAACCAGTCGCCGAGTGGAAGCAGATGTTCCAGGAAGCCTGGCGCCTGCAGCGCGAGCAGTTCTGGACCGAGGACCTGTCAGGCATCGATTGGGATGCCGTTCACGCGCTGTATCAGCCCCTGGTTGATCGAATCACCACGCGCTCCGAGTTCTCCGACCTGCTCTGGGAGCTTCAGGGCGAGCTCGGCACGTCCCACGCCTACGAGATGGGTGGCGAATACCGGCCTGGTCCGAACTACCGCCAGGGCTTTCTCGGCGTCGACTGGGCGTTCGACACCGAAACCAATGCCTACAAGATTGGCCACATCATCCGTGGCGACACGTGGGAGCCCGAAACCTCTTCACCGTTGACAGGCCCGGGCCTGGAGGTCCAGGAGGGTGACTACGTCCTCGCGATTAACGGCCAGCCCCTCGGTCCGGAGGTTACGCCTGCGCAACGCCTGGTGAATCAGGCCGGCAATGAGGTGCTGCTCACCGTTCGCCGCGGTGCAGATGGGGAGCCCCGCACCGTCACGGTCAAGGCGCTTGGCGATGAACGGCCTGCGCGCTATCGGGACTGGGTTGAGGCCAACCGGGAGAAGGTGCACATCGCGACCGATGGTCGGGTTGGCTACATCCACGTTCCCGACATGGGGCCCGAAGGCTACGCCGAGTTCCATCGGGCGTTCCTGGTGGAGTACGACCGTGACGCGCTGATTCTGGACGTCCGCGTGAACGGTGGTGGCCATGTCTCTGGCTTGTTGCTGGAGAAGCTTGCTCGTAAGCGAGTCGGCTACGACTTTCCGCGCTGGGCGGCGCCCAAGCCGTACCCTGACGAATCTCCAACTGGACCGATGGTTGCCCTTACCAACGAGCTCGCCGGCTCGGACGGAGACATCTTCTCGCACACCTTCAAGATGATGAAGCTCGGTCCATTGGTGGGTAAGCGGACGTGGGGCGGTGTCATTGGCATTTGGCCGCGGCATCGACTGGTGGATGGGACGGTCACCACGCAGCCTGAGTTCTCGTTCTTCTTCGACGACGTGGGATGGCGAGTCGAAAACTACGGGACCGACCCGGACATCGAGGTCGACAATGCCCCGCACGACTACGCGCGTGGGGCTGACCCACAGCTGGACCGCGCAATACAGGCTGCGCTGGAAGAACTGGCCAAACGGCCACCCCACCGTCCGCGACCAACGGACCGACCCTTGCGGGTTGCGCCGCGCCTGGCGCCGAGGTCCAGGGTCTCAACGGCTGCCCCACCCAACGGCCGCACGGTACCCGAGCCGACTCCCGCGCAAGTGCGCGAGGCCTCCGACTAGTGGATCCCTCCGGGGGTCAAAGGGGGCTTTCAGCCCCCTTTGAAATCCCTCCGTGATAATGCGTGACCCTTGGTTACGAGCGCTGTCCATCCTCGGATGCGCGATCGCGGGTATCTACCTGGTGGGACTGTTGTGGCAGGTAATCCAGGAGTTCTCCGACATCATCCTGCTGTTCTTCCTCGCCTGGCTGGTGGCCTTCGTCCTGGAACCCGTGGTGAGCACCCTTGTCGAGAGCCGCGTACCACGCTTGCCGGCGATCGGCCTCACCTACCTCACACTGCTCGTGCTGTTCTCACTGGGTGTGATCCTGCTGGTGCCAGCCCTCTCCCTTCAGGTGGTGGAAGTCGCGCGGAACTTGCCAACCTACGTGGAACAGGCCACAGCGCTGCTCAACGGCGTCCAGGCGACCGCCAACGACTGGCTCACCGGCCATGGCAGCCCAGTCCTGGTGGACCTCAAGTCGGCGCTGGACCCGCAGGAGCTCAGCCGCCGAGCCGACGCGCTCGGGCCGCCGATCCTCAGCAATGCGATCGGTCTGGCGACGGGAGCGGCCACCTTGCTGGTGCAGGTGGTGATCATGCTGATTCTGTCCTTCTACTTCATGGTCGACGGTGCGCGGCTCGCTGACAGCTTCATCATGGCCCTGCCGCTTCGTGCTCAAGACGATGCACGTTTTCTGGTTGCCAGCATTCATCGGGCTTTTGCTGGCTTTCTCCGGGGCCAGATGATCCAGGCGGTGCTCGGCGGCGTCGGCACCGGCTTGCTGATGTCTGTACTGCAAGTCGACTATGCGCTGCTCTCGAGCGTGGTCGCCGCGCTGGTGCTATTGATCCCGTTCGTTGGCCCGGTGGTGGCGGTAGTGCTGCCGGTAACCATTGCCCTCTTGACTCATCCGGATGCCGCCGTGTACCTGTTCGTGGCGTTGCTCGCGTTGCAACAGGTCCTGTTCAACGTCCTGGCGCCGCGCATCTTGAGTCAACAAATCGGCCTACACCCGCTCCTGGTGTTCTTCGCCGTCTTGGCGGGCGCCCGAGTTGCCGGAGTCTGGGGAGCGATCTTTGGCGTGCCAATTGTGGCGGTCGTGACGACGATGACCTCGTTCTATCGCGCCAGCCACGAAGAGCGCGCCGCGCGGCTGCTGGAGCACCTGCCAGCTGAGGAACTGGTCTCGGTTGATCTCACCACCTCACAAGAATCTGACGCTGAGCTGATGCCGAGCGGCGCCGGCGGAAAGGGAGTTGCTCGTTCGTGAGTCGAGTGCGAAAAGCGGTGATCCCCGCGGCGGGATTGGGCACGCGGTTTCTGCCGGCATCCAAGGCCGTTCCGAAAGAGATGCTGCCGATCGTGGACAAGCCTGTCATCCAATACATCGTCGAAGGCGCGGTCGAGTCCGGCATCGAGGAGGTAGTGCTGGTGACCGCCTCGGCCAAACGCGCCATTGAGGACCATTTCGATCGGTTCTTCGAGCTCGAATATCGGTTGGAGGCCTCGGGCAAGCACGATCTTCTCGAAGAGACGCGGCGGCCTGCCGAGATGGCGCGTTTCGTGATGGTTCGCCAAGGGTCGCCGCTGGGCAACGGCCACGCCGTGTTGCTGGCGAAAGAGGTCGTTGGCGACGAGCCGTTTGCCATGTTGTGGGGCGACGACGTCGTGCTTGGCTCACCACCCTTCGTGCAGCAGCTGATCGAGGCGCACGAACGAACGGGCGGTTCTGTCGTTGGCGTCATGGCGGTGCCGCCCGAGGAAGCCATCAAGTACGGTGTGGTCGAGGTAGCCGAACGGCTGGACGATCGGCTGGTGCGTTGCTCGCGGATCGTCGAGAAGCCGCCGCGGGAGCAGGTGCCTTCAAACCTCGCGGCCGTCGCTGGCTACGTGCTGACGCCGGACATCTTCGGCTACCTGGAGGAAACCGGTGCAGGTCAGGGCGGCGAGATCTGGCTTGCCGACGGCGTGCAGAAGATCGCGGCCAAGGGCAACCTGTATGCACTCGAGTTTGTCGGGCGGCGCTACGACGCCGGCAACAAGCTCGAGTATCTGCAGGCGACCGTGGACCTGGCCCTCGCCCGCAGCGATCTCGGTCCCGCGTTCCGCGCCTACCTAGAGGAGGTGCTGCGCCAGCCCATCAGGACAGGCTGAACGCTTGCACGGCCGTGTTGGCAATTTCGCGCGCGATTGCCATCGAGGAGGTCGCGCCCGGAGACGGGGCGTTGCGCACGTGCACAATGCGGTTGCCTTGCGTGTTGAAGACGAAGTCATCCACCAGTGACCCGTCGGCTGCCAACGCCTGGGCGCGGACGCCGCTCGGACCGGGCAGCAGGTCCGCCATGGTCAGCTCGGGCACGTAGACCTGAAGCGACTTCAGAAAGGCTTCTTTGGAGAAGTCCCGGACCATCTCCTGCAAACCCGTTTGCCAGAACTTTCCGGCAAGCCTTTGAAATCCGCGGAAAGCAAGCGCCTCGCCGAGATCGCGCGGGCGAATGTCCAATCGCCGGTAGCCTTCGCGTGCAAAGGCCAGTACGGCGTTGGGTCCGAGCCAGACTGAGCCGTCGTCCATTCGTCGCGTGAAATGGACGCCGAGGAATGGAAAGGCAGGATCCGGAACGGGGTAAATGAGATTGCGAGCCAGGTCGCGCCGGTCGGGTCGCAAGACCCAGTAGTCACCGCGGAACGGGACGATGCGAGGATCGGGCGGTCCGCCTGTGAGCCGCGCGACGCGGTCGGCATGCAGGCCTGCGCAGGCGATCACGTGCTGCGCCTCGACCTCACCAGCGGTCGTCTCGAGCACCACGCGGCCAGGCCGATCTGAGATTTTCTCGACGCCGTAACCCGGCAGCACCTCGCCACCAGCAGTCAGTACGTCATCCGCGTAGGCGCGATTGACGCGGTTGAAGTCGACGATGCCCGTGTTCGGCGACCAGATGGCCTTCACCCCGACGCAGTGCGGCTCGATCTCGCGTAGCCGTTCCGGGCCGATCATTTCGAGACCCTGGACGCCGTTGGCCGTGCCGCGTTGGAGGAGGTTCTCGAGGCGCGGCAACTCAGATTCGTTCGAGGCGACGATCACCTTGCCACAGCGATCGGTCGGGATGCCCTTCTGTTCGCAGTACTCGTAGAGCTCGCGCTGGCCCTGCACACAGAGTTTGGCCTTGAGCGACCCAGGCGCATAGTAGATGCCGGAGTGCAGTACGCCGCTGTTGTGGCCGGACTGGTGCTGACCGATGCTCGGTTCTTTGTCCAGGACGCCAAGCCGCATCTTTGGAAAGCGACACAGGAGCTCGCGGCTTACGGCAAGGCCGAGAATGCCGGCTCCAATGACGACGACGTCGTAGCTGCGCACCTATCAACGATACTTCGTTGATGGCTCACGCGACCCGTCCCGCGCCGCGCTTTGCGACCTGGCTCATCGAAGGCGCCGATTCGCCAACGGATCGCGCCGTCTCTAATCCCGCTTCACTGGGGTATGGCGCGGACCTCGTCGGTTTCGGCGGCGGCCAACCAGCCGTCGAGACCTACCCTATCGAGGCGCTCGAACGCGCGTACGCTTCGGCGATTCGTGAAGCGGGACGTCAGGTCTTGCCGTACGGCGCGACCCAGGGGCTGCCCGCACTGCGTGAGCTGATTTGCGCTCGATTGGCGCCGCGGGGAATCCGGGCTGAGCCCGAAAATGTTGCGATTCTGACCGGCTCGATCCAGGGTCTCCACCTGGTCGGCCGCATCACGCTGGACCGCGGCGACACGATCATCACCGAAGCACCGACGTTCATGGGTGCACTTGCGGCGTGGGAGCAACAGCAGCCGCGCTACGTTTCGGTGCCTGTTGACGAGCACGGCCTCGTCGTGGATCACCTCAGGGAAGCGCTCCGGGATGACCAGACCGGGGTCAAGTTCCTCTACCTTCTTCCGACGTTCCAGAACCCTTCCGGTGTTTCGCTCACCCGTGAACGGAGACATCAGTTGCTCGAAGTCGTGAGAGAGCACGATCTCCTGGTTATTGAGGACGATCCCTACGGCGAGTTCTGGTTCGACGACGGCAGCGAGCCGATCCCGCCGCTGCGGGCGCTGCCCGGATCAGAAGATCACGTGCTGTACGTCGGCACGTTCTCGAAAATCCTGGCACCCGGCATCCGGCTGGCCTACATCGTCGGGCCGCGACAGATCATCGACGCGCTGTTACGCGCCAAGCGAGGGGTCGACTTTCATACCGACACGCTTCTCCAGGAGGCGGTCGTGCGGCTGCTGCACGACGACGCGTTCGACCTCGAGGCGCACGTGCAGGCTGGGCGTGAGCTCTACAGAGCCCGCCGGGATGCGATGCTGGACTCGCTCGAAGCCACCTTCGACTCGGAGACCAAGTGGACCCAGCCCGGTGGCGGGTTCTTCCTCTGGATGGACCTTCCACACGCGGTATCAGGTGAAGCCGTCGCCACCGCAGGCTTGCAGCTAGGCGTCTCTGTCCTGCCCGGCTATCTCTTCTACGCCAACCTCGACGGCGGGCGGAACGGTCTGCGGATGAGCTTTTCGAATACCCCGCCCGAGCGCATTCGCGAAGGTGTCGCGCGCCTCAAACAGGCGGTCGACACCGTGCGTGCATGAAAGCGCTGCTTCTTTCGAACGAGTACCCCCCGTACATCTACGGCGGCGCTGGCGTGCACGTAGAGTTCCTCAGTCGCGAACTGGCGCAGTTGATCGACGTCGAAGTCCGCTGTTTTGGCGACCAGGACTCTGTCGACGGCCGTTTACGCGTGCGCGGCTACCCCGAACCGGAGGGCTTGACCGCCCCCGAGTACCTCAAGCCCGTGTATGGCGCGATGGCACGCGACGTTGCCTGGGCAGGCACAGCTACCGATGCCGATGTCGTCCACTGCCACACGTGGTACAGCCACCTGGGTGGCATCTTGCTGCGGCAGGGCTACGGCATTCCGCTGGTCGTGACCGTCCACTCGCTGGAGCCGCTGCGACCCTGGAAACGAGAACAGCTGCGGGGTGGCTACGACGTCTCGTGCTGGATCGAACAGACGGCCCTGCGGATGGCCGATGCCGTCATCGCGGTCTCAGCGGGCACTCGCGCGGACATCCTGCAGGTAACGCACGTGGCCCCCGAGCGCATTCACGTCATACACAACGGCATCGACACGTCGCTGTACCGCCCCGTCGTCGAAACCGATGCACTTACGAGGTATGGCGTGGATCCATCGCGGCCGTACGTGCTTTTCGTCGGGCGAATCACGCGGCAGAAGGGCATCGTTTACCTGGCTCGCGCGCTGCCGTCGATTGACCCGAACGCGCAGGTGGTCCTGTGCGCCGGTCAGCCCGACACGCCCGAGATTGCGGCGGAAATGGAGCAGGCTGTCGCAGACGCGAGCCGCGTTCGCGATGGCGTGATCTGGGTCCAGCAAATGCTGCCGCGTGGCGACGCGATTCAGCTCTACAGCCACGCCTCCGTGTTTTGCTGCCCCTCGATCTATGAGCCGTTCGGCATCATCAATCTCGAAGCCATGGCCTGCGGGACGCCAGTGGTGGCCAGCGCTGTCGGCGGAATTCCCGAGGTCGTCGTCGATGGCGAGACGGGCATTCTCGTGCCGCTGGAGCAGCAGCGCGAAAGTCCCTTCGCGCCGCTTGACCCACCCAAGTTCAGCGCCGACCTGGCGGCGGCGATCAACCGAGTTCTCGCCGATCCCGCCGAGGGCAAACGCATGGGCAGCGCCGGCCGAGAGCGGGTCGAACGCCACTTTGCCTGGAGCGCAATCGCCCAGCAAACCGTGGACCTCTATCGCACTCTTGTGTAGTGCAAGGCAGGTTCTGAACACCTCCGCCTCTATTTGAAGTCGGGACAGAGGTCCAGGCCATCGGGACAGAGGTCCAGGACATCGGGACAGAGGTCCAGGACACTTCCTGGTTCGATCTCGCTACTGCATTTGGCCCTTGGGCTTACGCTGCCAGTGACCATACGCAGTAACGACAGAGTCTCTTCCGGAAGAGAAACAGAAACAAGTTGCGAAATCTTCTCAGGGAGGGAAGCAGAAACTAGTTGGGAACTCTTCTTAGGGAGGGAAGCAGAACCTGGTTGGAACTAGAACGAAGTCTAGGCTGGGACGGGCTCGTCCTCGCTGATCGCTTGAAGCAGAGCGGCTTTGACCGCCTCGATGCTCTGGTTGCCATCCACCCGCTGGAGGACACCCTGGCGCGCGTAGCGCTCGACCACCGGCAGCGTGTCGCGCAGGTAGACCGCCACGCGGTTGCTCACTACCGCGCGCTTGTCGTCGGGACGCTGGTACAGCTCGCCGTCGCAGCGATCGCAGACGCCGTCCGAGGCCGGCGGGTTGAAAATCTCGTGGTACGACGCCTGACAGGTTTTGCACAGCCAGCGGCCGGCGAGGCGCTCGACCAGGACGTCGGTCGGCACGTCGACGTAGATCGCGCAGCGCACGTGGCCCCCGCGTCGCCGCAAGCGATCGTCGAGCGCCTGCGCCTGGGCCACAGTGCGCGGAAAACCGTCGAGCAGCGCACCGCGCGCGGCGTCGCGCTCGTTGAGCCGGTCCACGATCATATCGACCACCAGGACATCTGGAACCAGGTCGCCACGGTCCATGTACTCCTGAGCGGCTCTGCCAAGCGACGTACCGCGTTGGCGGTGCTCGCGCAGCAGGTCCCCACTGGCAACGTGCGGTACGCCCAGCGTCTCTGCCAGAAAGCGCGCCTGCGTGCCCTTGCCGGCGCCGGGCGCGCCGAGCAGCAATACCACCTCGTCGTGATGCTGCAACGCCATTGTTGCTGGATTCCCCTCTCCGGGCAGGAAGTTCAGGACCGCGAGTGTAAGCGTCATTTTAGGCGCCCACAATACTTGAGTGTTTCAGTCAGGTAAACGCCGGGTTGACGGTTGGTATTCCGTACCTTTGGCCGGTTGTGTACCCGTCCATCCAGCCACCTCGAGATTGGACGACGCCTTACGCTGCGTATGCTTCGTCGAGAAGTTCGATCACGTGGCGGACCTGGGCATTCAGGCCGGCGCGTTGAACGCCGCGATGCAGCTGCATCAAACAGCCGGGGTTGGCGGTGACGATGGTCTCGGCGCCGGTGGCCCTGACGCCAGCCATCTTCTCGTCCAGGATGCGCGTGGACATCTCGGGCTGGGTCAGCATGTAGAGGCCGGCGCTGCCGCAGCACAGGTCCGCATGCGGCATGTCGCGCAGCTGCACGCCGGGGATCGCCGCCAGAAGCTCGCGCGGCGCGGCTTTGACACGTTGGGCGTGTACGAGGTGACAGCTCTCCTGCAGCGTGACCGTCCTCGGCACGGCCCTCTGCGGGGGGACGAGGTCGATGCTGGCCAGGAACTCGGTCACATCGCGCACGAGCGCTGAAAACTCACGCGCTTCTGGCTCTGAGAGCAATTCGGCGTACTCCTTCATGGTCGCGCCGCAACCCGCGGAGTTCACGATGATGGCATCCAGGCCACGGCCGAGGAACGCTCGTGTGTTTTGTCGGGCTAACTCGGCTGCAACGCGCCGTTCGCCGCCGTGCACGTTAAGCGCACCGCAGCACACCTGCGCCTTCGGCACGTGCACCTCGCAGCCATTGATGCGCAGCACGCGCAGCGTTGCCCAGTGCACGGGTCCGTAGACCAACGGCATCACGCAGCCTGCGAACAGCCCGACACGGTAGCGCAGCCGTCCGATAGCGGGATACACCTCCCAGCGCGGCAGAAACGGCGCCGGTATCGGCGGCAGCAGCGTCTCCGCCTCCGCGAGCGGTCTTGGCAGCAGGCCGGTGAACCGGACGAGACGTTGCAGCCCCAACAGTTCGTAGATCTGAAGCGCTCCGACCATTGCGCGAAGACGACCAGGATGTGGAAGGAGCTCTTCGAAGGCGAGCCGCCGAAACACGCGGTCGCGCCACGAGAGCTGGGCGCGCTCGTAGAGCTGCGCGCGACCGGCTTCCATAATGCGCCCGAAGTGGACGCCGCTCGGGCACACGCTCTCGCAGTTCCGACAGACGAGGCAGAGCTCCAGGTGCTCCCGATAGGCGGGCGTGGCGGTGATGCGCCCGTCGTTGAACGCGCCGATCAAGTGGATTCGCCCACGCGGGGACTCGGCCTCGTAGCCGGTCTGCAGATACGTGGGGCAGTTCGGCAAGCACAGCCCGCAATGGACGCACTGCGCCAGGTCCGCGGGCGACGGGGCTGTTAGATCCACACGTCCTGAGCCATGGCCGAGATGGCCGCGACTGCCTTCGTGGCTGCAACCTCACCACCCGGTGTTGGCAGCACCTTTCCGGGGTTGAAGTTGCCCGACGGATCGATCGCGCTACGCACCTTGCCCATGACGCCGAGGTCGTCGGCGCTGAAGATGAGCGGCATATACGCCTGCTTCTCCATCCCGACCCCGTGCTCGCCAGTGATGGTTCCACCCGCCTCAACGCAGGCGTTGAGCATTTCACGACCGGCGGCCAGAACGCGATCCAGTATTCCCGTTTCGCGGACGTCGAACAGGATCATGGGATGCAGGTTGCCGTCGCCGGCGTGGAAAAGATTCGCGATAGGCAGCTCATAGCGTTGCCCAATCTCGATCACGTGGGCGAGGATCCGCGGCAAACGCGTCCGAGGCACAACGGCGTCGTGAAGGTAGTAGTTTGGCGCGATACGGCCCATCGCGCTGGCGGCGCCTTTCCGGGCAGCCCACAGGCGAGCGCGATCTTCGTCTGAAGCTGCCAGGCGGATGTCCAGCGCACCGCTCGCGCGACACACTTCGTCCACCACTGCGGCCTGCGCTTCGACCTGCTCCAGTAAGCCGTCGACCTCGACCAGGAGCACGGCGCCAGCCTCCGGTGGGTAGCCGGCATGGAAAGCAGCTTCGATCGCAGAGAGAGCCAGCTTGTCCATCATCTCCAGGGCCGATGGCACGAGGCCGCGCCCGATCAGCGCCGAGACGGCTTCGCTGGCCGCGTCCACTGAAGCGAAGATTGCCAGTGCCGTGCGCACAGCCTCGGGCAAGCGCATCAAGCGCACAGTGACTTCCGTGACGACGCCCATCGTGCCTTCAGAGCCCACCATCACGCCTGTGAGGTCCAGGCCTAATGCCTCGGGGATGTTTCCGCCGAGTCGGACCACCTTTCCGTCCTGCAGCACAACCTCGAGCCCGAGGATGTGGTTGACCGTTGCGCCCAGTGACAGGCAGTGTGGTCCACCGGCGTTGTTGGCAACGTTTCCGCCGATGGTGCTGGCCTTCTGGCTCGACGGGTCCGGTGCGAAGAACAGCCCGAATCGCTCAGTTGCCTTGGAGAGGTCCAGATTTACGACCCCTGGTTGGACGACCGCGCAGCGGTTCGCCTGATCGATCTCCAGGATCCGGTTCATGCGCGCCATGGAGATCACGAGGCCGCCGCGTACAGGCACCGCGCCGCCGGCGATCCCCGTGCCCGCGCCACGCGCCACGATCGGGACACCGGCCGAATGCGCTTCCCGCACCAGGAGTTGCACATCCGCGGTCGAGCGCGGCAGCGCGACCAGGTCCGGCATCGAGCGGTCCAGACCGTAGTCGTACTCGTACATCACGGTGTCTTCGACCGCCTCGAAGACCGAATCCGGTCCGAGCGCATCGCGCAACCGCTGCGCGAGGCTCATGCAGGTGTGGCTGCGGCCACGTAGCGCTTGAGCGCCTGCGCGGCGCGGTCGACATCTTGGACGGTGTTGTACACGTGGGTTGACAGGCGTACGCTGCCCGCCCGCACGGCTGCTTTGACCCCAGCCGCGGCTAATTCCACCCGAACGGTTTCGGCGTCCTCCACCGGAACGGACACGATCGTGCTCTCAGGTTCGTGTAATCCGAGCTGGTGTGCGAGTCGACGCGCCAGCGCGCGAGGTTCGTTCAGGACACCGGCAGCTTGCCAGTCCGCCAGCAGCGAAAGTGATTCGGCCGCGCCGGCCCAGGCCAACCACGCCAGCGAAACGTCGAATCGGGCGGCACTTGGCGCCTGGTCGAGTGGGCCACCGTAATAGACGTGGTACGGATCACGCGCGCTGCGCCAGTTGGCCAACCACGCGGGGATTCGGTCCCATTGCTCTTTCGTGACAGAGAGGAACGCCACACCACGGGGACTCAACAAGTGCTTGTATGCGGCGCAGACGACGAAGTCCGCGCGCGGATCCACGCCGACGAACGGGACCGCGTGGGTGGCATCGATCAGCGTTCTCGCGCCCACGCGTTGTGCTTCATCCAGCACTTCCCGCTGCCGTGCACTTTCGCCCGATTGCGAGCGCACCAGGCTGAACGCCACCAACGTGGTGCTTGGCCGAATGTTGTCCAGGAGGTCGTCGAACGGAACCTCGCGCACCGTCACGCCATGGTGGTGTGCAGCAACGAGCAACGGAAACAGCACGGAGTTGAACTCCTCATACGGAACCACGACCTCGTCGGTTTCCGTGAGGTTTGCCGCGACAAGCCCGACGCCGACAGAAGCTGACGGGATCAGCGCGATGCGCTGGGCCTCGACACCAATGAGCGAGGCGAAGGCGGTGCGGCACGCCTCACCGCGAACGTCCCATTCCGTAACCCAGTCCGCCGTCCCGCGCTGCCAACGCTCCAGGGCGCGCTGCATGACCTCGACGGTCGGGCGCGGCGGCAGCCCGTAGGTCGCCGAGTCCAGGTACGTACAACCAGGTTCTGGCGCAAATAACGCGCGAATGTCGTCCGGCACCGCCACAGTAGGGATGGTAGCGACACAGGGGTTCTCTCAGGGGGCGGAGTCGCCGTGGAAACGTGGGTGGGCGGAGGGACCTTGTTCAGGCTCCTTCGAGGTAGCGCGCGAGCTCCCAGCTGCTGATGTGACGTCCGAAGGCCAGCCATTCCTGCTCCTTGGCGGTCAGGAAGCGTTCGAATATTGGCTGGCCCAATGCGTCGCGCACGACGGGATCCCAGTTCAGTTCCTCGAGCGCTTCGCCGAGCGTTGCTGGCAGCGGATCGGCCACCTCGGCACCCTCGACATCCAGCTCCTGAGGTGCCTCGTCAGCAGGTTCGGGCAGCGGCAGCCGATTGCGAATGCCGTCCAGACCGGTCTTGAGCATGGCCGCGAGCGCAAGGTATGGGTTGCAGCTCGGATCGGGCGCACGCAGCTCCAGTCGCGTCCCGCGGCCGGCCGCGGGCTCGGGCACACGCAGCAGCGCGCCGCGATGAATTCGCGCCCAGGTGACTCGGGCTGGCGCTTCAGCGCCACCGGACAGACGTTTGTACGAGTTGACCAGCGGCGCAATCACTGCTGAAAGTCCACGCGCATGCGCCAGTTGGCCAGCCACGAATTGGGCACCTACCTCGGACAGTGAGTACCGTTCCGCCGCATCGAAAAATGCGTCGTCGCCCGACGAGGGATCCAAAAGCAGCTGCGTAATGTGCATGCCCGAGCCGGGCGCGTCTTCCAGCGGCTTGGGCATGAAGCTCACGAGCATGCGGCCGCGCCGCGCCAGCGACCGCAACGCCCACTTCAGGGCGACGACCGCGTCGGCGGCTTCGAGTGCGCCCAGCTCGGCGATGTCGATCTCGTGCTGTCCGGGCCCGACTTCGGCGTGCGACGCCTCGACCTCCACGCCGAACCCGCGTAGCGCTTCGATTGCCTCCCGGCACAGATTCGCGGCACGCACTTCTTGAATCTCGAAATAGCCACTCCGATCCACCGGCGACAGCGAACGTGCAGCTTTGCCGGCGAGGTCGGGGTCTTCGAAGACGAAGAATTCAACCTCGATGCTGACGCGGTACTCGAAGCCTGGATAAAACTCGCGTGCTTCGGCCAGGACCGACTTGAGCGCGTGACGCGGATCGGCGGCAAACGGCGCGCCACCAGGCAGATGCACGTCGCAGATCAAGCGGGCGGTCGGTGTGGATTCCCAGGGCACGATTGCGAACGTATCGACGTCCGGTCGCAGGAACAGGTCGCTTTCGGCCGTGCGGGCCAGCCCTTCAACAGACGAGCCGTCGAACCAGGCGCCATGCTCGAGGATTCGCTCGAGCCTGCTGGATGGGATCGTCAGACTCTTGATGGCGCCGGGCACATCGGTGAACTGGAGGTGCACGACCTCGATGCCCGCGTCTTGCGCGCGTTGGACGATGGATGTCACGACGGCCCCCTTGCAGTGTGCGCCAACTGCGCAATGATGCCGATCACAGCCAGAAGGAGGATCGCTCCAATCACGACGGCCGCATTGACCACGCGTTCGCGGGAGAGGCGTCCAGGCCTCGAGGACTCGGACGGATACTGGTTGGGAACGACGACGTCGTCAAGATGAAGCAGATCGTCACGTAGCGCAGCCATCGACGCGTATCGCTCCGAGGGTTCGCGACGCAGCGTCCGCCACACGACTGCCTCGAGTGACGGCGGCAACTCAGGCCGTTTTCGGCGTAACAACGGCGCGTCAGTGGTGACGCGCTGACTCATCACCGCCAGGGGACTGTCGCCGTGGTAGGGCACGTTGCCCGTCAGCATCTCGAAGAGCATCACGCCCAACGCATAGATGTCCGTACGTGCGTCACCGCGATCGCCCTGGACCTGCTCAGGCGCCATGTAATCCGGCGTTCCAAAGCCGGACGTCAGCCGTCTGAAGGTGAGCCTCCGCGCGCCCTGCAGCAGCGCGATCCCGAAGTCGACGAGTTTCACCGTCCCGTCGGTTTCGATCAGGATGTTCTCAGGTTTCAGGTCGCGGTGCACCACACCGTGCTCGTGGCAGTACTGCAGGGCATCAGCCAGTTGCACCGCGATGCGAACGGCTTCGTCGGGCGGCAGTGGCGCGTTCTGGCGGAGGTATTCGCGCAGCAACGTGCCGTCGACAAATTCGAGGACGAGGTACGGCGCCACCCCATCTTCCAGCCGACCTTCGTCGAGCAGCTGCTGAATATTGGGATGGTGCAGGCGTTTGCCGATCTCGAGTTCGCGCTGATACCGGCTGTAGGTCGACGGATCGCCAATGAGGCTGGTGAACGGCACCTTGAGCACGACGAGGCGTCCACTGGCACGCTCACGCGCTTTGTACGCGTCGTTCATGCCGCCCTGGCCAAGAGTCTCCAGGATGTCGTACTTGTTGTTGACGGTCTCGCCCGCCTGGTAGCGCATGGTGCCGATGTGGGCGTAGCTCATGTTTAATCCACGCCCCGTTGTCGGAAGATACTGGAAAGCCAGCCGTTGCTTCTTTCAGGACTCGCGGCATCGACCGAAACCACCCGAATCACTTGTGCGCTGACGTTGTCCTGGCAGTCCCGCTCCAGGGCCATATCGATCAGCGTGCGTGCGGCAGCCTCAGGTGCGTTGCCCGAGAGAACCTCGCAGAGCTCTTCGTCTTCGATCTCAGACCAGAGGCCATCGCTACATAGCAAGAACTGGTCGTCGGCCTGGATGGGGTGGCGCACATAATCCGGCCGCGGGATGAGGCGGCTTCCGAGGGTGCGGGTGAGGCTGCTTCGGCCGGGATGGTCCTTCACCTTCTCGGGCTTCAGAATGCGCATCCGGACCAGCTCGGCGGCCTCGGAGTGGTCGGAAGTGAGCTGATTCAGCCGGCCATCACGCCAGTGGTAGACCCGTGTATCGCCGATGTGGGCAACGTAGGCCTGCGCACCGGCCAGCGCAATTGCCGATAGGGTCGTCTCCATCGAGCGATATTCGGGATTGCGATGCGTCAGCTCGTGGATACGCAGGTTTGCGGCCTGAACCGCCTGGCGCAGCGCTGGCTCGATACGCGTGTGGTTCGACCGTGAGTAGTACTCCTCGCCGAAACGTGCAACAGCTGTAGAACTGGCGACTTCACCGGCAGCGTGGCCGCCGAGTCCATCGGCGACCACGTAGAGATAGCCCTTGCGCTGAAGCGCGAGAGCATCGGGTGGCGCGAAGCACCCGATGCTGTCCTCGTTTGTTTCCCGATGCGGTCCCGCGTCAGTGAGCCCGCATGCCTCGAGCTCGAGCCCCAAGAGAATCCTGAGGCTTCAGCTCAGCTCGCGCCCTTGGGTGCGGCGACCAGCGATCGACCCGTTCGACGGTTGTTCACCACGATGTACGCCACGCTGGCGATCAACCACAGCGCGGCGATCCCAATGGCCATGAGCGACTCGGTCTGACTGTCGCCACCACCAATGAAGCCAACTCCAAGAATCACGACGAGCAGCAAGACGTTCGCCAGCAAGCCGAGGCCTGGAATGAGCAGGTGCTTGACGAAGTTGAAGTCGGGCCGGGATGCAAAGGCGATGATCGTCCACAGGCAGGTCAGGCCGTACAGAACAAACGTACCGAAGTTGGATGCCAGAGTGATGCCGGTCAGCGTCACTACCGAGATGACACCGATCACGCCTATGACAGCCGAGACGACAACCATGGCGACAACCGCCATGTGTGGCGTTAGAAAACCTCCATGCAGCAAGCCCAGCGGCTCGGGCATTTCTGCATCCTGCGCCATCGCGAACGTAATGCGTACGCCTGTGTTCATGGCCGACAGGGTGGTGCCGAGAATCGCCAGGGCAACCGTGATCGCCGTGATTACCATCAAGCCGAAGCCGATGCCGCCGAGGCTGTTGCCAATAACTTGAATGAGGTCACCCATGGGCGCGCCCGAGGCAGCCACCGCGTCGAGACCCGTGACAGGGTTGTTGTTGGCATCCGTACCCGCTAGTGACTGACCGATGGAGTAGTTCGCGGCGAAGTACTCGATCAGGTAGGCAAACAGGCCTTGAATGACGAGCGCGATGATGACCGCGCGCGGGACATCGCGCTTCGGGTTCTTGGCTTCCGCAGCGAACGCGGTGCACGATTCGAACCCGACCAGGATCAGGATCGCGATCGTCGCCTGCATCAGCGTGTTGAGAAGATCCTTCGGAAAGAGGACTGCCGATGCCGATGGCCAGACGAATTCAGTGTGGTCCGGGTTGGCGAGGCGGTACCAGATCGCGCCAACTGAGAACAACACCAGCGCGGTCAACTGGATGACGTTGATAATCAGGGAGGTCATCGTCGAGCCGCTGACGCCACGGTAGGCGATGTAGCCAACAAGAACGGCGAACAGTACGGCAATAACCATCTCAGGCACCGTGCCGATGTTCAGCCCGAACTGACCGAGCAGGTACTGAATCAGAATCGCCATGAAGGCGACCATTACGCCTGGGTAGACCCAGTAGAACAGGTGCGCTGCCCAGCCGGTAGCGAGCTTGGCAAGACGTCCCCACCGATGGTGGCGGCTCTCCTCCTTATCCATGAACGCCTTCTCGGCGAAGTAATAGGCCGACGCCGTACCTGCCTCGGGGTAGACCCGCGCCAGCTCCGAATAGGACAGCGCGGTAAAGAATGCCAGGACAAGGGCGAAGACGATGCCTGGCCACATGTCCAGGGCCGTCGAAGCGGTACCTCCTGGGACCGTCTGCGCAGCCTGGACCTGCAGCGTGATCCACAGAAACGCTCCAGGCGCGATCAGCGCCATGGCGTTGACTGTCACGCCAGTCAGCCCAAGCGTAGGGCGCATACCTGTGCTGTTCGCGGGACTCTCCACAGCCACCTCTGCACACTCCTTTAATCCACTCAGCGCGCTTTGCGCTGTGCACAGGCTAGGAGGCCGTCCACGAGCCCGGTGAGAGTCAACCGTTACGAAAGAGCCGACTTCTTATTGTGCACATTGCACAGTCAGGCCTTCGACTCGGATCAGCGCGTGGACCCGGTCGCGCAGCGTGCGCCGCAGACCCTCAATGGTTGGGGCACCCTGCATGCTCCAACGCTCCACGATCAGTTGGGCGGTTGCGGGGTCCAGTTCTTCGGGTGTGACGAAGTGCGCAATGCCTTCGGCAGATACATCTGGCGCCCCTGGCACGCTCAAGCGCACCCACGGATCGCTGCGCCAGCGCCGCACCTTTTCCGAGAAGCCAAAGGAGAACAGGTACACGACGCCCGGCTCGCCGATGACGAACCAGACGGGCACGGTGCCGCGCGTTGCGCCTTCCCTCGAGGACACCAGCACCTCCTCCTGGCCGGCCAGCGCCTGCAGAAAATCTGACGGTAACTGTTGCAAACGGCTGGCCCTACCGATAGATTAATGCGAGGCGTAGACGGAGACAGCGCCGCCCCACTTCTGAAGCTCCAGAGAGCCCACCAACTGGTGAAAGGTGGGTGCGTAGGACGAGGCAGAGATCCCTCCTGAGCCGCAGCCCGAAAAGCTCTTCGCGAGTTTGAGTAGGCGTTGCCGGGTTTGCCACCCGTTATCAGGGGCAGGGGTATACACGTACCTCGTGAGTGTTCCGCTTCGGCGGGGAAACAGGGTGGTACCGCGGACCGCAAGGTTCGTCCCTGAACTTGAAGGAGACGAACCACCCATGGCCATCGCGGTAGAGACAGCTTCGCAAGCCACGCAGGCAACCCCCGAGACACGGACACGCACGATTACGGGCGGGGCGCTGGCGTGCGAGGCACTGCTGGCCGCGGGCGTGACGACGCTGTTTGGCTATCCGGGTGGTGCGGCGCTGCCCTTCTATCGAGAGCTCATGCGCTACCCGCGTCTTCACCATGTCCTGGTGCGACACGAGCAGAACGCGGCCCACGCCGCTGACGGCTACGCCCGCTCGACCGGCCGTGTCGGCGTCTGCGTGGCCACGAGCGGCCCAGGCGCCACCAACTTGCTGACCGGGCTGGCCACGGCGTTCATGGACTGTGTTCCGGTAGTGGCTCTCACAGGCCAGGTGGCGCGCGCCGCCATCGGCACCCAGGCGTTCCAGGAAGTTGACGTGGTCGGCATGGTTGGACCGATCACGAAAGGCGCCTTCCAGCTGCGATCAGCCGAAGAGATCCCTGCCGTTTTCGCCGAGGCGTTTCGACTGGCCGCCGAAGGACGTCCAGGTCCGGTACTCATCGACTTTCCCAAAGACGTCCAACTCGCCAACGTCGAGGTCTCGAGCGCCCTCCCGGACCTTTCCCCCAGTCCGCGTGAGTCCGAGTTGAGCGGCGCTGCGCAGTTCGCACTCGAGCAAGTCGTGGCACTGCTGCAAGCCTCAGAGAGACCCGTAGTTATCGCCGGCCACGGTGTGGCAATGGCTGGGGCTTCGGATGAGCTGCGTGAGTTCGCCGAGGCCAGTGGGGTGCCAGTAGGGATGACCCTGCTTGGCTTGGGTGCGTTTCCTGAGCACCACCCACAGGGCCTCGGCATGGTGGGCATGCACGGGACGGTTCAGGCCAATATGGCAATGCATCACGCTGACCTGGTGATTGGCGTCGGCATGCGCTTCGACGACCGCGTGGTTGGTCGGCCCAAGGACTTCGCCTCAGGTGCGCGCATCGTGCACATCGACGTTGACCCACGAGCCTTTGGACGCGTCGTGCGCGCCGACCTGCCCGTCCTGGCCGACGCCCGTGCGGCGCTCCGGGCGCTGTCTGACCTGGTGCAACACCGCGAACGCCCCGAGTGGTGGGGCCGGCTGCGGCAGTGGTCCTCCGAACACGCGGACTGCGGCCTGGTCGAGACGGAAAGCGCTTCCGCGGATGAACTACCCACCACGCCCGAGGTGGTGCGTGCGCTGCGGCGCGTCATGGGCGGCTCGGCGGTCGTCGTTTCTGACATCGGCCAGCACCAGATGTTCGTTGCTCTCCACCACGGCTTCGATCGACCCAACCAGCTGCTGACCAGCGGTGGGCTGGGCACGATGGGCTACGCGCTGCCAGCCGCGCTCGGCGTCAAAGCAGCCCTTCCCGGACGGCCCGTATGGGCGGTCGTCGGCGATGGTGGCTTTCAGATGAGCGCTGCCGAGCTTTCCACGCTGGTTTCCTCACGCCTGCCGGTGAAGGTGTTGATCGTGAACAACCAGTGCCTGGGCATGGTGCGCCAATGGCAGGAGCTCTTTTACGACAACGTCTATAGCCATTCACTGCTGCCACAGCCGAGCTTCGAGGCGCTCGCGAAGGCGCACGGCTGCTGGGCAACCACCGTCAACCGCCGCGACGAGCTGGAAAATGCGCTGCGCGAAGCTGCATTACATCCAGGGCCATCAGTGGTGGACGTGCGGGTACCGGTCGAGGAAACCGTTTACCCGATGGTGCCAGCCGGGTCGGTACCGGGTGAGGTGCGCTGCGTGGACGACGTGGACGCGTCGTTGTGGGCGTGAAATTTGATTAAACCCGACTCCGGGTAGCCTGGTCGGATCCGATAGTTGAAGCGCTGACGAAACCGGCTGTAGAAGCTCGTGTCGCCAAACGTCACGAGCTGAAACCGACGCGGATCGGCGGTGATGTGGGCCACGTCGTTAGGCGCGAACTCGTCGAATGACTCCTGGCCATCCACGCACACGCTGATGGGAAAGCGGCCGAGCTGAATGATGGTGATCGGCGTCGACTCGGCCACCGAGAACGAGGCACGCATCGGCGTGTGCGCGCAAATCGGCGTGATCGCAAACGTCTGGCTGCCGGGCGCGAGGACAGGGCCGCCCGCGGCCAGGTTGTAGGCGCTGGAGCCCGGGCTCGTGGCCACGATCAAGCCGTCCCCGGGCAACGGGTTCAGGTATTTGTTGTCGATGTACAGCTCGAGCACCGCCATTTGTTGGCCATTGCCCGGCATAACAAAGGCATGAAAGACCACGTCCTGGACCGCCCACAGCGAGCACAGCGGCTTCCCATCCCGCTCGAGGTCGACCTTGATGGTCGCGTCAACTCTGACGTCATAGTGGCCCGCCAGGACCTGCTTCAGCCGGGTCTCCCAGCGTGACGGCGGCACGTGCGCCAGAAATCCGAACTGGCCGAAGTCGATGCCGAGGACCGGCACCTCGCTGTGAGCTCGCGCCGCGCGGACCACCATGCCATCGCCGCCCAGGACGATCTGCAAATCCGCGTCGCAGGGCTCGTCGGCGTAGGCATCACGCTCGCGCAGCCATGCTTGCATTCGCTCGCCGAGCTGCACAGCTTCAGGCTTGCGCGGATCGGCAATCACGCTCAGCCGTCGCGGCTTCAATTCTGGATTAAAGGTGCGGCGCCGTCTGCGCGACTGAACCACCACGCGGCATTGTGCCTTACGGCGCCGTGGCTACGTCGTGGAGCCTGCTAACGCGGGAGTCAGAGGTCGCGCAGCAGTTTCACGACTTTGCCGCGCACCTCCACCTGCTCGGCAGGCACCAGGATCGGCTGCATGGCTGGATTGCGTGGCTGCAAGCGCACGGTGTCACCCTCTCGATAGAAGCGCTTGAGCGTGGCGCCGCCATTGGCCGTGTTGTCGTTGACGATCGCCACCGCGATATCGCCATTGTCCACCGCTTGCTGCGGACGGACCACCACCAGGTCACCATCGTCGATGTGGTCTTCAATCATCGAGGTGCCCCGCACGCGCAGCGCGAAGCAGTTGGACGGCACCGCGTCCGTGGGCAGCTCGATGACGTCATCCGGGTCCTCGATCGCCTCGATCGGCAGCCCCGCCGCGATCGTGCCGACAACCGGAATGCGCAGCACGCGCGGCTGGCTCTGCCGCTGCGAGCGCTGCACGCCCACCAGCTCCAGCCCGCGCGAGACCTCGCGATCCCGACGGATCCGCCCCTCGCGCTCGAGTACGCGCAGGTTGTAGTCCACTACGGACGTCGACGAGATGCCGACTTTATCGCCGATCTCGCGGATGCTCGGCGGATACCCACGTTCGTCGACGTAGTCCTCAATGTATTTCAGGATGTTCTTCTGGCGGTCCGACAGCTTCTTGGACGACACACTCATTTCCCCTCACACCACAACCGGCGCTTCATTTTTGTGACCTAGAACAGGCGTTCGGGATCAATATAACAACGCTTCTCGTGATGTGTCAATTTGTTGACAATGGGAAGTCTGCCGGCGTGACGCGATTGGTCTTTTCGCGCGCTGCATCGACGATGACGGCGAACGCTTGGGGTTGATCCAGGTGCACGGTGTGTCCCGCGTCGGGCACCACGGAGACCCGGGCGTGTTGGAACAGCTGCGCCATCCGCTGTGCAATCGCCGCGTACCGCGTATCCGCCGCGCCTACGATCAGGTGCACGGGCACGCTGAGCTCCGAGAGCCTGGACCAGAGTGGCTTCTGCGCACCTGCGCCCATGCCGCGGAGGCTGTTGGCCAGGCCGACGGGATTGTTGCGCAAGCGTAGCTCGCGCTGCTGCTGACGCACTCCCGCGGACACGTGTGGCTGTAACGCCAGCAGCGGTTGTGCCTCCCACTCGGCGACAAAGGCGTCGATGCCGTTCGCCAGGATTCGCTGCGCCAGCGCTTCGTCGCTCAGCACGCGTCGGTGGCGCTCGGGCGGGTCTTCCAGCCCGGGTGAGGCGCTCTCCAGGATCAACGTCTGTACTCGGCTGGGCGCGTGCACCGCCAAGTGCAGGGCCGCCCGACCGCCCATCGAGTAGCCGAGCACGTTTGCGCGCTGGAGACCAAGGTGATCCAGAAGAGCGGCGAGGTCCCGCGTGCACCAGTCCAGCGTGTACCGGCTCGCATCAGCAGGTGACGCCGATTGGCCGTGGCCAATCAGGTCCACGGCGATCAGCCGCGCGTCGCGCGCAAGATTTGAACGAATGCCGTCCCAACTGCGGATGCTGCCCGTGAAACCGTGCAGCAGCAGCAACGGCGCACCCGCGCCTTCAATTTCGACGTGGAAGTCCAGCCCGTTGAGTTCAGGCAATGCCAGCTGGCTGCAGAGCTTCGGCCACGGCGCGCCACACCGCGCGGTGCTGGGCCACGTTGCGTGTGCGTTCCGTCGGCACCTCAATGACCTGGAGACCGCCGGCCTGCAGGCCACGAGTAACCGCATCCGTGAACTGCGACCAGTTGCCGATGCGCTGGAAACGGCCGCCATGCCCCTCGACGAATGGTCGGAAGTTGAGGCCGTGGGGTGTGCCAAACAGCAGCTCGAAGTGCTCGGGCACCGCCTCAGCCTGCGGTAAGAACGAGAAAATGCCGCCGCCGTCATTGTTTATCAGCACCACCAGTAGGTCGAGACCATGGCGGCGCGCAGCGAGCAACCCGTTCAAATCGTGGTAGAAGCTGAGGTCGCCGATCACGAGCACCACACGCCCATGCCCCGCAGCGCTGGCGCCGAACGCGCTGGAAACAACGCCGTCAATTCCATTGGCGCCTCGATTACTCAGGCAGCGCAAACGTTTTTCCGATCGCGCTAGGAACGTGTCCAGGTCGCGTATGGGCATGCTGTTGCCGGCGAAGACGACCGCATCATCAGGCAACAGCTCGCCGAGCAGGCTGATGACCTTGCCCTCGAAAAGCTCATGCGTTTCAGACAGGTGTGCATCGATGGCTCGTCGCGCGGCGGTGTTCACGCGCTGCCACTGCGCGGCCCACTCCGTTTCGCCATGCTCCGTGAGACTGCCAGCAAGCGCTTCGCACAGCAGGCTCGGATCGGCGTGGACCACGTCGGTCGCCGCGTTGCTCGGGTCACGCCAGCCGGCGGGATCGACCACGATCCGTCGCGCCTGGCGCTGGGCCTCCAGGTACTGCTGCAACGGCTTGGAGGTGGGCACCGCGCCGAATCGCATCACCAGCTCGAGCTCGGGGCCGAAGTCACCGCGTAGAAACGCATCGTAAGTATCGACGACTAGCGAGCGGTCGCGGTCGCCACACCTCACGCCCGAGAGCGCGTCTGCCAGAACCGGGTAGCCCGCCCGGGCGGCGAGGCATGTGACCGCATCTGCGAAATTGGGGTCGGCGTCCTCGGGACCGACCACGATGATCCCGCGCGGTGAACGCTCCATCGCGTCAGTGAGGTTGGCGACGGTCTCGACCGATGGCGCCAGGCGCGCGTGGTGGACGGCAACCGGTGAAATTGTCTCGACGTGCGGCGTCGGCGCCGGAATCAGCGGTTCGCGGAACGGCCAGTTCAGGTGCACGGCCCCGGCTGGCGCCGCCTGCGCGGTTGCCACAGCGCGAGCCGCCAGGGTCGCCGCGAACTGACTCTGCTCAGGGCTGCCGTCCGGTTCCGGCAAGTCGAAGAACCATTTCGCGTGCGAGCCGAACAAGCGTAGCTGGTCGATCGTTTGCGCCGCACCGTTGTCGCGGAGCTCGTGCGGTCGATCGCCTGTCAGCACCACCAGCGGTACGCGCGCGAGATTGGCTTCCACCACTGCTGGAAAGAAGTTAGCCGCAGCCGTGCCCGAGGTCGCCAGCAACGCAACCGGCTGGCGGAGCGCTTTGGCGAGCCCAAGGCCGAAGTACGCGGCCGAGCGCTCATCGAGGTGCATCCACAGCTTGATGTCGCGACGTCGTGCGAATTCGATCGCAAGCGGTGTGGAACGCGACCCGGGACAGGCGGAGACGTGACGAATCCCGCTTGCCACAAGGCCCTCGACGAACGTCGCCACCACATCGTGCAGGGCCTGCGCCGACGTCGTCACGCTTCGGCGCCGACCGCGGCCAACATCGGTCGCAGCTTCCAGCCGAGCTCGGCGTACTCCGTTTCGGGATCCGAGTCGCCGACGATCCCACAGCCCGCGAACAGCGTGGCGGTGCCATCGCGTAGAAGCGCCGAGCGCAGACCTACAACGAACTCGCCCTGGCCCCGAGCGTCCACCCAGCCGAGCGGCGCGGCATACCAGCCGCGATCGAGCTCTTCGCGCTCGCGGATCACCGCCATGGCGTTTGCACGCGGGTAACCCCCCACGGCTGGCGTCGGGTGCAGCCCTGTTACCAGGTCGAGCACGCCGAAGCCCGGCCGGACCTGCGCCCGAATCGGCGTGATCAGGTGGTGGAGGTTGGGCAGCGTGTGGATGCGCGGCTCGGCATGGGCGATCACGCGCGTGCTGAAGGGCGAGAGATCTTCGCGAAGCGCCTCGACGACGACGGCGTGCTCGGTGCGCTCTTTCGGGTCGTGCAGCAAGCTCTCGGCGAGCTGGGCGTCACGCTCAGGGGTCGCGCCGCGCGGACCGGAGCCGGCCAGGGCCATCGTCGTCGCGGTGCCGTTGTGCAGCGCGACAAGGCGCTCCGGCGTTGCACCCACGAAGCAGGCATCGCCCATGCCGATGGCGAAGATGGTGCAGGTCGGGTACGTGGCGGCGAGCCTGCGGAGGACTGTTTCCAGTGGAGCCCGGGCCCGAACCTGCTGCGTGCGAGCCAGCACGACTTTACGTACGCCGAGCTCACCGGTCTTGATGCCGCTCGCCACCTCTCGGACCAGGGTCCGCCAACCCTCTGGGGACAGGCCAAGCCGTGGTGGATCGAGCGCCCTGTCCTCTGATGGCCAATCGGGCTGCGTCACCCGGTTTGTAGTCAGCGTCGCAGCGCCAGGCTCGATGCGCCACAAGCGCTCTGGCAGCACCATGCGCGCGGCGCCGCCAAAGCCGGACCACAGTGCAGTTGGGGTTGCCTCGGCATCGAAACGCAAGCTACCCAGGAGGAGCGGGTCAACTGGCCCGTCGATCGCGGCATCCGCGACTAGAGCGCGCCAGGCCTGGGCCATATCGTGCGTCAGTGTGCTCGCGCGACCAGTACCAACGAGCGCTTCACCGCTGGACGGCCGCAGCCACAACCCGCGGGTCGCCTCGCCTGCAGCAGCCGCGAACACCTCGATCGGATCGACGGCCGCTACC
The DNA here is from genome assembly GCA_019239775.1 of Chloroflexota bacterium. GTDB lineage: Bacteria > Chloroflexota > UBA6077 > UBA6077 > CF-72 > CF-72. The sequence goes on from JAFAZN010000049.1 coordinate 32,437, forward strand.
GGTCGCGTGCTGCTCACCAACTGCGGCTCGCGCCGCGTGTGCTGCAGGTTAGTCGCCATGTAACGCGGCTCCCGCCTGGATGCCCCGCAGGAGCAGGCGCTGCACCGTTGGGTACGCATCTTCCAGGCGACCTGGTCGTTCTGAGAGTGCCCAGTGTGTCACCACTTCGTTCACCGCACCGAACCACGCCGTCGCGGCAACACTCGTGTCGAGCGGTGGAATCGCGCCTTGCGCCACCGCGTCGTCGAGATGAACGCGGATCAGGTCCGCAAAGTCCGCGCGAAGCTGAATCATGCGTGCGTTGAATTCGGGGCCAGCGCCGAGCGCCTCCACCAGGAACAGGCGCGCCAGCCGGCGGTGGCTGCCGAACGTTTCGAGCACAACGTGGAGCGCCGCCTCTGCGCGTTCGATCGGATCCTGCCTGGTGGCGACGGCGGCTTCGACGCGCTCGCGCAGGATGTTGGCCAGTCGATCCAATAGCGCCAGAAAGATGGCTTGCTTATTCGGGAAGTGGAAGTAGACACCGCCCTTGGAGGTCTCCGCTTCGGCGGCGATCTCGTCAACCAGCGTGCCGTGATAGCCCTTGGTCGAAAACACGGCAACAGCGGCATCGAGGATGCGCTGGTGGCGCTGCTGGCTGCGCGCTTGCTCGATCGGCATCTCTCAGTTACGGCTCTGCGTGTCTGTGAAACCGACCGACTCGTCAGTCGGTTTCTACTGACAGCCTACACGAATCAGGTGCTGCGACGCGGCAAACCCTCGGATCTCCTGAGTTCAGAGGTTACTGCTACTGCCCTCGGAGCTCGTGGCCTCTCGCAGTAGGCGCACAACACACTAGTGCAAGCACACAGGTCGTCGGTCGGGACAACCGTACCCGCCACGTCGACGTGGGCGTGGCCTTATCGCGCTACGTCAGGAGGTGGCGCGGCGGGTGCGGCTGGTGGTGGTGCTGCCCGAGGACTTGCGCGCGGTCGTGCTCTTGGTGCTCCGCGACGTGGTGGCGCGACGGGTCGGCGCTTTCGTCGGAGCAGTCGCTT
>JAFAZN010000261.1 GCA_019239775.1 Chloroflexota bacterium
GACGACGGCCTGCCATTGGGGGGTCGCGGCGGCGCGTTGGAGTGCGGCGAGGTCGTCGAACCAGAGTTCCGCAAAGCCGTCATGGGTCATGGTGCGCACTGGGTAGGCCTCGGGGATACCGTGATTCTGGACGTAGCGACGCAAGCCAGGCAGCTTCGCAACCAGCGGCGCGTGGTCCTCGTACCAGTACTTCTGGAATTCCTGGATCGTGAGACCGGGCTTCCGCGCTTCGATAACGACAGCCTTGACCATGCTGGGCGTGGTCTGACCCTCCAGGACCACTCGTTCGGTCGCGACGACACCGCAGCGTTTGTGCGCGAGCGGCCAGTCGGGACTCCGATCAAACAGCTGGGCGTCGTCCAGGACGACCGTCTCGGCCAGCGTCATAGTGTCGGGATCACCGTAGCGCTTCGACCGGACATACCAGTCGTAGACATCAGCATGCGACGCCGGTATGGCCTCGCTGAGTGTTGGCCGCGACGGCGGGTGCACGATTGACTCGAGGTCGTCATACCAGAACATCGACACGCCATCGTGCGTCGGCGCTGGCTGGCCGCCATAGGCTTCAGGGAGGGTGATGTGCTGGACGTAGCGCCGCAGGTGCGGCGTGTGAGAGAAGAACGGCCCGTGATGCTCGGCCCAGTAGCGTTGGAACTCCGCGAGCGATCGATTGGTCGGGTGCTTGATTGCGGCGCCGATGGTCTTGATCATCGGCTCCATACGGTACGATGCCACGGATCATGAGGCTCTGGTTCGAGCACACTGTGACGCGTCGCCGGGCGCTCAGCGTGATCGCGCTCACTGCCTCTGCCAGCCTCCTGGCTGCGTGCAGTGGCAATGCTCCGCCTGCCGCAAGTACAGCCCCGACCTCCGCTTCAGGTCCGGTTTCTTCTGCTCCAGCCAATACGGCCGCAACAGTCTCGGGCTCGCGCAGCACGGAGGGAACCCCAGCACAGCCGAAGGCGGGCGGCACCCTCCGAGCGCTGAGCACCCAGGACCTGGCTCCCATTGACGGGCATTACCACCATCCTGGTAATGGACTGAGTTCATGGACCGTCTATGAGCCGCTCATCACCTACGATGACGACCTCAAGCCGCAACCATTACTGGCCGAAACATGGGACCAGAGCAGCGATGCGAAGCAGATTGCCATCACCTTGCGCAAAGGTGTGCAGTTTCACAACGGCCGAGAGGTTACGAGCGACGACGTCATCTACAACCTGAATCGCATTCTGGACCCCAAGATTTCGGCCGGCATTTTCTCCGGATTCGTGCCGCCGGAGACCACCTGGACACCTAAGGACAAATACGCCGTCGTCATCACCGCGAAGCAGCCCTGGACCAACGTGTTCGATTTCCTCTCGCTCTTCAATATCGTGAACAAGGAGACGATGGAAGGTCCCGACGCCAAGTCCTCGGCTGTTGGCACCGGTCCTTTTGCCTTGCAGGAATGGGTCGCCGGCGATCACGCGACCTTCATCAAGAACAAGAACTACTGGCAGTCAGGCCGGCCCTACCTCGACGGCATTCAGCTAAATGTCATGAAGGACGCGCAATCGCAGCAAGCGCAGTTCGAAGCCGGGGCCGCGGAGTTCACACTACAGCCTAGCGTGCTGGACTACACGCGCCTCAAAGATGACTCCAATTACCAGGGCATCACGTTGCCCAACGCCGGAAATTTCTTCATTCTTCAGCCGAATCCGAATACCAAGCCATTTGACGACAAGCGGGCGCGCCAGGCCCTCAATTACACGATCGACCGTAAACGCATCGTTGACACGGTGTTGCGTGGCCAGAGCACTGCGCAAGATCTGCCCTGGCCCGCCGAGTCAACCGCCGATGAGCCAGCCAAGCAAACCTTCTATAACCACGACCTCGACAAGGCGAAGGCGCTGCTGAACGCGGCCGGCCTGAGCAACATGTCCTTCGAGTTGATTCACAGCAATCGAGACCCTGCCTACCCGCAGATCGCGCAGATCATCCAGGCCGACCTGGCTTCGATCGGCGTGTCTATGAGCATCACCCAGATGGAAGGCGCGGGCATGCTGGCACGCATGAACGGCCATCAGTTTCAGGCGTACCTTGCAGGCGATGTTTGGGCCAATTTCCTGCCAGTAACCGTGCTTACTTCGGACGCGAGTCTCAACTATCAGTTCAACAATGCCGACTTCCACGACGAGCAGTACGCCCAGCTGGTGAAGAGCCTGTCGGCAGAAGTTGAACCAAGCAAGCAAAGACAACTTTACGCACAGATCAATGATTTCCTGCTTGACCAGTCATTCGAGATCCCGATAGCCACGAGCCCGACCCGTGCGCTGGCAGTAGCCAACTTGCGAGGGGTCGGCCACCGGCGCAATGACTTCTACACGTTTACGGACGCGTGGCTAGCCTGACTCCGGCGCGATCTCGCTAGGTCAACACTCGCTTCTCGGCATAGCGCCATTCCCCGTCGCGCCGCACGAACTTGTCGGCGTACTGTGCCACGAGACTGACTTGCCACGGACCGTTGTCGTCCGAGCGAAAGCCGACCACATCGGTGAGCGCTTCCGCCTGTTCGCCGTCCACGCTGATGATCGAATTTGCGCACATCAGCTTGCTGCGCCGGCCAGGCACAGCGCGAGCGCGGCTGTTCTCGAAGAACTCGCGAATGCGATCCCGCCCGCTCCATTCGCCGGCCTCATTCGTGAACAGTCCATCGTCAGCAAAGAGGGGCACAATCGCGTCGACATTCCGCGTGTCGTGCGCTTGTATGTAACGCCCCATGAGTCGGCGAATTTCTTCTTCGGCTGTCTGCACGAAGTTCATTATCGTCACTCGGTCGCGGAGCAGGTTAGCGTTCGCTGAACGGTACGCCGCCTTTGCCTTTGTCGGTGAGCGGGTTTTCGTGAATGATGACCGTCACCGCGTCCGCAGGCACCGAGCAGGTGCGCACCACGGCCTCTGTGATCTCCTTGATCAGCGCACGCTTCTGATCTTGTGTCCGTCCCTGGGCGATCTCAATGATGACTTCCGGCATACGCGCCAAGCGTATCGTATCCAACGCCTGCCAGCTTGGGTTTCGCTTTGTTGGGTGCTGCGCTTTCCCGAACCTGCATGTTGACTGCGCCTGCCTAGGAACGCGGCCGAAAACCCGCTCGAATGGTTGTGAATGGCCTGCCGCGTTCCTAGGCGCAGTCTGTCCCAGAAGTTTTATCCAGGCCGACTGCGACTCGTGCTGCGGACCGGCTTGTCGGCCGAACTTCTATAGCCGAGTGCAGCACCTGCCGATAGTTGAGCTTGATGTGGCCCACTAGCGCCTTCTGGCCGTATGGCGCGCTCATTACGCTGCCGTCGCCGGATCCCGCGGTCGTGCGGATGTGGCTGGTCGTGACATCCGCGGTGGCGGCTTATCTTGGCGTACAGCACTTCTGGCTTTGGCTGGGTCGTCGCCAGGAAAAGCTCGATCTGTTGATGGCTGTCTTTGCATTCGATGCATGTGTTTTTGCGGCGGGCCACGCGGCATTGGAGGGTTGGACCGATGATCTGCACCTCGAGGTCATTCTCGGACGCATTCTGATTGTCTCCGCCGTGCTGGTCTTCTCCCTTTTTGTCGTGGCAAGTTCGATCATTGCCCGCACGCGTTGGTCGCGTACTGGTCGGGCTGGTTTCGCGGCCGCGCACACGGCGGGAGTATTTCTCACGATCGGAACTCCGCTCTGGATCACCGATGACGGATATTTCACGCCACTGGTTCTCGTGTGGTTGCTCTACCTGGTATGGGCTTTTGCGTTTTCACTCGCGCGGCTGCGGCGCGCCCGCACGTTGTCCCGTACCGAACGATGGGGGCTTCTGGCGGGCTTGGTGGTGTACGCCATCACCGGTGAGTTCGAGGTTCTGCAGTTCTACATCCGTATTCCGGTCGAAGTATTTCCGTATGCATTTGTCGGGCTCGCAATCGCCTTCGACCATCTGACAATCCGACGGCACAATCGGTTGTTCTCGGCCCTCAAGCAGGAGGTTGCTGAACGCACGGCGGATCTTCAGCACGCAAACCTCGAGCTCGCGCGGCAAGCACACACCGATCCACTTACGTGTATTGGTAACCGCCAGGCTCTGCGTGAGGCGCTGGACTCGGTGCACGCCCAAGCCACGGCAAATGGGACGCCGTACGGTCTTGCGATCTTCGATATCGATAACTTCAAGAAGTACAACGATTCTCTCGGTCATCTGGCTGGTGACCGTGTCCTCGCGCGTGTCGCTGAGGTTTTGAGTGCGACGTGCCGCGGTCAAGACCACGTGTTTCGCTTCGGAGGCGAAGAGTTTGTTTTGGTGGTACCTGGAGCGACTGCCACCGAAACAATGGAGATCGCCGAGCGGCTACGCCAAGCGGTGGAGCACCTGCAACTACCCCATCCTGGCCCGCAGCGAACCGTGACTGTGAGTGGGGGAGTGTACGCCCGCGAGTGTGAGGATCGGTCATGTGATCAGGTCCTGGCGCTGGCGGACGGTGGCCTGTATGCGGCAAAAGACGCCGGGCGCAATTGTGTCCGCTTTGGCGCGGCGCAAGCCACCCTTGAAGCTGCCTAGCAGCATTGTTGCGTTAGGACGGCGGCGGTGCCCGTCCGCCACGCGCGCTAGCTATAGAACGCGGCGAACTGTCGTACATAGCGCGGGTACAGTGCGTCGGTCGAGTCGATCCACTGTGTGGTGTTGCCGAAATATTCTGGCTTGACGCCGGCGTCCCCCAGTGCGGCGGCGAACCGGTCACCGTGGATTACCTGGAACGGCCGGCCCCAGAACGGCGAGACCGTGGCGGGCACTGGCTCGCACAGTCCGAGCGCGTTGAACTCGGCCGCGGCGATCTCGTACGCGACGCTAAGCGCGCGCTCACGCGAAGGCCAGTCAGTGGCAGCGAGCGCGTCGAGCAGTGCCGGTTCAAGCCGCGGGGCGATGCGGAGCCGCGAAAATGCGGTGCCCAACCATTTGCTGTACGGCATGTACTCACGCTCAATGAGAAAGGCCAGGTGCATGACCTCGCGCACCATTCGCGCGGTGATGACGCGCGACCCAAGCTCGTCGCCGACCTCCGCGCAGCGGCCAGGAAAGGCCTCCTCCTGCTCGATTCGGCGCCACTGCGCGCGGAGCAGATATCGCCAGATGTGGTCCGGATACCAGTGCAAAAGCGTACGCAAGCGTGCCAGCTCGCCGGTGCCGTCGTGCCAGACGCCGCCGGAGCGGATGGTGCGCAGGTGTTGTTCGGGAAGCGCCAGCCACTCGCCCGGGCTGAGCGGGTGATCGAGCACATTGATGCCGAGATACCAGCGCGTGAGCTGCGCGACCGTGCCGATAGAACACATGTGGTTGATCGGCCGCTCATCCGTACTTCGCATGAACACACTGCCCGTGGTGACGTCCTCCACGTGCATGTGCGTCGAGAATCCACGCACACTGTGCGGCAACTGCATGCCCAGCATGTGCTTGATCTCGTCGCGCAGTTCGTCAGAATAGTCCTGTTCGCGCAGGTACAGTCCGACGCGTGGACCCCACCAGTGGTCCATCGAGCGTTCGGTATCGAAGCCCAGAACGTCTGAGCCGGTATCTAACCTGCCGGCTGAGTGGATCAGGTTGGGATAGTGTCGAGCGAGGAGCGGTGCAACCGCCTCAACATAGAACGCGCGACTGAGCTCGAGGCCCGAAACGAAATGTGTTGCAGACAAAGAGGTTCTCCCGAATTGCTAAAAACGGACGGTAGATGACCCATGGCCGTCGTGTCGCAACTCATATGGGTTCCCTCCTCTCTGCGCTTGCGCGCCAGTTGTGGAGTACAGGCTAACACGTTTCCCACGCCTAGTATTGACGCCCCGCGGATGATGGCACCTCACGACGGTCTGCCGCCCGGAGTGCGTCTCATTCGGCCGCTTGCTCGGCCACTGGAGGATGGCGAGGTCTGGCAGGCCGAAACGGCTGATGGGATGCCAGAGGCGGTGAAGCTTGTGAACAATCCGTGGACGATCGAGCGACTGCCCTGGTTGAGCACCACAATCGACCGCCTGCAAGCCAACGCCTACCCGGTGCCACACCTCCTCTGGCACGCTCCGCTTCGTGAAGGCTGGTTCGGCATGGTGCTGGAGTGGGGGCCAGGTACGCCAGTTCGCTGAGCGCGGCATAGGCGGCGCGGATGTAGTCCGAAGCGTCTCCGACCGCGGTCCGGCCACTCAGTTGGGACCCGCGCTGCTGGACCACCTTGTGGAATTGATCCGCGTGCACGTGGCGTCGACCACGCCCCATTCAGTGTTGCACCCGAATGGCGGATGGATTGCCACTGTGGCAGCAATTTCGGGACTTGCGCGCTAGGTTCAGGCAAGTCAATGAGAGTTTCGGCGCTTGACGGTACCGCAAGGTCACGCACATGAGTGATCTCGACGGCGCGCCGGCGGAGCTGGCGGCTTCGCTCCTGACATCGCTCGGGGTACCGTCCTCGCCGCTCCAGGTCGCAGACGGCGCATCAAACCGCGTTTGGCTCGCGCCGGGTCATGTTGTGCGGCTCTCGTCTGGGCGCTTTCGCGATTCCCTGGCGCACGAGGCTCGGGTGCTGCGGCTCCTGCCAAGAGAGGTGCCTCACGCCGGAGTCATTGCGTACCGTCGGACCGGCCGGCAAGAATGGCTGGTTCTGGAGCGTGTGCCGGGGATCACGCTGACTCTGGCCTGGGCTGCGCTGGAACGACCTGCGCGGGCGATGGCGGCGCGCCAGTTGGGTACCATTCCGCCATCCTTACATCAGGTCCGGTTCCGAGCGGACCTCCGGAACCCGTGGTTGGAGGACGCACTCGCGCCAGGTGGTCCACGTCGCGACGCGTATCACGCGCCGCCCGAGCGGTACCGCGACGTGTTGGAGCCAGCCGAAGCGGTGCCCGGCATTGATCGCGCCGTCCTGCGGCAGATCGGGGCATTCATCGCCGAGCGCCTGGATGCCTTTTCCCCGTACGCAGAACCGCAGGTGCTCGTACATGCCGATGCGCATTTCGGCAACCTCCTCTGGCACAACGGACGGATCAGCGCGCTCCTGGATTTGGAGGGTGCACGCCCAGCCCCGCCCGATGTCGAGCTCGACACCCTGCTCCGCTTCCTGCGCGAGCCTCAGCTGTTTCACTGGCCTTCCGTACCCGTCACGCTCACTGGACGGGATCTGGACGCGTGTGCGGACGGACCGGCTGACGCGTACCCAGCGCTGCTCGAAGCCGGCGATCGATGGTCCTGGCGCTAGAGGTTGCGCCTGCGTTGCTCGCCTATAGTCTTTCGAATGCGTCAGGTTCTACTGACCTATCTGCATGCCTATCGTTCGCAGTGGCTGATCGGCCTGGTCTTCGCCATCGGCAGCACCAGCTTCGGGCTCATTACCCCGTGGCTTTTGCGTCAGGCCATCGACACGTTCTCAACCGGCTCCAGCCAGTTCGGCTGGCCGCTCGAGGGCTTCGCGCTGGCGATCGTCGCGGCGGCGCTAGCGGAGGCCGTCTGCCGGTTTTTCGCTCGCCTGGTGGTCACATCAGCTTCGCGTTGGGTCGAGTACGACCTGCGCAACCGCTACTTCGCACATCTTGAAACACTCGAGCCAGCATTCTTCGTGCGGTTCCGCACCGGAGATCTGGTCGCGCGCGCCACCAACGACCTGTCCGCGGTACGTCAGCTGTTTGGTTCGGCGCTGTACAGCGTCCTTAATACGGTCCTGCTCGTCAGCGTCGCGCTCGTGCTCATGTTCCAACTCAGTAGCACACTCGCGACCTGGGTCATCATCATTTTGCCGGCGGCGACCATTGTGTTCGTCGTCACGCGGGCACGCATAGAGGAGCGCTTCAGACGCGTCCAGGAGCAGTTTGCGGCCATGTCCGACCATGCGCAAGAAACCTTCGCCGGCCAGCGCGTGGTGAAGGCCTACGCCCAAGAAGCAGCCGAAGTGGAAACGTTCCGTGCGACCAGCCAGGAGTACGTGCGACGCCAACTGAGCCAGATCCGCTTGACCGGACTCCTCTGGCCGACGATCACGCTCGTCACCGGCGCACTGACCGTGCTCCTGCTGTACGCCGGCGGTCGGGAAGTCGTCGAGGGGCGTCTCACACTTGGCGAGTTCGTCCAATTCAACGCGTATCTGGCCCAACTCGCCTGGCCGATGATCGGGCTGAGTTGGGTCGCGACGATGTGGCAGCAAGGTGTGGCATCGATGCAGCGCTTGCAAGAGATTTTCTCAATTGAGCCAACAATCAGCTCGCCAGAACGCCCCGTCAGCTGGGAGCCTCGCGGCCAGATCGAGTTTCGCGAGGTATCGCTGGTACTCGACGGACGTAGCGTCCTTGACCGAGTCAGTTTGACGATCCCAGCCGGCAGCACGTATGCGATCGTCGGTCCGCTGGGCAGCGGCAAGAGCAGCCTGGTCAGTCTCGTTCCGCGACTCCAGGATGTAACCGCCGGACAGGTGCTCATCGACAACATCGATGTGCGACAACTATCAGTTGCCGACTTGCGACGCTCCATCGGCTTCGTTCCGCAGGAAACCTTTTTGTTCTCCGGTCCACTGCGCGACAACGTTGCGTACGGCCTGAAATCGGTCGATGTGACAGAGACGCGGATTCAATCGGCAGTCTACCTCTCACAGTTGGAAAATGACCTGGATCAGTGGCCGGCCGGACTGGACACGCTGATTGGCGAACGCGGCGTCACCCTGTCAGGCGGCCAGAAGCAGCGCACCGCGATCGCTCGCGCCGTGGTCCGTCACCCCGCCATCCTCATCCTGGACGATGCTCTGTCATCGGTGGATACGCGCACCGAAGAGGCCGTTCTCCACGGCTTGGACAGCTTTATGCGTAACAGAACCAGCCTGGTGATTGCCCACCGGTTGTCGACCACGCGCTCGGCGGACTGTGTCGTCGTCATGGACCGAGGTCGAATCGTAGAACAAGGCACGCATGCCGAATTGCTGCGGCGTGGCGGACTGTATACGAACATGTACCGTCGTCAACTTGTCGCGGAGGAGCTCGATGTCGACGAGAGCGAGCCGGATGCCGCGGCACAAGCTTTCCGCGGCAGTTCGTTAGGTCGGTTGTAGTTGATGACGCTTCCGCCGCTTGATAAAACCGACGAGGAGCTGTTCGGCAAAGCGTACGATGGTCGATTGGTGCGGCGACTGCTGCGCTACGTCGGACCGTATCGACTCAGCATCGGAGTCGCTGTCGCGATGCTGACCTTGCTAACGCTGCTGGAGCTGCTGGGGCCGCTGATTGTCAAACAGGCGATTGATGATGCCATCGCCAGTTCCAGGATCGAACGGCTGAATGTCTACGCGCTGGAGTATCTCGCAGTAATCATCGGCATATTCGGTTTGCGGTTTGCTCAGAACTATCTGCTGAACCGAGCCGGCCAACTCGCGATGCACGATCTGCGCGTCGAGCTGTTCGCGCATATTGAGAGCCTGTCGCTGGCGTTCTTCGACGCGAATCCGGTCGGTCGATTGATGACCCGGTTGACCAACGACGTCGATGCGCTGAACGAGCTGCTTACCTCTGGCGGCCTGGCGATCCTGAGCGACACCGTGACGATCGCAGGTATTGCCATTGCCTTGTTGCTCCTCAACTGGCCACTTGCGCTGATCACATTTGTGGTCATACCGCCACTCGTGTTGCTCACCAACTTTATTCGGGACGGTATGCGGGATTCATTCCGTGCCGTTCGAATCCGGCTCGCACGGGTCAACGCGATGATCGCCGAGAACATTAGCGGCATCCATGTCATTCAATTGTTCAATCGAGAGGCGCAGGCGGCTGAAACGTTTGACGATCGAAATCGTGACCTGTTGCAGGCCCACCTGCGCGGCGCATTTTTCTTCGCCTTGTTCTGGCCACTTACCAGTGTTGCGTACGCGGTCACACTTGCCGGTGTGATCTGGTACGGTGGCGCGAACGTCCTGGCTGGCGTGCTCACCGTCGGCGGAATTGTGGCGTTCATTCAGTACGTCGACCGGTTCTTCCAACCGATCCGCGATCTCAGTGAGAAGTACAACATCATGCAGCAGGCGATGGCCTCGTCAGAGCGGATTTTCTCAATTCTCGACGAGAAGGCGTCCGTCCGGGATCCGATTCACCCGATCCAATTGGGCCGGTTTCGGGGTGAGATCGAGTTCCGCGACGTCTGGTTCGCGTACGAGCCTGGCAACTGGGTATTGAAGGGTTTGTCGTTCAAGATCCAGCCAGGTGAGAAGGTGGCGATTGTCGGCGCGACCGGTGCTGGCAAGACATCGATTATCGCGCTGGTGTCGCGGTTTTACGACGTGCAGAAAGGTCAGATACTGGTCGATGGGACAGACGTGCGCGACCTGCGCCAGATCGCACTGCGACGGCAGGTGGGCGTCGTGCTCCAGGACCCATTCCTGTTCAGTGGAACGATTGCGCACAACATTCGACTCAACGAGAGCGAGATTGATGACGAGCAGGTTCGAGCGGCTGCGCGGCTCGTCTTCGCCGACGATTTCATTCAAGCGTTGCCCGAGGCATTCGAGGCTCCGGTGAAAGAGCGCGGCGCCGGCCTGTCGGTGGGGCAAAAACAGCTCATCGCGTTCGCGCGCGCCGTTGCCTTCAATCCATCTATGCTGCTCGTCCTCGACGAGGCCACCGCGAGCGTCGACACCGAGACGGAGTGGCGCATTCAGCAAGCGCTCGACCGACTGATGGAAGATCGCACCAGCATCATCATTGCCCACCGGCTGTCAACCATTCGGCGGGTGGACCGCATCCTGGTGCTGCACAAGGGTCAGTTGGTTGAAGAGGGCACACACGACGCGCTGCTAGAACAAAACGGTCGCTACGCGCGCTTGTACCAGCTGCAGTGGTCAGCGACGGCGCAAACGGCAGAAGCGACTGCGCAGTGACCAAACGTCGCGCGGCGGCAGGTGCGCGATCCACCTCCGGACGGTGGCTTAGCGCTCAGGCTAACGAACCCAATCGCCGGACCTCGTCGCCGTCAACCGTGCTGGCACGCTGCAAGACGGCTGCGAGGCGCTCCACGCGCGTCCATGTCCGAGTCGACTCCAGCAACTCCAGCGCTCCACGCCGCGCATGCTCCAGCAGCAGCGCGGCCTCCACCTGATCCCCACCCGTTTCGCGAAGCGCGACCGCGCCCGCGGCGTCTCGGTCTCCACCGCTGAACCCGGCGTGTCCCACGAGCGTGGCGAGCTCGAGCGCAAGCGTGGCCTGAGGATCCAGAGCCAGCTCGCGCCCAACTTCCTTGATGGCCCACGTGCCGCATGTGGTGCTGAGTCGCCACAACAGGTTGTGTCCGCCCCAGCCAGTGGCAACCTGGTCCGGCGGAGCCAGGCTCGAGCCGAGGTCGAATGCCGCGGCCAGCGCGTCGGCATCTGGCGGGATCCTGCGCACGGCTTTACGTCCTACCGTCGCGGCTTAATGCAACGGACGACGAGCGCGGATGGAACTTCGGTCCAGATTGGCCGCAGCTCGGCTTGGCGGCCGACCGCCACCGGCTCCGCCACCGCTTCGAGTTCGAAGCCGTGTGCCAGGAGGGTATTGAAGTACGTACTCAACGTGCGATGATAGGCGCCGACTCTGCCGGGCGGTCCGGTGCGCTTTGCGGATTGCCAGTGGCCTTCGACGAAATACGCGCCGATTGTGCGCACGAGGCCGTCGGCTGTGGTGAGCTCATCCGAACGTGAGGTGTTGAAGCATGGATGCAGCACGGCGAAGACGAACCATCCACCTGTGCGAAGCACCCGGTGGACGCCGCGTACGGTCGGCTGCAGGTCTGCGATGTCCATAAGCGACATGAAGCAGACCACTCCATCGAACTCCGAGTCCGTGCAGCTAGCGAGCACGCGGGCGTCATCGTGGCGATAGTCGATTCGCTCCGAGTGTTGAGCCTCGTGGCCGCGGGCAATCTCCAGCAGCTTGGCAGAGAGATCGACTCCTGTGACCCGGGCGCCGCGATCCGCAAAGTACCGCGCCACACGACCCTGTCCGCAGGCGAGATCGCATACGCGCCGGCCTTCGACGTCGCCCATGAGGGCCGCCGTTGCCGCGAAGACCGCATCGTCTGCCAGTGACGCGCTGCCAGCCCAGCCGTCATACCAGTCCGCGATCGCGTCGTATGCGCTCACTCCCACAGTGACTTTTTTACTTCGTGGGCGTTGCTGTGCGCGCCTATGACCACCGCATCGTCTGCCAGTGGCACGGTGGCAACCCAGGCGTTGTACCGGTTTGCGATCGGGTTGTATGCGCTTAGTTCCAACGGTGGACTTTTACTTCGACTGCGCTGCTGTGCGCGCGGGCTGCGATCATCGATACTGAGACATGGCTGCGTTCCTCGTCACCGGCAACCCTGGCTCGGGGAAGACAACTCTGGTGCAGGAGCTGTCGCGTCGAGGACTGACCGCCATGGATGCCGATTACGTCCCGCGGCTGTGTCATTACCGGGACGATGCCGGAAAAACGTATTCACGCGCTGAGGCACCGCTCATGCCCGATGAGCACTGGCTCAGCACGCACCACTGGGTATGGGATCGGACCCGACTCCAGGAAGTTTTGTGCGAACAGCCAGGACCGGTCTTCATGTGTGGCATCGCATTGAACGTCAGAGAGGTGATCGATCTCTTTGATCGCGTCTTCCTTCTCCGCATTGACGCGGAGACACAGGAGGAGCGGCTGCTCGCCTACGACCTGAGTAGTCCGCGGTCGGTGCGCAATGAGGCAGGCCGACAGCAGATCAGAGCGGGTCGCCCATTCTTCGAGGCGGAGATGCTCAACCTTGGGGCAGTCGCTGTTGATGGAAATGCGTCCGCCACGGCAGTTGCGGATGCAATAGTGCAGTTGGTGAGCCGTTGCGCTCCACGTAATGGTGAGGCCGCCGGACACTGATCGACAACATGCGTGTGGTGCGCTGGTGAGGCGGAGTGTTCCGATTGGCACAACTTTGGAACCGCCGAAATAACATCGCAAACAACCCTTTTGCCACGGTGTTGGTCAGTGCTTTGCACTCCACGCGGTCTGCGATAAACCTCTAAGGCGCCAGGCTCTGGACCGTCTGGATTGTGTCTGCCTCTTCGGAGCGTTTGTCTTCGCGATAACGGACGACGCGGGCGAAACGGAGTGTCACACCGCCGGGGTAGCGGGTGGAGCGCTGAACGGAGTCAAACGCGATTTCCGCCAGTAGCTCGGGGCGCACGTAGACGGTCCACCGGTCGCGGTGCGTCTCTAACTGCTGGAGCCGCTCGGTTTGCCAGCGCAGCATCTGGTCGGTCAGGCCTTTGAAGGTCTTGCCTAACATGACGAACGAGCCGGATTCCGGATCGCGGGCTCCGAGGTGTAAGTTTGAGAGCCAGCCGGACCTTCTTCCGTGGCCCCATTCTGCCGCCAAAATAACGAGATCCAGGCCCAACGTGGGCTTCACTTTGATCCATCCGGTTCCGCGGCGGCCGGCCTCGTAGAACGAGTCAAGTGCCTTTACCACCACGCCTTCGTGGCCGCGATCCAGCGTGGCGTTGGCGAACGCGTCAGCTTCAGCGGCGTCGGACGTGATGATGCGCGGCACGCGCCACTGCTCGGGAACGGTCTGGGTCAAGATGGTGTGTCGCTGCTCCAGCGGATGATCGATGAGGTCCTCGCCGCTGAGATGCAGGATGTCAAAGGTGAACAGGGTCAGCGGTAGGGTCGCGCGGAGGCGCTCCACATCCAGGCGGCTGCCGAAGCGGCTCGCGCTGACTTGAAACGGCTGCGGCCGGCCATCTGGCTTCAACACCAGGGCTTCGCCGTCGAGCACTAGCGAGCTCACTTTCAGGTCGTGGGCAATTTCGACCAGCTCGGGGACGCGGCTGGTGATGTCGTCGAGGCTGCGGGTGAAGACCCGCACGTCGCTGTTCTGCACGTGGATCTGGACGCGGGCGCCGTCCAGCTTCCAATCGATGGCAGCCGGCGAAATGCGATCCAACGCTGCACCTATTGAGGTGGCGGACTGCGCGAGCATCGGTTGGATGGGTTGCCCGACGTGGAGCTTGAACTGGTTGAGGCCCGCGCGACCGTCACGCAGCGCGGCTTCGGCGACCGCGTGGAGGTCACCCCGCAGCATGACCGCACGCCTGATGTCCTGCAGCGGTACGCTCAGCGCTTTTGCCAACGCTTCGTGCATGACGCCAGCCAGGGCGCCCTGGCGCAGCTCGCCGATGATCAGGCGAGTGAGGAAGTACTGTTCTTTCTCTGTTGCGCGCGCGAAGAGACTCATGAGCTGGCGGCGCCGCTCTGCCTGCGACGCCGCGCCGGAGACGCTTCCCAGAGCCTCGAGCGCTTGATCCACTTGCGTGAGGGTTAGCGATGGTTCGGGGGCTGGTGGAGGCATGTCGCGGATCGAGGCGTAGCCGACGCCGATCTGACGCTGTCTGAGTTGGCTCGAGAGGTACGCCGCGGCGATGGACGCCTCTTCTGGCGGAACGCGCTTCAGGGTGGTGGCGAGACGCTCGATCTTTTCCAGCCTGGCGGCGGTGCCGCTGACGGCCGCCGAGGTCTCGACGATCTCAGCCAGGAGCATCGTTGCCTGGGGCGGTGGCCTGGTCGACCTGACGCTGGAATGCCGCGTGGCGGGCTCTCCGCGCGGCGAGCTGGCCCATCGAATACGCACGCTCGGCGGCGGCGGCTAGCTGCGCCTGGGTGAGCTGCAAGCTCTCGATGCTTTCGCCGAGCGCAACCGCCGAAGCGTGATCGCCAACCTGGCTCAGGGCATGCGTAAGCTCGGCCACTGCGCGCGCAACGTGATCCGCCGCCGCGCGAAGGCGCTCGTGCTCGTCGCGAAAGGCGTCGGTTTCAGACCA
>JAFAZN010000331.1 GCA_019239775.1 Chloroflexota bacterium
CGTCGTCTCATTGATCCGTTTCTGAGACGAACCTCTGTGGTGATGAACCCTCCGGGAGGTAGTCCCTCCGGGAGGTAGTCCCTCCGGGGTAAGTCCCTCCGGGGTAAGTCCCTCGGGAGGTAGTCCCTCCGGGAGGAAATGTCCCTCGGGAGGTGGGCACCTACGGAGTCATGCAGCGAGGTATTCGAGCACTTCGTTCCGCAGTGCGGGCATGCGCCGGAGTTTGGCCAGCGCAGCTTGCTCTATCTGCCGGATCCGCTCGCGGCTGACGCCCATCACCTGGGCCACTTCGGTGAGCGTGCGCTCCTCGCCACGCTCGAGGCCGAAGCGCATTTGCAGAATCCGCCGCTCGCGTGGATCAAGCAAATCCAGCGCCTCAGATAAGCGCTTGGAGAGCTCCTGCTTCTCCACCTCGCGGTGTGCCGCCTGGCCCGCGGTCTCGTCGCCAAGCAGATCGCCTCGCGTCATGTCTGAGTCATCACTGAGCGGCGCCTCAATGGAAAGCGGCGTCTGAGCCGCGCGCCGCGCCTCAACGATGCGCTCCACGTCCAGGCCAAGGTGCTCGGCAATGGCTTCAACACTCGGGAGGGCGCCAGTCTCGGCCTGCATCTCGCGCTCAGCCCGCAGCACCCGCGTCAGCAGCTCAACCGCATGCACAGGCAGCC
This sequence comes from Chloroflexota bacterium, assembly GCA_019239775.1. Lineage (GTDB taxonomy): Bacteria > Chloroflexota > UBA6077 > UBA6077 > CF-72 > CF-72. The sequence goes on from JAFAZN010000331.1 coordinate 666, forward strand.
GAATGGTGCGTGATTGATCGGCCAGCGACCGAGTCATCGCCTGGCGGATCCACCAGTACACGTAGGTGCTGAACCGAAAGCCGCGGCGCCAGTCGAACTTGTCGGCGCCGATCTGGAGGCCGATGTTGCCCTCCTGCACCAGGTCGAGGAACGAGAGGCCGCGATTCAGATACCGCCGTGCGACCGAGACCACCAGGCGGAGGTTGCTCTCGATCAGATGGCGCCGCGCTGTCTCGCCTTCTTCGACTTCGCGTTCCAGTAACTCGCGCTCGCCATCTGACACCGGCTCTTCGGCGGCAAGTCGCGCCGCCGCAAGGCGGCCAGCTTCCATGCGCTGCGCCAGCAGGCGCTCGTCATCAGCTGACAACAAGTCGTGATTGGCAATCTCGCGCAGGTACATCGCGCCTGCGCCCCCGCTGAGCTCCTCGGATGCGCCCAGCGCAACAAACGCCGGCTCGGCGACCTCAGCCGCCGATGCGGCAATCATTTCGGCGGTCGGCTCTTCGCTTTGCGCCAGCGCCTGCGCCCGTGGGTCGACGAAAGACGCGTCGTGTGTCGTGGCCATAGCTTCCTGTGCCCATCATCGGCACCGGAAGCGGCCAGGATTAGCCGTCTTAGCTGTCTTAGACGCCGCCCGGCACGTCGGGGATGCTGGAGAGACCAACGCCGCGGTCGTTGTCGTCGTCGCGCCGCACCGCGGCTTGCGCGCCGATGGCGCCGTCCTGGATCTGGAAGCTCAGTACGCGGCCATCTTCGAGCTCTAGCTCGCCACCGATGAAGCTGTGTGCTTCGAAGACGTCGTCATCCGAGGTGCCAGCTGGCACGAGCAGTTGGACTTTTCCACCACGAACTTCGATGTCGACAGCTTCGTCACCTTCGGCGTAGTTGTCCATCGACTGCGTTGGGTTACCGGTTGGTTCGCCAACGAACGCCTCTTGAACGTTGCGTCGTTTCACGCGAGCACGACAGGTCGCACAATTTATGCCGGTAGACTTAGGCACGGCATGCGCACGCTCGAATTCGATGCGGCCCAGCAGGCGCTGCTTCTGGTGGATCAGACGCGGTTGCCACGAGAGACGGTGCTGGTGACGTGCCACACGCCCGAAGACGTTGCACACGCTATTCGTACGATGCAAGTGCGCGGCGCGCCGGCTATTGGCGTCTCGGCAGCTTACGGGCTTGCCCTTTGTGCCCTCAGGACGACCTCGAACAACGCGGACACGTTTCTGTCTGCACTGGTCGAGGCGGCCGACCTGCTGGGTGCGACGCGGCCGACCGCGGTCAACCTCAGGTGGGCCCTTGACCGTGTCCTGACCCAGGTACGTAAGGTCACCGAGCGGGAAGGTGTCCAGGCGGCCAAACGCGCCGTGCTGCAACTGGCCGATGAGATGGCCGACGAAGACGTCGCGGTCAACCGTCGAATTGGCGCCTTCGGCTTGGACCTGGTGCCTGGCAACGCAAACGTGCTGACGCACTGTAACGCCGGTGCTCTGGCCACCGTCGACTATGGCACCGCTCTCGGCGTGGTCCGCGCTGCGCACGAAGCCGGCCGCGGCATCCATGTCTTCGTCGACGAAACGCGGCCGTTCCTGCAGGGCGCGCGGCTCACCGCCTGGGAGCTGCAGCAGATGAACGTGCCGATGACGTTGATCACCGACAGTATGGCCGGCCACTTCATGAGTCGCGGCAAGGTTGACCTCGTGGTGGTGGGCGCCGACAGGATTGCGGCCAACGGCGATGTGGCCAACAAGATTGGGACATACTCGGTTGCGGTCCTCGCCCGCGAGCACAACATTCCGTTCTACGTCGCCGCCCCCGTCTCCACCGTGGACCTCTCGCTCGCATGCGGAGACGACATCCCCATCGAGGAGCGCTCATCCGAGGAAGTGACTCATCTGAACGGCCAGCCGATCGCACCCGAGGGCGTGGAAGCCGCCCACCCAGCATTTGACGTAACGCCCGCCCGCTACGTGACCGCGATCATCACGGAGTGCGGGGTGGTGCGGCCACCCTTCGTGGAAACCCTCGCGGCGACGGTAAGTGGCGCGGTGGCAGGCGCGGCCTGATTGATGCCGATCCCAGCCCTGCTGCAGCCCGAAGATCGCGCTGATGTTGGGGTGTTTGGCGGCTCAGGCTTCTACAGCCTGATGGAAGGCCCGGTTGACCAGGTCACCGTGCAAACCCCGTATGGTGCGCCCAGCGACACCATCGCCATCGGCCGCATTGGCGATGTACGCGTGGCGTTCCTGCCGCGCCATGGTCCACACCACCGGCTGCCGCCGCACGCCATCAACTACCGCGCCAATGTGTGGGCCATGGCCCAGCTCGGCGTCACCCGGCTGATTGCGCCCACCGCGGCCGGGAGTCTCCAGCCGTACGTCAAACCCGGCGAGTTCGTCGTTTGCGACCAGTTCGTGGACCGCACCTACAGTCGTGATCAGACTTTCTATGATGGTCCGCGGGTCGTCCATATCTCGTCGGCCGACCCGTACTGTCCGGACTTGCGTGCACGAACCATCCAGGTTGCGGCTGAGTTGGAGATCAAGATTCACGAGCGCGGCACGGTCGTGGTCATCCAGGGTCCACGGTTTTCCACGCGCGCGGAAAGCCGGTGGTTCTCAGCCCAGGGCTGGGAAGTGATCAACATGACCCAGTATCCCGAGGTCGTGCTCGCGCGCGAGCTGGAGATGTGCTACGTCAACATCGCCTTGATCACCGACTACGACGCTGGTCTCGAAGGCGAGGCTGGCATCGAGCCAGTCTCGGTCGCCGGAGTGGTTGAGGTGCTCACTGCAAATAACGAGCGCGTGCGCCGCCTGATCGAGCTGCTCGTGCCTCAGCTCGGCGCGCCCCGAACTTGCCCCTGCGCGCGAGCGCTCGAAAACGCCGTCATTTCGTGATTTCCGACGTCACGGACCCCTCGCTGGCCGAGACTGGGCTCGCCCGCGTGCGCTGGGCAGAAGGTCAGATGCCAGTCTTGCGCAGCATTCGCGAGCGGTTTACGCGCGAGCGGCCGCTTGCAGGCTTACGCGTGGGCGCCTGCCTGCATGTCACCACCGAGACCGCGAACCTGATGATCGCGCTCAAGGCGGCTGGCGCATCAGTCGCGCTGTGTGCTTCGAATCCGCTCTCGACCCAGGACGACGTCGCCGCGGCGTTGACGGGCGAGTTTGGCATACCGACTTTCGCCATCAAGGGCGAGGACGAGCTGACCTACTACCGCCACATCGAGTCGGTGCTGGCGACGCGCCCCAACATCACTATGGATGATGGCTGCGATCTCGTGAATGTGCTGCATACGCGCCATGCGGCCCAATTGGAAGACGTACGCGGCGGAACAGAAGCTACCACGACTGGCGTGATCCGGCTGCGAGCGATGGTGCGCGACGGCCAGCTGCGGTTTCCCGTCGTCGCTGTCAACGAAGCGTTGACCAAGCACATGTTCGACAACCGCTACGGCACTGGCCAGAGCACGCTGGACGGTCTGATTCGGGCAACGAACGTGCTGCTGGCAGGTCAGACTTTCGTGGTGTGTGGTTACGGCTGGTGCGGTCGGGGTCTTGCCACGCGCGCGCACGGCATGGGTGCGCAGGTCATCGTCACCGAGGTAGATCCTGCGCGCGCGCTCGAAGCGCTGATGGACGGCTACCGCGTCATGCCGCTGATCGAAGCCTGCAAGGTCGCGGACGTGATCATCACCGTAACGGGCGACCTCAACGTCGTCGATAAGCAGCACTTCCAGGCCATGAAAGACGGTTGCATCGTCGCGAACTCAGGCCATTTCGACGACGAGGTCAACATCCCCGCGTTGCGCGCTCTCTCGCGTGCGCACCGAACCGCACGGCCTCTCGTCGAAGAGTACGAGCTGCGCGACGGGCGGCGTATCTATCTTCTAGCGGAAGGCCGGGTCCTGAACCTCGCGTCGGCCGAAGGCCATCCGGCAACCGTGATGGACATGAGCTTTGCCAACCAGGCGCTCTGCGCGGTCTACATCGCCCAGCACGCCGACGCGCTCGCACCGGGCGTCTACGACGTGCCCGAGGACATCGACCAGGAGGTCGCACGCCTGAAGCTCGCAAGCCTCGGCGTGCGCATCGATGAGCTGACAGACGAGCAACGTCGCTATCTGGCGAGTTGGGATACAGGAACCTAGTCGAGCTCGATCGCGCGGACCTTCAGGTACGGCCGTCCATCCGCTGGAACGGGAAAGTCTTCACGTGGTTCGTGCCAACGCCGCAATACGCGACCATGCCGCCCCGCGCGCTCCATGCCGGCTACTAGCCAGGACTCAAATCGCGAAGGTGACGTTGCCGCATGGTTCGTCGCTGCGAGCAGCTGGCCTCCCGGCGCAACAACGCGTGAGGCCATCTCGGCGAGGCGGACGTAGTCGCGTGTAACGGAAAACGGCGTCGAGCTAAAGCTTGGTGGATCCACGATGACCACGTCGAAGGTCTGCTGGCGCTTGGCAAAGCGTGCCAGCCAGTCGAACGCGTCGCCGTAGACGAAGTCGCGGTCATCTACATTCAGCGAGTTCAGCGCGTAGTTGCTCTTGCCCCATTCGAGGTACGGGCGTGAAACGTCCAGGTTGACCACCCGCTCGGCGCCGCTGCGGCTTGCGACCGCACCCAATGAGCACGTGTAGGCGAAGAGGTTCAGCACGGTCTTGCCAGCGCAGTGTTGGTGCAGCCAGTCGCGCACCTCGCGCATGTCCAAAAACAAGCCTACGGAGAGCCCGACACTCGGTCGTATTGTGAACTTCACCCCGCGCTCAGCGACGAGCACGTCTTCACGCGGCAGGCCCCAGACAGGCGTCCCGGGCGCCAATCGAGCCTGGTTGTTGATCCTGCCGATTCCGCGGCGGTGGATCTTGGCGTACGCCGTTGGGCACAGCGGTTCGATCTCGGAACGGACTGAGGGCAACCATGCTTCCAGCAGCGAAGGTGAATCCGCATGCAGGACAGCGACGTCCGCGTAGCGATCCACGGCTAGCCCCGCAGCGCCATCGGCGGCGCCGTGGACGAGGCGGTAGGCCGTGAGCTGCTGCGCCAGCAGGCTGCGCCGCTCGAGCGCCTCAGCGATACGAAGCTGCCTGGAGATTGAACAGCTCCGCGTAGCGGCCACCGAGCGCAACCAGCTCTTCGTGCGTGCCCGACTCGATCAGCCGCCCTTCTTCAAACACCAGGATCCGATCGGCGCGACGCACCGTCGAGAAGCGGTGCGAGATGAAGATCGCGGTTCGGCCGTGAGCAAGCTCCTGCAAGCGCGAGAACAGCTCATACTCGGCGCGCGCATCGAGCGCTGCTGACGGCTCGTCCAGGATCAGGATCTGCGCCTCGCGCATGAATGCGCGACCTAGCGCAACCTTTTGCCACTCGCCGCCGCTGAGATTGACACCACCCTCGAACCACTTGCCGAGAACGGTCTCGTAACCCTGAGGTAGCCCCTCGATGACCGTGGACGCGCCGCTCTTGGTGGCGGCATCCGTGATGGCGGTGGCGTCGTCGAGCCGCTCGATGCGGCCGACGCCGATATTTTCGCGTGCGCTGAACTGATACGAGACGTAGTCCTGAAAGAGCACGCCGAACTCGTTGCGCAGGGCGTCCGGGTCATACTCGCGCACATCGTGGCCATCGATGAGGATTTGGCCCTCCTGCGGGTCGTACAAACGCGCAAGAAGTTTCACGAGCGTGGTTTTTCCCGCGCCATTGTGGCCCACGATTGCGACGGTCTCACCCTTTCGAATTGTGAAACTCACATTGTCAATCGCGGGTTGGTCCTTACCTTCATAGGTGTAGGTGACATTGCGAAATTCGATGCCCTGTTCAATCGGCCGCCGGACAGCAATCGGGTGTTCTGGTGCCTGTACCTGCGGCTTGAAGTCCAGCAGCTCGAACAGCGTCTGGAGGTAAAGCTGGTGCTCATACATCGATTGCAGCGCACCGAGAACGGTCGAAAACGCGTTCGAGACACCGTCGGCCGCCTGCACATACATCGTGAGCCCACCCACGCTGATTGTTCCGCCGAGCGTTCGAAACGCCACATAGAGGAACGTCAAACCACTCGTCAGTACCGTCAACATCGACCACACCGCGCCCGCGACGTAGCGGCGGATCACCAGGCCGCGCATCTCTGCGTAGTAGCGACCAAAGAGCTTTGAAAAACGATCGATGAAGAAGTCGCCCAACGTGAAGAGCTTGACCTCTTTGTTGTAAATGTCAGTTGTCAGCAGGTTCGTGAGATAGCCCATCATTCGCCGAAGCGGCGATTGCCAGCGCATCATTTGATAGCCCTGCCAGCCGTATCTCGCGCTGGACACGAAAGCCGGGATGGGCGATATCAATGCGGCCGCGGCGATGAACCACTCCAGGTTGACCAGCAATGCGAGCAGCGACACAAACGTGAGGATCTGACGAATCAACATGAACGCGGTTTGCACCATCTGGACTGGTCGATATGCGGCTTCGCGCTGGACCGTCTGCAGCAGGTCGTAAAACTGAGGTCGTTCGAAGAACACCAGGTCGAGCTGATTGGCGTGTCGCATGACCAGTAGCTGAATGCGATTCGAGACCTGTTCCTGCAGCAGCTGCTGACAGATGTTGGCGGCGGTGCCAAGCACATTGCTTGCGGCGCCAATGCCGAACTGCAATGCCACGAGCAACATCACCTGGGGCAGTGCCGCCGTCCCATTGCCTGAGCTGACGGCCCCGACAACCGCGTCGACGAGGAGTTTGGAGAGCCACACTCTGGCCGCTGGAACGGCGCCCTGGACCAAGTTCAGCAGGGCCAGGGCCAGCGTCAGGCCTGGGTTGGCATCCCAGACCAACGCGAGAACGCGACGGAAGCCGTGCCAGGTCGTGCGTGTGTTGTCCCAGAGTGCTCCTGGCGTCAGGCGTGGAGCAGGCTCCAGAATCGGCTCGGTCGGCTGGGTCGTGCCGTTGGTGTGGTCACTGAGACCGACGCGCGCGGCAGCCTCGCGCCGCGAACGGCGTCCCCTTGGTCCGCGCCCGCCCGGGCCGTGATAGACGATCATTTGTGGCGCTGAATCATCTCACGCGGAGCGCAGCGCGGGTGTCATTACATCGGGTGGTTCGGCAATCGCCAGTTTGGGCAGTGCCGCCACCAGCGCGTAAAGGCGCTCCATCCAGGCGTTGCCTTTGCCGCGCGCGAACCTGACCTGGTTGCTGCCACGTTTGAGCGGAACCGCGACCGTCCGCGACAACTGGTCGAAATTCAGCGCGGGCAGGCGGTCGAACTTCACCACCACCTCTTCCTGGGTAGCCAGCAGCGATTCGACTCCCACTTCGAAAGCACGCAAGCGCAAACTGGTCAGGTACACGAGATTCTGCGCTGGTTCGGGCAGAGCACCGAATCGGTCTTCAACCTCACTGACAAGACTCGAGAGTTGGTCGTCTGCCTCGATGGCGGAGAAGCGCTGGTAAAGCCGCAGGCGAACGGGGTCGTCGGTGACGTATTCGGGCGGGATGAAGGCGTTGATCGGCAGATCGAGCGACGGCCAGGTGCGCTCCATCGGCAGCCGCGCCGAACCATCCTGGCGAGCTTTGAGCAGGTCCACCTGTTCGGCCAGGAGCTTGGTGTAAAGATCGAAGCCAACCGCGGCGATGTGGCCGCTCTGCGCGGCGCCGAGCAGGTTGCCCGCGCCACGAATCTCAAGGTCTTTCATGGCGATGCGCAAGCCCGCGCCGAGCTCGGTCGCCTCGAAGATCGTCTTGAGCCGCTCCTGGGCGATTTCGCTCAAGGCCATGTCCTTGCCGTACAGCAGATACGCGTACGCGCGACTGGCGCTGCGCCCTACCCGTCCTCGCAACTGATAGAGCTGCGCCAGACCAAACCGATGCGCGCTGTTCACGACCAGCGTGTTCGCGTTCGGGATATCGAGGCCTGATTCGATGATCGTGGTGCACACGAGGACGTCGAACTCACCTTCAGCGAACGCCAGCATGGTTTTCTCGAGCTGATCCTCGGGCATCTGGCCGTGCGCCACGCCGATTTGCGCTTCGGGGACAAGCCTGCGTAGCCGATTGGCGATCGTCTCGATGCCCTGGACGCGGTTGTTGACGAAGTACACCTGGCCGCCGCGATCGATCTCCCGCAGGATGGCCTCCTGTACCATGCCGTCGTCGTACTCGGTCACGTACGTACGCACTGGCAGCCGCGCTTCGGGCGCCGTTTCGAGCACGCTCATGTCGCGGACACCAACGAGGCCCATATGCAAGGTGCGAGGAATGGGTGTTGCCGTGAGCGTGAGCACGTCCACCTCACGACGCAGCTGCTTCAGGCGTTCTTTGTGAGCAACGCCGAAGCGTTGCTCCTCGTCGATAACGACGAGCCCGAGGTTTTTGAACTCGACGTCTTTTTGCACGAGTCGGTGCGTCCCAATACAGACGTCTATGGCGCCGCTGGCCAGGCCTGCGATGATCTCGCGCTGTTCCTTCTCGGACCTGAACCTGGACAGCATCTCCACCTTCACCGGGAAGGGTGCGAGGCGGTCCTTGAACGTATTGAAGTGCTGCTGCGCGAGCACGGTTGTGGGGACGAGGACGGCCACCTGCCGACCGTCCTGCACCGCCTTGAACGCTGCTCGCAGTGCGACCTCCGTCTTGCCGAAGCCGACGTCGCCTACAAGCAGACGGTCCATTGGCTTCGGCGCCTCCATGTCGACTTTGACTTCATGGATCGCCTGTTCCTGGTCGGGCGTTTCTTCGTATGGAAAGCTGCCTTCCAGCTCCAGTTGCCACGGGGTATCGCCCGGGTAGGCGTGCCCGTTCAGGGCCGCCCGAGCGCCGTACAGCTCCATCAGCTCCTGGGCCAGGTCGCGCACCGATCGACGGACCTTGGCCTTGGCGCGGACCCATTCGCCGCTGCCGAGGCGGGTCAGCGACGGTTCGGCGTCACCTGCGCCGATGTACCGACCGACCCGGTCCGCCTGTGAGACGGGAACGTAGAGGTTGTCGCCCTCGGCGTAGTGCAGGAGCAGGAACTCGGCGTGGCCGGGCAGCTCGAGGGTGGTTTCCTGATCGGGCAGCGTGCCTGTTGGCGTCCGCACCAGGCCGCCGTAGCGGGCAATGCCGTGATCGACGTGCACCACGAGGTCGCCTGGCTGCAGATCGGCGATGAACGATTCCCGCGCGGCAGCCGCACGCTGAGAGGTCAGCCGTCGTGTGGGCGCGGATCGGCGTTGCTTGGTCCAGCCGAAGATCTCGCTGTCAGTGAACAGCGAGATGCGGAGGGGTTCGGAAACCCAGCCTTCGCGCAACAGGCCGTGTACGAGCTCAACACGTTCCGCGGTACCGACAATGGCTTCACCTGGAACGGTCTTGACGCCTTGTTCGGCCAACAGCTCTGAGAGGCGAGAGGCTTGCTGGCTGACCACCAGCGTGCGGGTCGGTGAGTCCACGACGTGCGAGAGGAACGATTCGACTCGCCCGCCGTACTTCGGCGCATGTTCGAAAGGCAAGCCCTCGACGTCGGGGTCGAAGCGCACCTCGAGCCGATCGGCGTGCAGCGCCCGGGTGATTTCGCGCCAGGGCCGGTATGGCCGGGCCAGCCCTGGCGGAACTTCGCCGCGGTCGAGAAGATCCGTGTGCAACTGCTCGACCTGGTCCTCGAACTCTTCGGCGAAACGGCCGATTGCCTCCGGCTCTTCCAGTACAAGGACGCCGTCCTTCGGCAGGTAGTCGGCGAGGGTCGCCGCGCCAAGGAAGCCCCGGTAAAACTCCAGCGTAGGAAAGGCGTGGCCGCCTTCGTTCAGCAGCCGAAGGTCCCGCGCGAATGCGTCGACGAACTGCGCGCGCAAGGTGTCGATGCTCAGCGCGACCGGCAGCGGACGAGGCAGCACTTCATGGGCGGGGCCGATCGCGGCCGACTCGAGCTGCTCCGTCGACCGCTGGGTCGCAGGATCGAACAGACGTATGGTGTCGACCTCATCACCCCAGAGCTCGAGGCGCAGCGGCTCACCGCCGGGCGGAAACACGTCGAGAATGCCGCCGCGGCGACTGAACAACCCTGGTGCATCGACGAGCGCCGACGGCTCATAGCCAAGTCCCAACCACTGCATGGCGAGCTCCGCCGGCGGCAGCACCTGTCCGCGTTTGATGATCCGATGGCTGTCATGGAACACCGACGGCTCGAGCACCAGGTCCATCGTGGCGCGCACCGACGCCACGACCAGCGGGGGATTCGACGCCGAGGTGACGCCTGCCAGGCGTTCGAGCGCACTCAGCCGCTCGGTGAGTTTGTCCGGATCGCTCGGGAGTCGGTCATAGGGCAGGGCGTCCGTTTCCGGAAACAGGAGGACCGCGTCGGGGTCAGCGGCCCAGGCACGCAGCTCATTGGCATACGCTCGGGCTTCGGACGGACGGCCTGTCACAAGCAGCATCGGCCGATGGACCGTCGCATGCAGCGCCGCGAGCGCGTATGCGCGCGCTGGAGTGATGGCGGACAGGACATGCGTCGCCGAGCCGACCGAGCTCAATGCCCGGACGAGACTCTGGAACGCGGGTTGGCCGCCAAGAGCCGAGAGCAGAGGATGCAGCCGCATCGAGTTGCGCGTTAGCAGTTTTAGCCGTTGTAACGGTTCATCGCCACGGAGGCGCCGTTTTGCGCCCAGGCAAGAACAGCCTCAACGGCGCGCTCAATCACCTCGCGGACAGCTTCATTCTCCTCAGCTGAGAACTCGCCAAGGACGTGATTGGTCGCTTCACCGGGTGAGGACTGACCGATGCCCACGCGTAAACGCGCGATCTCCTCAGTCTCTAGCGCGGCGATGACCGAGCGCATGCCGTTGTGCGTTCCAGGCCCGCCGCGCTCGCGCAATCTCAGCGTTCCAAACGGAAGATCCATCTCGTCGTAGACCACCAGACAGCGCTGTGGCTCGATCGCCATAAATTCCAGGACCTCGCGCACGGACTGGCCGCTGCGGTTCATAAACGTCTGCGGCTTCACCAGCACTACTGCGCCGCGGTCCTCTCCGCGCACGACCGCCACCTGGGCGTGAAGGCTCGGCTTCGACTGCCAGTTGGCGTGCTGCCGCGCCGCAATGACGTCCGCGATGCGGAACCCGACATTGTGGCGGGTGTCGACGTATTCAGGGCCTGGATTGCCTAGACCGACGATGACGCGGGTACTGAGCGGGTCCAGACCCGCCAAAGACTCCGTCGAGCCACGCCTGAAAAGGCGTCTGAGGAATTCAAGCACTCAGGCGCGAAGAGCGCGATCGAACGCGCCGTCCAAGTACGTGAGCTGGAGCCCTTCGGCCCAGTATTTCACCTGCTCCGCGGAGCTCTGCGTGGTCTCACGATCGGTGCGCAGCACTCGACCAGTCGCATCGGCGAATTCGAGCCAGGCGATCCAGGTGCCGTCATGCCGCGCCTGGCCGACCACGCTCACCGCATAGCGCAAACCGTCGGCGGCACGGTAGGGCTCCACAAACGCGTGAATCACCTCTGGAAGTCCGACGAAGTCAGTCACGCAGGACCCTGTAGGGAAAGATTTTCTCCTCCTGTGGTGGTGCGCGCCGGGGCTTCAGCAGCAGAAGCGCCATGATGCTAGTAGGCATTGCGGTCGCGGATCACGGCAGCCAACGTCTTCAGCAGGATCTTCACGTCAAACGCGAGTGACCACGTCTCCACGTAGAACAGGTCATATTCAGTCCGCTCGACAATGGAGGTCTGCCCGCGCAGCCCATTGACCTGTGCCCAGCCGGTCATGCCGGCTTTCTCCATGTGCCGCTCGCGATAGCGCGGCACGAGGTTGGCGAACTGCGCCACGAACTCAGGCCGCTCTGGCCGCGGCCCAACGAGACTCATCTCCCCGAGCAGCACATTGATCAGCTGAGGAAACTCGTCCAGGCTGAAGCGCCGAATGATCTCGCCCAACCGTGTCCGGCGCGGATCGTTCGGCACCGCCCAAACCGGCCCAGACTCGGCCTCGGCATCCGGCCGCATCGAGCGGAACTTCAGCATGTAGAACGGCCTGCCATCGAGGCCCACCCGCTCCTGCACGTAGAGCACCGGGCCATGCGGCGACGTCAGTTTGACGAGCAGCGCCATCAGCAGGAACCACCAGGAGAGGCAGACCAGCAGCGTCCAGCTGACCGCGACATCGAGCGCACGCTTCAAGAAGCGCATCCAGCCGCGCAGGGTCACGTCGCGCACGCGCATCAGTGGCAGCCCCGTGAGCTCGCTGGTTTCGACCTCGCGGGCCATCAGCTCGAAGATGTCTGGAAAAATCTTGATGTCCACGCGTTGCTGTGTGCAGCCGGCGATCAGATCGACCAGATCGGGGTGGCTGATGCCAGCCCACGCGATGATGACCTCACCCACCTCGTGCTCGCGCACCACCGCCGGCACGTCTCTGAGGTGACCGACCACCGGCTGTACTCGCGGATTGGGCGATCCGTCGCCGATAAACCCGACAATCCGATAGCCCAGCTCGGGCGCCCCGCGAATCTTGGCTTCGACAAGCTGAGCTTGTTCACCATCGCCCACGATCAGCACGCGCTCCAGGTCGCGCCCCCGACGATGGGCATCCCGCAGCAACGCGTCGAGCACCAGGCGGGTAAGCCACACCAGGCCGATGGACAGCAACGCCCAGTACACGAGCATTAGCCGCGGCGGCTCGAGCGCGCGGTACACGAAGAAGGTCACGCTCAGCGCGGCCAGCCAGCCGATGCCGACCGCGGCAGCCACCTGGTACAGCAGGTCCACGCGCCCCGACCCGCGACGCGGGATGTACAGGCGTCGCACTGCGAAGACGACCATGATGACGAGGGCGCAGATCCAGGCCAGGTCGTCGTAGGTGGAGGGTGGATCCGGCGGGGTATCAGGCCGCGTGCCCGAGAGCACGCGGAGGTGATAGGCAAGCACAAACGCCAGGCGCAGCATGATCAGGTCGGAAAGGATCAACGCGACGACGTAGAGGGCTCGCCACCCGCTAACGCTCCTCAGAAGGCTAGTCATTAATGCCCGAAGCAGCCCACTGCGAACAGCGCAGTCCGTCGTGGGCGCACGTGTGCGCGAGGTACCTTCGCCCTGACCGGGGGGTTCTCTCCAGGGGTCCTTCCCCCATGGAAAAGTGGGTGGGCGGGTGGAACCTTATTCATAAACCGACGCGGCGTTGTGAAGGATTGGTGAGCAATGTGCGACACATTGCCAGGCCAAGTGCGGCATAAATCGACGTCCGAACAACACCTGTTAGCAACGGATGGTACCGCTGGATGTAATGTTTGCGATAGAAGAGGTCCATCGCACGAAAGAAGTACACATTCGTGCGAAATGCACGCTGCCGGCTTGCAGCGCCGTGTTGATGGCGCACAACGATCGACGGTTCATAGCGCACGGTCCAGCCAGCCTCGCGCGTGCGCAGGCACCAGTCGAGATCCTCACCGTACATGAAGAAGCGTTCGTCCAATAGCCCGATACGGTCGACGACACTGCGTCGAATAAGCAAGCACGCGCCGCAAACCGAATCCACTTCGATCGGCACATCCGGTTCGATGTAGGTCAAGTTGTAGCGGCCAAAGCGTTGGCTCTTTGGGAACAGTCGACTCAGGCCAGTGAGGCGGTAGAAGGCGACCGATGGTGTTGGAAACGAGCGTCGACAGGCGAGATGTATGGAGCCGTCGGGCCGCAACAGTTTTGGTCCGACGATGCCAGCCTCCGGGTGCTGGCGCAACACGTCGAGCAAGGCGCCGAGACCACCAGGCGGAATAAGTGTGTCTGGGTTCAACACGAGTATGGCGTCGCCGCGTGCGAGGCGCAGCGCCTGGTTGTTGCCAAAGGCGAAGCCGCCGTTGCGCAGCGAGCGAACGAGCCGCGCCCACGGAAACTCCGTAGCGACCATCTCGACGGAGCCATCTGCCGACGCGTTGTCGACCACCAGCACCTCGGTCTCGATGGAAGGGGAGCCTTCCGCGCGAAGCGCATGCAGGCACGCGCGCAGATGTTCGCGCGTGTTGTAGTTCAGTACGACGATCGACAGGTCTATTTGCGGCGCAGCCTCCATAAGACGCCCACAGGGTAGCCGAGCATTTTGGCGACATCACCCGTGAGCCGAATCACCGGCACCAGCCCGACCGCCATCGCCACCTCGCCCTGTGTCAACCCTCGCAGGTTCAGCCGCTGATAGGGCCTTCGTGTATAGGCCGCCACACCAAGGCCAAGTAACCAGGTCACCGACCTGAACTTGAGGAGGATCGCTAACGCGAGCGCATATGTGGCGTAGCGGATCGCGTGGCGTAGACGCCAGAGGTCCGCCTTGCCATCGCCGCGCGCATAGAGAAAGTACTGGCGAAAGAACGCACGCAATCTCGACCGTGGCCTGAACCAGGCGATCGCCTCGGGCGCGAAGGAGAAACGGCAACCCGCGCGCCGGAGGGCAAGATCGAACACGAGGTCTTCACAGTAGTCGAGCCACTCCGGGTAGCCGCCAACCCGTTCCCACGCCCCGCGTCGGAACAGTACGGAACGACTGGACGGCAAGAATTGCCCGGGTTTGACGTCCGTGACATCTGGCAGCGTGGTCGCCCCGAGGGCCTGTTCGAACACGGAGCGGGCGTCGGCACGGAAGAAGCCACCTACTACGTCCACGTCAGGTGTGAGTCGTTCACGGAAACGCTGCAGCCAATCCGCTTGCAAACGGACACCCGCGTCGGTGACGGCGATCACTTCCGCAGTGGTCGCGCCAATGGCGATGTTCCTTCCGCGGGCGATATTGGCGTCGGGCGCCTCCAGGACCCGCAGCGGAATCCGTTCCGACCATGCGCGTAGTACTTCGAGTGTTCCGTCGCTCGAGCCCCCGTCAGCGATGATGACTTCGTCGGGCGCAAGGCGTTGCTCGGCAATGGAACCGAGCAGCGCATCGATCGTGCTCGCTTCGTTGAGCACGGTCACAATCAGCGCGGTGCGTTCTCGGGCGTCGCTGCCAGCCACGGAAACACCCCGGCTTCTTTGGCCAGGTCGCCGCCGTTGGCCACGCTTACGCTGCCTTTGGCCGCCCACGGCACGTCTTCCTTCCAGTACTGCAGGGTGGCTCGCTGGGCGCGAACAACCACGCTGTTTTGAGTTTCCTGCGTCGCCACCGGCAGGCCATAGTGATCGAGCCAGTCCGCGTCCCCGAGAAATGAAGCCTTCAGCGGCGGCGGCACCTTCTCGAGCATCGCGACGTGCCGGGCGACGATCTTGTCCCAGGCCAGCCCTGCATCGGGCGACGTATCAACGGGCGGCGGCGTCTGGCGGAAGACGGCCAGCCAGTCGTCTTTGCCACGATCGTGCAGCACGTCGAACGTGTTGAGGAACGCAAACGATTTGCTTTCTGGGTGCCACTGCAGCACGGCTTTCTGGAACGCCTGCACCGTGAAGCCGTCCATCTCGAAGCGACGTGTCACCGGATAGCCCAGAGTGTCTACCCCTCCAAGCGATTGGAACCCCGTCCAGAGCGGGACGTTACTGTCGTCAGTAACCGAAAAGCCTGAGGGTGAGTCCTTACCGCGGGCATTGGTCTGCGTGAAGAAGTGCCCATTCGGGGTGTCGTAGTCCGCGCCGCGCGGCGTCCAGGGTGTCGGGATCTCGGTCTCTCCCGCGGCAATGTCGCGTTTGATTACCCCCTTCGACCCGACGATCTGCCCCAGGTCCACCGAAACGGACATTGGCATACTCGCCCAGAGGTGCACCCTGTCAGGCTCGGTCCAGGTGACGAACAGCTCGGCTGGCGCCGCGGCCGTGAAGCTGACGGCGCCGCCATCCACGTTGCTCCCGCCAACGAACTCCGCGTCAGAGGCGTGATACATGAAACGGGTGCCGGAATTGGGATCGTCCGACAGGGTCAGGTCGCCTGGTGCGCTGCCCGTCGTGTCCAGGTACGTGCGAAGCGCGGCCAACGCAGCTACAACCGGTTTCGCGCTGCCATCGAGGTTGAAGGCGCCGAGGGTGCGTTCGCGCTGGTTGTAGCCGGGCGGCATATCGTTGAGCATCCACTTGGCGCCGCCGGCGGCATGCTGCGCCAGGAGGCCGAGCCAGATCGCCGTTTCGTCAATCGCGGCCTTCGTCGGATCGAGCGCCTCGGTGGCGTAGCCGAACTCACTCCATACGACCGGTTTGCCGGGATGTGCACGCTCCACGCTGGCAACAAGATTCAGGTTGGCGTGTACGGAACTGCCACTGGCGGCCGGATAGCGGTGCAGGCTCTCGAAATCGAGCATGTCGTTGGCGGGCAGTCTTGCCAGGACGACGTCGACGTGGTCAATCGTCACGGCGCGCGAGGAGTCAGAGGCCTTAACTGCATCCAGCTGCGGCTTGATCCATGCTTGCAGCGTGGCATTCAACGCATTGGTAAATGGCGCCCATTTCTGCCCCGCGGCGTCATCCAGGAAGTCGAGCGTGGTGCCGCCGTGGTCTTTCACCCAGGCTGCAGCCTCTGACAGCAGTTCCCTGTACAGCATCAGGTTGTTGACGTAAATCCAGGCCTCGTCATCCGAGAGATAGCTGGGAATCATCTTCGAGCCTTCATCGCTTGCGCGGTATGTGGCGAGCTGGTCGCGCGCTAGTCGCTCGCCGTAGGTGTCGATGAGGCCGCGCTGCTGGAGCGCCACCGGATTGGCATATTTGGCCAGCGCAAGGTCGCCAAAGCGCGGTTCATTCTTGAGGTCGAAGCCCAGGACACCCGCGCGCCCTCGGTATCGCTGCGCCAGCTGGCCTGCCACTGCCGCTACTTTGCTGAGGTCTCTCTCGCCGTAATCGTGCAACGAGACGACCAACTGCAGGTGATGCTTCTCAGCCAGGTCGACCACCTTGTCCAACTTGGAAAAGTCGGCCAGCAGTGCACCCTGGACGAAGATGCGAAGCACATTCACGCCCGCCTGTTCGCTGGCTCTGACAAAATCGGCCTCGATTGCGCCCGCGTCGAACTTGTCCGGCTCCCACATCTGCCAGGCTCTATCGGCCGGACCTTCGTAGTTCATCCCGGTGATAAACAGCGGCGCACCGTTTGGCGCGAGCAACCGCTCTCCGTCGCCGGAACTCGCAGCCGTAGCAGGCGTCGCCAGCGTGGCGTTTAGAAGCGCTGCTATCAGGAACCCCCACCGCACGGCGCCACAGTTAACGTCCCTACAGCCGGCCCGTCACCGCCGCGTCGCGCAAGGCGTAGTACACGGGCTGGAGCGTGAAATCTGGATCGGCGACGCGGAACCAATACCAATCCTGGTCACGATTGGTCTCGTCCGGTCGCTTCCAGAACCAGACAAACCCCACCTTGAGCCACGGCCACTCTTGTTGGGCGCGGTCGAACGCTCGGACGGTATAGCGCGCCTGTAGCGGCGGCGTGACGCGGCCGTACTGCTGCACTGCGAAGGACGGCGGATTGACGTTCCAGCCCATTTCGGTAGCCCACACGGGCACCGCGGCGTCGCCATTACGTTGCATCACCTGCCGCACCAGAGTCGGCCGCGAGAAGGTCACATCTTCGCTCCCGACGCGCGGATCATCCGGTCCTCCTCTGAGCCCGTACGCCTGGAGCGCCAGAACGTCGAAGCTACCTCGGATACCAACGTCATAGAGCTGTTGCAGGTAGCGCAGGTCATTCTCAGCGTCCGCGTTATCGGTAAGGGTGGGTGCCAGCGCAGCCATGACCACGAGCGCATTCGGGTCGGCGGCATGAATACGTTCGGCTGCGCCGCGGAGTAAGGCTGCGTACGCGGTCGGGTCGGGTGGCTGATGGCCCCACTCCGAGGTGAGATTCGGTTCGTTCCACACCTGGTAGGCGGCGACTCGACCGCGGTAGCGTGCCGCCGCATTGGCGACGAAATCAAAGTAATCCTCATCGCGCACTGGCGGTGAAAGACCATCCAGCGCGCCCGGCGGGAGCGCCCAGCGTGGGCTTGTGTCCAGCCGCAAGACCAGGTGCATGCCCATGGCCGAGGTGCGATCCACGATGTCGTCGAACTTCGCCCAGGTCGATCCGCCGAAGTTCGGGTCGGTCGTCTGGCCTTTGGCCAGCGGCTCGATCTGCTCCCAGGGCAGCTCCTGTCTGATCCATGTCACGCCCGCCGCTTGAAGCAGGTCGAGACTGCGCTGCCGTTTTTCAGGTTCGACCTCTTGTTCCAGAAACACGTTCATGCCCACCGCGGGTGGCTGCGCCGCCGGCCCGCCACCTGGTTCGCGGCCAGCCGTCAACGCCACCCATCGATGACGCAGGTCGATACTCAGCGTGTCCCAAGCGCCCGCGGTTACGAAGCTGAGAAGGGTCAACAGGACCAACGAGCCGAGCGCGGCAAGCGCCCAGCCGCCACGCGGCGCGCTCACAGCCAGGCGTACGCGCTGTGCACGCTATCGCGCACTGCGGACCAGTCGTAGCGCTGCTCCACCAGTGCCCGCGCATTGCAGGCCAATTGCCGCCGCAGCTCGCCATCACCGAGAACGCGTTGCAGACTGTCGCGCCATTCGGCGGCGGAATCGGCCTGGATGAAGTGGGTGCCCGCTTCCGCCTCCAGCCCCTCCATGCCCAACCGCGTCGAGACGATGGGCAGTCCACTGGCCATCGCGACCAGTGCCTTCAGGCGTGAACCGCCGCCGGTGCGCACCGGCAGCACCAGCGCCGCACAGCGTGCGAAGTACGGCCGTTCATCAGCAACGTATCCCGTCACCGCAACACGCGAGTCATGCTGGCCGTGCCGCACCAACCCGCCGGGCGGAGACGCACCAACTGCAAACAACCTCGCATCGAGGTCGGGCAGCACCTCTCGCAGGAACCAGCTCAACGCTTCCGCGTTGGGCCGATAGTCGAGTTTGCCCACAAACAACAGGTTCGCCTGCATCTGGCCAGTAGGAGCACGAAATGGGTAGTCCGCGACCTCGATGGCGTTGGGTATGACGCGCACATTGGCGGCGCCGCCCGCGAGCGCCAGGAGCTGGTTGGCGTCATGCTCCGAGACGGCCGTCGTCATGCGGCTGCGTCGCACGACGGTACCTTCGAAGCGAGCGAGTCTGCGCGCCTGAAGACGCGAATACAGCCTCCCCAACGGCGAGCCGCTGCCGGATAGGCGCTCCTGGAGCAAGAACTCGGCGTTGTGCGCATCGTAGATGCACTGCTCGGGCGGGACGCGTCCCAGGTAGCGGGCCATTTCGACGCCTTCGGCCTGAACCGCGTTGTACTGCCTGCCATGCAGACGGTTGCGTAGCGCCTCTAAAAAGTCACGCGACCACAGTCGCTGGGCCATGTCCGGCAGGTTGCTGCTGACCAGATCACGCACACGATTTGCGGGGCGCCTCGCAGGAGCATCGCCGAAGGCAAGCACGTCCACGTCATGCACCTCGCGGAGCAACCCGACGAGCCCGGCGTTGCGAATCTTGGCGCCCGCGTCGACGGGCACGGGCCTGGACGGCAGCAGCATCAGGATACGGCTCACGCGAGCAACGCCTCGTGATACGCCTCGCGCGTGGCCACGGCGGCTTTCTGCCAGGAAAACGTCGCGGCTCGGGCAAAGCCGCGGCGCCTCAGTTCTTCGCCTTGTGCCGCATCGGTGAACACGCGCAGCATGGCGCGGGCCCAGATCTGTGCATCCTCGGGTGGCAGCAGCACTGCCGCGTCACCCGCCACCTCGGGTAGTGGCCCGGCATTCGAAGCCACGACGGGCGCGCCACATGCCATCGCTTCCAGAACGGGCAGGCCGAAGCCTTCATACAGCGAGGGCAAGGCGAAAACGCCCGCGTGACTGTACAGAACCGCCAGATCCGCTTCGTCGAGAGTCCCAACGAACTGTGCCGAATCCTCGAGGCCGTAGCGTGCGCGTGCAGCAAAAATTGGCTCGTCCAGCCACCCACGACTGCCAACCACCACGAGACCGACGTCGAGCTCGCGACGTACCTGGACGAACGCCTCGAGCAGCAGCGGCACGTTCTTGCGCGGCTCGAGCGTTCCCACGAACAGGGCGTAGCGCCGCGGCGCCACCTTCAGTCCCAGTCGCGCGGCGAGAGCTTCCAGCTCCGATTCAGTCCGCGGGCTGAACGCTGGTGCCGCGGCCTCGTGCACAACCCGAACCCGCGCAGGCTCAACGCCCAGCAGGCGCACGGCATCCGACGCGGTCCGTTGCGAGACCGCGATCACCCGTTCCGCGCGCCGTGCGCTCTCACCGGTGGCAGCGTAGTAGGCGCGTGAGGCCGGCGTCTGCGTTTCGGGGTACAGCATGAAGGCGAGGTCGTGCAGCGTCACGACGCTGCGCCACGTGCGCCACGCCGGCGCCACGTGGTCAACGCTGTGCAGCAGCGACGGTCGCGTCAGCGCCACTTCGGCAGGCAGCGTCCAACGCTCCAGTGGGTGATGCGGCGGCGTCAACAACAGGCGCGTGTTGCCGGTCCGCCGCTTCGAGCGCCTTCCACGCAGGACCAGGTAACGCTCCGGGCCGCCGAGCGCTTCCAGCGCATCGATGAGCAACGTCGTGTAGCGCGCGATGCCAGCCGCGTATCCGACCAGGCGCGCGTCAATCGCGATGACTGGCGCGTCGGGCAACGGTCAACCGCGCCCCGCTGGCCGCCGCCTCGATGATGTCCGGTTGAGCCGCGATCGGTTGTAGGGTGGCGCGGTGATCTCGCACACCCTGGAGAGATCCTCGTCGAGCAAACGCGACAGGATGCGCAACTCCTGGGTAGGCGCTCCGGAGCCCGAAGCGATGCGATCCAGAGGTTGGTTCGTGGTGATTACCGTGGCCAGGCGCGCATTGAAGCGGTAGTTCAGCAACTGGAACAGCTTTTCTTCGGCCCAGGGCGTGGACGAATGCGCCCCATAGTCGTCGAGAATCAGGACCTCTGCGTTGCGGATTGCGTCGAAGCCACGGTCGTACGTGACGTGGCTGTCGGGGGCGTACGTCGCGCGCAGGTAATCGAGCAGGTCAGGTGCCGTCTTGAACAGCGTTTGCAAGTCGTGTCCGTCGCGCTCGTTCTTGATGGCGGCCGCGAGGTGCGTCTTGCCACAGCCGACCGGGCCCGACAGGACCAGCCAACCGCGCGGGTCCGCCGCAAACGCGCTCGCTGCCTCGGCGGCCTCCTGCAGACTGGGATGGCTGCGATAATCGAACGTCGCAAACGTGCAGTTCCCGAGGCCGGGCGGCCATACGTCGGTGAGGGAGGCGATAACCGTGTGGTCGACGTTGATGACGTCCACTCGCCAGACGCCCGGGCCCTCCAGGCGCGCGCGCAGCCGCTCGTCGAGTTGGCTGATCGGCTCGTTGGTGGTGATCACGGTCGGAAATCGCGCGGTGTAGCGGTGATTCAGGATCTGGAAGAGCTTTTCGCGTGCCCACTGGGTGCTGCTCTGGGTGCCCAGGTCGTCCAGGATGAGCAACGGTGAGCCTTTGACGGTCTCGAACAGCTCGTCATAAGAAACCTCACCACCTGGCGCGAAGGTTGCGCGCAGATGATCGAGGAGATCGGGCACCACCGTGAAGAACACCTCGGTGCCGAGCTCGATCTGGCGATTGGCGATTGCCGCGGCGAGATGCGTCTTGCCGCAGCCGGGTGGACCGCAGAGAAGCAGCCAGCCTGGTGGTTCCTCGGCATATTTCCGGCAGCTATCCAGGGCGAAGCTCAACGTGCGCTGGTCTTGAAGGCCCAGTGCGGTGCGACCACTCGGGAAAAAGTTATCGAAGCTACGATCGGCCAGAGCACCGATCTGGCTGCGGCGCCGGAGCCGTTCGCGCACCTCGTCGCGGCGGCATTCGCAGGGGATCGCACGTCCGAAATCGGGATCGCCCACCGGAACATCGCGTCGGACGAAGCCAAAGTCGCGGCAGATAGGGCAGCTTGGCTCGGGCTCGATGTCGGGTTGGTCTGCTGAACCGGCCCCGCGCGAGCGCGGTCGCACGCGCGCCAGAGCTTCACTCAAGGGTCGCATCAGGCGCGGTACACCTCGAGGTCGAGGAACTTGGTCGTGCGCTCGAGAAACAGCAGCTGCACCTGGCCGGTGGGTCCGTTGCGGTGTTTGGCGACGATGATGTCCGCCACGCCCTTCTTGTCGGTATCGGGGTTGTACTTCTCGTCGCGGTAGATGAACAGCACGACATCGGCGTCCTGTTCCAGCGCGCCCGATTCGCGCAGATCCGAAAGCTGGGGAATGTGCGGCGTGCGCTGCTCGACTGCGCGTGAGAGCTGGCTCAACGCGATGATGGGCACCCTGAGCTCGCGAGCCAGTGCTTTGAGCGCGCGCGAGATCTGTCCCAGCTCCTGGACGCGGCTTTCGCCGCCATCGCTGGCCACCAGCTGCAGGTAGTCGACCACGATCATGTCGAGGTTGTGTTCAGCCGCCAGCCGCCGCGCCTTGCTGCGCAGCTCCATGATCGGAATGGAGGGTGTGTCGTCGACCCAGATGGGCGCCTTCGCCAGATGGTTCATTGCGGCATCGAGCTTGCGGCTTTCCTGCTCATTGAGATGTGCCGACCGAATCCGCGGCGAGTCGACACCGCTTTCCATACTGAGCAACCGCGAAGCCAGCTGCTCAGCTGACATCTCCAAGGAAAAGATCGCAACCGTAGCGTTGTGCTTGACCGCCGCATTCACCGCCAGATTCAGCGCAAACGAGGTCTTTCCGACGGATGTGCGGGCGGCGAGGATGATCAGGTCGGTGCGTTGGAAGCCGCCTAGCAGTTTGTCCAGGTCCATGTAGCCGGTGGGAATGCCGTAACGGGTGGCTTCGCCTTCCTGGAGCGCTTCGATCTGCTCCATGTATTCGGCGAGCACGTCTTCCAGCGACCGAAAGTCGCGTGTGACGCGCTTTTCGGCGATGGACAGGATCAGCTGCTCGGCTTTCTCGAGCGCGGTATCTGGATCGAGATTGTCGCGATAGGCAATCTCGGCAATCGTCTGGGCCTTTGCGATCAGCTGACGCATGATCGACGTGCGCTCGACAATACGGCCGTAGTGCTCGATGTACGCCGCGCTGGGCGTGGCGAGGTTCAACTCGCTGAGGTAGATCAGCCCGCCGGCTGCCTCGTAGGTGCCGAGCTGGTACAGCGTGTCGCCAACGCTGTGATAGTCGATCGGCTTGCCGTCCGCGAACAGTGTGAGCATGGCCCGAAATACGTGCCGGTTGCGCATCGCATAAAAGTCCTCGGGCTTCAGGAAGTCCGAGACGCGTACGACGCTGGGCGGGTGCTTCAGAACGGACCCGAGCACCGCCTCCTCGGCCTGAATGCTGTGGGGTGGCAGGCTGAGATCGCGTTCCTCAGTTGCCCGCGGCTCAGCACCGAGGCTTTCCAGGTCTGTATCGATGCGCTCGACGGCCATTGAGCTATGCGATCAGTTCACGCGCCAATGGCGCGAACCTCAATAGTCACCGTCGCCATAACACCGCGCGGCAGCTTGGCGGCAACCGCGTATGAGCCAACCTGGCGTACCGGTTCGGCGATATCCAGGTCTCGTCTGTCTACTGAGGCGCCCAGTTGCTTCTGGATCGCCGTGGCGACATCCGCGGTCGTCACTGACCCATACAGGCGCCCCTGCGAACCAGCCTTCGCCTCGATCGCAATGGGCTGTGCTTCCAGCTTTCGCTTCAGTTCTCGTGCGGCCTGTTCCTCCTCCGCCGCGTGCCGTGCCGCGAGCGCCTGCAAATCGGCCACCTGCCTCAGTGCAGCCGTGGTCGCGGCCACGGCCAGGCCACGAGGAATCAGGAAGTTGCGCGCGTACCCGTCGGCCACGTCCTTGACCTGACCGGCTTTCGCGACATCGGTGACGTCTTTTTTGAATAGGACCTTCATCAGCGCATCCGTAACTAGAACAAGTGTGCTACACTGGCAGGGCGACGGCAAGCTTCTCGCCTCAACCCTGTGTGATGTGCGCCGGATGGTATGCGGGACTTTGCCGCGCGCTGGCCACCTGCCGGCACGCCCGGTCTCTGGCGTCACATTTCCGTGACACCCGGTCTGCCTACAAACGCGACGCGTGCGCATGGCCGGGTGCGCGAACCGTTTTGCCCACGACACCGCGCGCGCTGACGTTCTCGTAAAGCCCTTGTCCTCAGCATTCGATGCGATTAACAACCGCCGCTCCCCGCCAAATGGCCCCTAGCGCTACCGCCGATTGGAGGCATGAACTTAACTAACCGACGGGCGAGCACGGAGATGCTTTGCCCAGGTTGTTGCTCGCGCGGCATCGCGCTGCGCTTGGTTTGATCGTCGCAGGTTCGCTTGCGTTGTTCGGCGTTCAGCAGGTGCTCGGCAGCGTGGCCGACGCCCAAACCACTGAAGCCGTCGTCGATGTTCACACTCGGCAGCCGCTCGCTTCGGACCAGACGGTAAGCAACGTGACGTCTGTCAACGGCGCGGTCTCGACCGGCCAGTTCGAGGAAGTCGTCAAACCCACGCCAGTTCCGACGCAGGTGCCCACCGTCGCGCCGACGCCAACGGCAATGCCGACACCCGCGCCCGAGCCAAAGCTGTTCCAGAGCGGCGTTGCCTCGACGTACGGCGAAGGCGATGGTTTCGAAGGCAATCTGACCGCCTGCGGGCAGGTCTTCCACACCCACGTGGTCCAGATCGCGCACAAGAGCTTGCCGTGCGGCACGCTGGTACGCGTGGTTGACAGCGACACGGGTCGCTCCGTGGATGCGCGCGTGACCGATCGCGGCCCATATGTGCCCGGGCGCATCGTCGACTTGAGCTGGGGCGCGTTCTCGCAGCTCGACCCTGCCGGCCCAGGCCTGCTCCACGTTGACGTCTATCTGATCGACGAGTAAAAGGCTCGCTGCGTATAGTCCAGTTCGGCTTGCCTGATAGATAGATAGATGGCTGAACCGGACTGGCCAACTTCCGCCGAAGTCAACGTGGCGACCGCCGAACGGCTCCGCTCGTTTCTGAATGGGGTCGACGGTCTCGCGGCCGAAATTGGCCGGGGCACACTGTCGGCCGCAAACCGCGTGCTTTCTGACAGCTCGCATTCACTGACGTGTGTGCTCACCGCGGGAGCGTGCATTGCCGCGGGCGACCAGTGGCAGCGTGCGCTCTGGCCTGCGGTGGGTGCCGAGTGCATGATGGCGGCTGGCGATCTGTTCGACGATGCCGCCGACGCGGACGCTGAAGGGCCGTATCCGCCGCCAGTGCTGTTGACCGTGGCCGCGGGACTCCTGAGTCTCGCCGTGGTGGCAGTCACGCGTGTTGTGGAAGACGGCGCCGACGCGGCCACCGCGGCGGCGCTCGCGCGCGTGCTCGGAGAAGGTTTCGCTCATGCTGCGAACGGTCAGGCCGCAAACCTCCAGTCGCAGGCCAGCCAGGTCGACTCGCTGACCGCGTACCGCCAGGCAGCCGCCAAAAGCGGGCCACTGGGCGAGCTGATCGCCCGTCTCGGCGCGCGCACCGCCACCGCTGACCCGACCCTGGTCACCTTGTTGGGCGAGTTCGGCAGACGCCTAACGGTCCGCGGTCAACTGCTGAACGATGCCCGCGACGCGGCGCCCGAAGGGGATCCGCGCAAGGCGGACGTACGCACGGGCGCGCGCACGGTGCCATTGGCATTCACTGGCTCTTCGGGCCCTCCGTCGGGCCTGGCCACCCAGCAACTTCAGGCTTGGGAGCAGGCCGAGCGCGCGCGCATCGCCTCCGGCGGCGGCCTCGTCGCGGCTCAGGCGCTGGCCGAAGCCGAACGCCTGAGAGCAGTCCAGGTGCTGGATAGCCTCGAGGCCCGCGGCGCTCCAGTGGCCGGCCTGCGGAGACTACTCTAGCCATTTCGGGCCAATCGGCCCTCTGCGAGTAGCCAAACGCCTTGTGTTGGAGCGCGCTCCGGCCTATGGTCGCGTGCGCCTCCGGCCGATTCTTGGACCAATGGCCTGCGAGGTAGCTCCTGTCAAAGAGGTGTCCAGCATGGATATCTACGATAGCGACGCTAGCGACTCCGCCGTCGCGACCCGAGATGATGCTCAGGAGATTCTCGATGCGCTGCAGCAGATTCAGGCCAGCCCCGAGCTGCGCGCCGAAGCCGGTACGGATCCCGAGCGCGTCCTGAACCGCTTCAACCTGTCCGATGTCGCCCGCCACGCCGTCGCCTTTGGTATTGCCGGCCTGCTGGTCGCGCCAGTGTTCTTCTCGCCCGAGAACTGGTGGTAGCAGGGCGATCCTGAGATGACTGGATGATCCGACAGCTCGCGCGCGTCAGCACGCGCACGGTGCTGACCGTCGTGCTCGGGCTGTGGATCGTCCTCCTGGCGTTCATCTCGCTCAACGTGCAGTCCGCCGGGCCGCAGTGGGGCGTCCACCTCGCAGCCCGAAACGACCAAGTCGCGTCGACTAGCGTCGATGCGATCTCGTTGGGCATCGCACAGGTGCGCGGCATTCGTGTCGGGGATCCGGTGGAGTCGATTGACGGCGGCGATCCCGGCGTTTACGCGGGGTCAGATGTCCCCAGCAGCGTGCGCCAGGTTGTCTTCGGCAATGCGGCCACAGGCGCCGCGGTCGTCGAGTTCAACGAGACGTCTGGCTCGATGCTCGCGCTGCTCTGGGGCGGCGCGCTGTTGTTTGTGATCGTCGGCGGGCTTGTGTTTCGCTGGTCTGCCGACGCGGTCGCAGGCAGAGTCTTTTTCACGTTCGCGGCGGCGTTCGCAACTGCGTTGGCAAGTGGGCCACTGTCCCGTATGGGCTATCCCGTCGCCGTGTATCTGACCTCAGCGGCCGGGTTCGTCGCGGCACCGTCGCTGCTCGTTCTTTTCATGGTCGTTCCGCGCAGGATGCGCGGCTTGCGCTATGTCAGTCTGGCGTCGGTTGCTCTCTCGGCTGTCCTGTTTGTGAGCCAGGTCATCGAAGCAGCGGTACCGCGGTCTGCCATGGAGCTTCTGGATGCGATCGCCTGGGTTTCAAGCGTCCTGTATTTCGCGGCAGCCTTGATTGTGCTCGGAGTGCGCGCGCGCAACCCACGCGATCGCGGTGCGCTGTCGCCGCTCATACCAGGGACCGTGATTGGGATCGCGCCGCTCATCTTGTTCTCGCTGATCCCTCGAATGCTCAACCTGCCATACGCGCTCGATCCAGAGATCGCCGCCATTGGCATGGCGGCCATTCCGATCGCCTTCGCGTACTCGATTCTGCGTTACCAGGTCTTCGGCCTCGACGTCCTGATGCGGCAAGTGATTCTCCGCGTGACACATATCGCGGTAGCCGTGCTCTTGTTTTTTGCGGTGTGGCTCGGCGCCCAGGCGCTGAACCTCCCGATAGCTTTCGCCACGTTCGTCGCCGTCGTCGCTTGTGGGCTCAGCTTGCCCACAATTTCGCCCTGGATCAGCCGTCGCCTTGACGCATGGCTCTATCAGCCTCTTTCCAACTTGAGCGCTTCGCGCGAGCTGGGCGAAGCCGAGTCGCTCGAGGAATTGGGCGCTGCTGTCTCGCTGCGAATCCGCGAGCTCCTGCCGGTACAGTGGGCAGCCTGTCTAATCCACGACGACACGACGCCAGTTGACAGCGCAGCACGACGTTTGCTGGGCGCTGATGGTCTGCTGCCGCGATGGCTCGACGCCAACTCCGTGGTAGAGCAGAACCCGACTCAGGTCAGCGTCAGCCCGCTTCATCGATTCGACACGGGCGTTGTCTTGCTGCTGGCCGGACCCCGAATCGACGGTGGTCGACTCGACGGCATTCAGCTCGAGGCGATGCATTTGCTGGCGCGGGGCGTCGGTCCAAGCTTCGAGGCTGGCCTTTTGCGCGAGCGCGCTGATGATGATGCCAGCTTCCGACAGGGCTTGACGGAGCTGGCACGTGGTCTCGCAGCCGCTGCCACAATCGCGGACGTCCTGCGCGTGTTCACCGAGCATGCCGAACGGCTGCTGCAGGCAGACTCAGCAACGCTGATCCTGGACGGTCAGGTTTCACACCCGGACGCCGACTTGGAGGACTGTGAGGTGCTCCAGTTTGCGCTTGATCCCGCGGATGAGAGGCCCGTTATCTGCCGGGTGACACGAACTTCGAACCTCGTTCGCTTCGGCAATCGTGAGGCGCGGCGCGCACGCGAGCTCGCCGAACACACCACCGGCGCGCTGCGACGCGCCGCCGAACGTGAGAAGTTCGAAGAGCAGCTTCGCCACCGCGCCTTCTACGACTCGCTGACGGGCTTACCGAATCGGGCGCTGTTCCTGGATCGCATTGGTCACGCGGTCGCTCGCGGCGAACGACTGGGCCAGGAGATCGCCGTGTTGTTCGTAGACCTGGACCGCTTCAAAGTGGTGAACGACAGTCTTGGACACGGTGCTGGCGATCAGCTGCTGGTCCAGGTGGGCGAGCGTCTGAGCGGCTGCTTTCGCCAGAGCGACACGATTGCTCGACTCGGCGGTGATGAGTTCACGGTGCTGCTCGAAGGGCCGTCGGCGATGACTGACGCGGTGAAGGCCGCCGAGCGGATTCTGGCGGCGCTCAGCGCGCCGTTTACCATCGACGGCCAGGAAACATTCGCGTCCGCCAGCGTCGGGATCGCAGGAGGCATCGCTTCACGGAGCATCAAACGCGACCTGCTGCGCGAAGCCGATGTCGCCCTCTACCGCGCCAAGTCGGCTGGGCGCAGCCGATACGCCGTGTATGACCCACGCATGGGCCACGTCCCGGGTGAATTCCTGCACCTCGAAACCGATCTGCATCGCGCCATCGAACGTGACGAGCTGCGGGTGCATTATCAGCCAATCTTCGATTTGCGTTCGAGCGAAATCACTGGCGTCGAAGCGCTGCTGCGCTGGGAGCATCCTGAAAAGGGCATGATCTCGCCCGCGCAGTTCATCCCGCTCGCCGAGGAGACGGGCCTGATCGTCTCGATCGGCAAATGGGTCCTGGAGCGTGCCTGCCAACAGCTGCGGGATTGGCGCGACCAGGGTCTGATCAAGCGCAAATTCTTCGTGAGTGTGAATCTCTCGGCGCGTCAGCTTCAGGATCCGAGTCTGATCAGTGACGTTCACCGCATCGTCCTCGGCTCCGCGATCGACGCGCAGGCGCTTCAGCTCGAGATCACCGAGAGC
>JAFAZN010000366.1 GCA_019239775.1 Chloroflexota bacterium
TCCTTGGCATGCTCGCGGATGGTCTCGAGCAGGCGGAAGCGTGTTGGTGTGACTTCGTCGCCGTGCTGGACCTGGACTAAACTCTGGTCCACGAGCGCGGCGAGGCCGTCGAGAACCGACTGCTCCGCATCCGGTTCCGCGCATACGATCTCAGCCAACTCGAGGCTCCAGCCCCCGGCAAACACACCGAGCCACCGGAACAGACGCTGTTGCTCGACCGGCAGGAGGTCGTGGCTCCAGGCGATCGCGTCACGCAAGGCACGATGGCGGGCGGGCGCATCACGACGACCGGTGCTCAGCACGGAGTGACCAGGTTTCATCAACAGGCGACGCACTAATTCCCGCGGTGGTGAGACAGGAACACGCGCAGCGGCAAGTTCCAGCGCGAGTGGTAGCCCGTCCAATTCACGACAGACCTCGACGACGCTCGCAACGTTGTCGGCATTCAGGGCGAACTGCGGCTCTGCGTCCTGTGCGCGCGATAGGAAAAGCGCAACCGCCGGCGATTGGGCAGCCAGTTCTGGAGTGATGTTCCGGTCTGCACTTGCGAACGGCAACGCCAGAGGATGCACGTGGTACACGTGCTCGCCGCCGATGCGCAACACCGTCCGGCTGGTGACCAGGATGCATACACTTGGACAGGCCAAGAGCACATCGGCGACGCGCGGCGCCGCGTCCGGCACGTGTTCGAAATTGTCGAGCACCACCAGCACGCGCTGATTGCGAAACGCCAGGGTGACGGCGTCGAACAGATTGACAGCGCTTCGCTCGCCGACTCCGAGCGTTTGAGCAATACTGGCGAGCACCAGCTCCGCATCACTGACTGACGCAAGGGGCACGAAGACGACACCGTCGCTGAATTCGTCGCCGAGTCCGGAGGCCACCTTGACCGCAAGACGCGTTTTGCCCACTCCGCCAGGGCCCGCCAGTGTCAATAGCCGCGGTGGGCGATCGCGCAAGAGTTGGGTGAGCTCCTCTTCGTCCCGTTCACGGCCGATCAGCCCGGTCAGATAACCCGGCAGATTCTGTGTGCCGCGCGGCAAACCCGTCGGGCCAATGGGTTGGACAACAACGGCCTCCTCCGACGACAGATCCAGGTGTCTGCTGGTGCCAATGAGCGCTTCGCGGGTTGATGCGTCCAGACCGAGAGCCTCGGCAATCCGCATGAGCGTGTCGAGTCGCGGGACGCGACTGAGGCCGCGCTCTAAATCGGAGAGCCCGCGCACACTGATGCCGGCCTTCTCTGCCAAAGCCTCCTGCGAGAGGCCGGCGGTGATCCGGTAGCGGCGCAGCAAGCTGGCGAATGAGTAAGGCTGGCGCTGTGACGTCACTGGAATGTCCCGGCGCCAGCCAGGATAGCACTTGCAACCCCCAGGCAAAGCGCAAACGGTTGCTCTATGGAACTGAGCCGTTACGCAGCGGATGGCAAGCTCAGCTCGGCAATGGCCATTTCACGCATGCGGAACTTCTGGACCTTGCCGGTGACGGTCATTGGAAACTCCTCAACGAATTTCCAGTAGCGAGGGATCTTGTAAGTGGCGATGCGGCCTCGGCAGAACGCCTCGAGCTCGGCAGCGGTCGTCGAAGCTCCGTCACGAATGCGAACCCATGCCATCACCTCCTCGCCGTAGCGGAGATCCGGCACGCCGATCACTTGCACGTCGCTCACCGCCGGGTGCGTGTGGAGGAATTCTTCGATTTCTCGTGGATAGATATTCTCGCCCCCCCGGATGAGCATGTCCTTGATGCGGCCGACGATCCTGAGATACCCATCCTCGTCCATGGTCGCGAGGTCACCGGTATGCATCCACCGTGCGGAGTCGATCGCACGTTTCGTAGCTTCAGGATCGTTCCAATAGCGAAGCATCACGTTGTAGCCGCGCGTGCACTGCTCGCCAGGTGTGCCACGCGGCACGGTCCGGCCGGTCTGCGGATCCACGATCTTAATCTCCACGTGCGGGTGGGCGCGGCCGACGGTACAAACCTGCGTGTCCAATTGATCGTCAGGTGTGGTTTGCGTCGCCACTGACGAGGTCTCAGTCATGCCGCAAGCGATCGTCATGTCCCAGACTCCCATCCACTCCTGGACCTGCTTCATGACTTCGCGCGGACACGGCGCACCGCCCATGATGCCCGTGCGCAGGGTGGACAGGTCGAATTCGTGGAAGCGTGGATGATCCAGCTCCATGATGAACATGGTCGGCACGCCGTAGACAGCCGTGCACCCCTCGGCGGCGACAGCCTCCAGCACCGCGAGCGGATCGAAACTCTCCGACGGGAGGACCAGGCACGCACCGTGCGTCGAGCACCCAAGCACAGCCGCCACGCAGCCGAAGCAGTGGTAGAGCGGCACCGGAGCGCAGAGGCGGTCATGCTCCGTCAGCTGGATTTGTTCAGTAGTCAGGAACGCGTTGTTCAGGACGTTGTGGTGTGACAGAGTGGCTCCTTTTGGCGCCCCTGTTGTGCCGGATGTGTACTGAATGCTGATTGGCTCGTCGAACTCCAGCGAACTCTCACGCGCGCTCAACTCCTGACTGTCGACACGGTCGCCTGCGGCTAGCAGGTCCTCCCACGCGTCTTCGAGCACGAGCGACTCGCGCAATTCGGGGCATCGTTCGCGGACACTTGCCAGCATCGACACATAGTCGGTCTGCCGAAAACGGTCAGCGAGGACAAGCAT
Organism: Chloroflexota bacterium; assembly: GCA_019239775.1. Lineage (GTDB taxonomy): Bacteria > Chloroflexota > UBA6077 > UBA6077 > CF-72 > CF-72. The sequence continues at coordinate 2,681 of JAFAZN010000366.1, forward strand.
GCTCACTCCGGATTGTCGGAGTGCGTATTCGAGTTCGGCAGCTTTGTAGGCCGGATTGA
>JAFAZN010000469.1 GCA_019239775.1 Chloroflexota bacterium
CCATGCTCGAGGATGGCAGGCTGCTGATGGGCGGCACGCTCGATGTGGGCGACGCTGAACGCGTGGTGCGGCCCGAGATCACCGCGCGCATGTGGCAAGAGATCGTTTCGGCATGGCCAGAGGCCGCCACATCCAGCATCGAATACGCCTGGGCCTGCTTCCGACCGGCCCATCCTGACCACCTCCCGGTGATCGACCGGCTTCCTGGCACCGATAACGCGTGGTTTACCTCAGGCCACTACAAGACCGGCATCTTGCTCGCGCCGGCGACCGCACACGCCTTGGCGATGTGGCTCAAAACCGGTGCGCGGCCGACGGAAGTCGAGCCTTTTGGACTGGCGCGGCTTTCTCAACTCAAGACGCAATAGCGGGCGCGTGAACCCGGGCGATCGCCTCGCCGAAAGCCGGCGCCGCGGCATGCGGAGCGGCTGGGTCCACCAGCACCTCCTGCACGTCCGTCCGATGGCGTCGTAGCCAGGCGTCCACGATCAGCAGGTCGTCCAACTCGTCCTTGGTCACCTGATTTCCCACGTTCGCGAGGTAGACCCGCTTGAGGATGTAGCGCAGGTGGGATGGCGTGGGTCGGGCAGGCAACGACACCTCCTCGGCCAGACGGCCCGCCCGAACGAGCAACACCCGCACCCGATCAGGCTGTCGGTCAGGGCTGACCAGCACCAGGTTGCGATCCGCGAATGCGCTGAGCCGTTGCTGCACCCCAACGACTTGCTCGAGGTCCCGAATCCGATCCCGCAACTCGGCAGCCTCTTCGAACCGCAGCTGCTCGCCCAGCTGGTCGCGGCGTTCGGCGGCGCGGTCCTGCACGCTGGTGGACTCGCCGCGCAGCACACTGAGGGCGTCCCCAACGGCGCCCTGGTACTGGGCATCCGACACGGCCCCGACACACGGCCCGAGGCACTTGCCCATCTCGAGCAACGCACACGCCGGTTGGCCAGGTTTGAGCCGGCCGCTGCACTGTCGCAGTCCGAGCTGCTCATTCAGGAACACCACCGCCGACGAGACCACACTGGCGCGACGGAATGGCCCGAAGTAGGCGGCGCCGTCGATCGGGCGCTCGCGGGTTGCCTCCAGCCGCGGATGGGGATCGGTCAAATCGATCTTGATGAAGGGGTAGTCCTGGTAGTCGCGCAGGAGGCTGTTCGCTTCAGGCAGGTAGCGCTTGACCAGCTTCGATTCGAGCAGCAGCGCTTCCAGCTCTGACTGCGTCTCGATCGCCTCGACATCCGCGATATGCGGCAGCCGGCGCCGCAGGCGTGGCTGGGCAGGACCCGCCGCGGTACCCGATGGCCTGAGGTGGGTTCTGACGCGCTGCCGCACGTTCACGCTCTTGCCGACGTAGACGACTTTGCCCTGCCGATCCTTGAGCAAGTACACGCCTGAGCTGGTCGGCAGGCTCGCGACTTGTGCCTCGTCGACGTGGCCTTTGTGCCGCTTGTTATTCAGGGGCTGGCGTTGCAGGCGGAGCAGCGCCGCTAGGGTCTCGACGCCACGGCCGACCGCCACCTCGAGGAGGTGTTTCAGCACGTGAACGGTTGCCTCGGCGTCAGGTCCTGCGCGATGGCGCTGCACGAACGTGAAGCCGAGAAAGGCGCACAGGCTGTCGAGCCGGTAGCTGTGCAAGCCAGGGATCAACCGACGCGAAAGTCGCAGCGTGCACAGCCGGTCGCCATCCCAGGGCATATCCGCGCGTTGGAACGCTGAGGCGAGGAAGTTCCCGTCGAAGCTCGCGTTGTGCGCGACCAGGACGGCGCCATCGAGGATCCGCCGCAGGTCGGGTAACACCGTCTCGAAGCGGGGCTGACCTCGCACAAGGCTCTGGTTGATACCCGTGATGCGGGTGACGAATGGCGGAATGGGCATTCCCGGTTCGACCAGGCATTCCAGGCGGTCCTGGATGGCGCCGTTCTGGATGCGAATCGCGGCAACTTCTAGCACACGGTCGAACAGTGCGCTGCCGCCGGTCGTCTCCAGGTCGACGACGACAAAGGGCAGCGACTCGAGGTTCCCCGTCATTCCGGTCAAACGCAGAGTTCAAACGTAGAACGAACATACGTTCTCAGGCAACGGGTTTGGCCAGGTCTGTAATGGCCTCGTGACACGGTTAGACTGAAGCAGCGTGTTCAGACGGCTCCTGGTCGCCAACCGTGGCGAGATCGCGGTACGGGTGATTCGCGCGTGCCGCGAGATGGGGATCTCGCCATTGGCGGTGTACTCCGAGGTCGACGCCAACGCGCTGCACGTGCGCATGGCCGACGCGGCGTTGCCCATCGGCCCGGCAGCCGCCGCCGAAAGCTACTTGCGCATCGATCGCATCATCGAGGCGGCCAGGGCGCTTGGCGCCGAGGCCATCCACCCCGGCTA
>JAFAZN010000491.1 GCA_019239775.1 Chloroflexota bacterium
GCGGGCGCGCCGAGGGCAGCCTCGACGTCCGCGCGGATGACGCGCCCCTGTGGGCCACTGCCGTGAATGTCTGAGAGGTCAAGACCATGTTCGGCGGCGATATGCCGCGCCATCGGCGAGGCGCGCACCTTGCCGTTTGCCGCGGCCGAGGACTGCCCTCCGCCCGAGGGTTCAACCTCAGGAGATTTCGAGGCTTGACTACCGTCCGTCCCGGAGGATTCCGCACGAGAAATCTCCGAGGGTTGATCACCGTCCGTCCCCGAGGGTTGTTCTGCACCAGGGGTCTTCGGAGTTTGACTTCCCTCCGTCCCAGAGGGTTGGTCCCGCTCACGCGCCGAGGTTTGACCCGCGTCCGTCCCCGACGGTTGCTCCGCACCGCGGGTCGATGGCCCAGCGCGGTCGGGGCCCGAGGGTGGTGCGCCCTCACCTACCGTGGGTTGGCCACCGTCTGTCTCTGAGGTTTCAACCCCAGGAGTCTTCGAGGCTTGACCACCGTCCGTCGCGGAGGGTGGTTCTGCAGCACGTGTGGATGGCTCAGCGCGGTCCGTCTCGGAGGGTTCAGCACCACGAGCCTTCGAGGGTTGACCACCTTCTGTGCCAGACGGTTGTGGTGCACTCTTGCCTGAGCCAATCCTTGCGACGGGCTTGCCAATCTGAACCGTCGTGCCCTCGGGCGCGAGGATCTCCTGCAACGTGCCAGCCTCGAAGGCGGTCAGGTCCATGGTGGCCTTGTCGGTCTCAATCTGCGCGAGAACATCGCCGCGCGAAACAGCGTCGCCTGGTTTTTTCAACCAGGTGGCGATGGTGCCCTCCTCCATGGTGTCGCTGAGGCGGGGCATGGTGACTTCGGCCATCAGGCAGGTGTCCGGCGGCTGCGGTAGCCGCTGGCCTCCAGGGTGTGCTTGATGGCTTCCACGAGGTTGGCAGCCTTGGGCAGCGCCGCCTGCTCCATGACTTTGGCGTAGGGCAGCGGGATTTCGGCCTGCGCAACCCTGCGAATGGGTGCATCCAGGTAGTCGAAGGCGCCTTCCTGGATCGAGGCCACCAGCTCTGCGCCAACGCCATACGAGTACCAGTCCTCTTCGACCACCACGCAGCGACTCGTCTTGCGCACGGACTCAATCAACGTCTGACGGTCCAGCGGCCGAAGCGAGCGGACGTCGATCACTTCGATCGAGATGCCCTGATCCTGTTCGAGCCGCCGCGCGACTTCCAGCGCTACCACGGACATGCGCGAGTACGCCACCAGCGTGAGATCGGTGCCTTCCTTCATGACGGCCGCGGTGCCAATCTGGACCGTGTCATCGGCGGGCGCGTGGCCATTCGACGAAGCCTCGCTTCCCATTGCAGGCACATCGCCCTTGGTGTTGTAGAGCGCGAGGTTCTCGAGGAAGATCACCGGATCGTCATCACGAATCGCGGATTTCAGCAAGCCGCGAGCGTCGGCGGGCGTGGACGGCGCGACGACTTTCAGACCGGGGATGTAGGCGTACCAGGAAGAGAAGTTCTGAGAGTGCGTCGCCGCAAGCTGCTGTCCGCCGCCCTCGGGCGTGCGCAGCACCATGGGCACCCGCGCCTGGCCACCGAACATGTAGTGGATCTTGGCGGCGTGATTGACGATCTGGTCCAGCGCCAGCAGGCTGAAGTTGACGGTCATGATCTCAACCACTGGTCGCAGGCCGAGCATGGCGGCGCCGATGGCCGCGCCGACGAAGCCTTCTTCGGCAATCGGTGTGTCGATCACACGCTCAGGCCCAAACTCCTTCAGCAAACCGGCGGTGATCTTGTAGGAGCCTTCGAACTGGCCGATCTCCTCGCCCATCAGGACGACCGATTGATCGCGGCGCATCTCCTCGGCGAGGGTGTCGTGCAGCGCCTGGCGGTAGGTGATTACTGCCATGGCTCCTGGCCGGGCAGCGAGGCGGGCTGGTTCGGCACTTCGGTCGCGTAGCTGAACTCGAACAGCTTCTCGGGATTTGGCTCAGGGCTTTCGTCGGCAAATTCGACCGCGGCGTCGACCTGGCGTTCGATTTCCGCATCGATCTGGTCCAGACCGCCCGTGTCGATTGCGCCGTGCTTGCGGAGCTGCTCGCCCAGAGCGTGAATTGGATCGGCTGCGCGAATCTGACGCAGGTAGTCTTCAGGGCGGTACCGATCGGGATCAACCACCGAGTGACCCTTCAAGCGATAGCTCTTGATGTTCATCAGGGTGGGGATGTGCTCAGATCGTGCGCGCTCGACGGCTTCGCGCACCGCGTCGCGCACGGCGAGCACGTCGTTGCCGTCCACCTCCACGCCAGGGATGCCGTAGGCGCAGGCCTTTTCGTGTAGCTGCTCGATGGACGAGCCCGCGGCAACGGAGGTGCCCATGCCATAGCCGTTGTTCACGATCGCGTAAACCACTGGCAGCTTCCAGAGCGCCGCGATATTGATCGATTCGTGGAACGCGCCGATATTGGTGGTGGCATCGCCCATCTGGCACACCACCACGTCGTTCTGGCCTTTGCGTTGGATCGCCAGACCAGCCCCGGTCGCAAGCGGCAGTTGACCACCCACGATGGCGTAGCCGCCGAGCAGCCGCTTGTCCCAGTCGAACAGGTGCATCGAGCCGCCGCGACCGTGCGAGACACCGGTTTCGCGACCGAAGAGCTCGGCCATCACGCGTTCGGGCTCGATCCCGCGAGCCAGTGCGTAGCCGTGCTCGCGGTAGTTTGTAAACAAATAGTCGTTAGGCTGCATGCCTGCGGCAAGCCCGACGCAGGTGGCTTCTTCGCCCAGATTCAAGTGGCAGTAGCCGCCGATTTTGGCGCGCTGGTACATCTCCGCCGTCTTCTCTTCGAAGCGGCGAATCAGCAGCATCCGGCGGTACAGGCCGAGCAACTCCTGACTATCCGCGGCAGCCCGTTTGTGCTGCACGCCGCGGCCCTTCGGCGCGCCAGAGCGGCCGTTGGCAACTGGCATCGCACTGGAACGCGACACGCGAGGGCTCACAATGAATAACTCTAACCGAAGGTGTTGGGACCCCTGGCGGTTAGGTGAGGGTGGGGTCGAGCGCGTCGCGAAGGCCGTCTCCCGCGAGATTGAACCCGAGGACTGTCAGGAAGATCGCCACACCCGGGAAGGTGGCCAGGTTCGGGTTCGAAAAAATATAGCTACGCCCTTCGCCCAGCATTGCGCCCCATTCAGGCGTGGGCTGCTGCACCCCGAGTCCCAGGAAACCGAGCCCAGCCGCGGTGAGCAACGTTGCGCCCAGTCCCAGGGTCGCCTGGATCACCACGGGCGCAAGGGCGTTGGGGAGCACGTGGCGCAGGATGATCGACGACCCGCTGGCACCCGCTGCCTGGGCTGCGTCAACGTATGGGCGATGTCGTACCGAGAGCGTTGAAGCGCGAGTCAGCCGTACAAACGCGGGAACCACGCCGAGACCGACGGCCAGGATCACGTTGGTAATGCCCACGCCCAGAACGGCTACCAGGGACAGGGCGAGCAGGAAGCCTGGAAACGAGAGAAAGACGTCGATGATGCGCTGAAGAATGAGGTCGAGCCATCCGCCATAGAAGCCGCAGATCGTGCCGAGGGGTACTCCGATGACCAATCCAAGCGCGACCGCGGCGAAGCCGATGAACAGAGAGAAGCGGCCGCCGTAGGCCAGCCGCGCCAGGATGTCGCGGCCGATCTGATCGGTGCCCAACAGGTGGGCGGGCGATGGCTCGAGGAGCTTTTGGTCCAGCCGGGCTTGTTCGGGGTCGTAGGTCGTCGCCATGGGCGCGGCAAGAGCAACCACCGCGAAGGTACACAGGATCAGCAGCCCAACCACTGCGCCGCGGTTGCGGCAGAAGCGTTGCCACCATCGGCTTAGCGGTCGCACGTGCCGGATGCGATCGCCGCGACGAAGTGCCTCGGCAGTCCGGGCGGACTCAACTGGAACACGCGGAGGTTCACTACGTGGTTCGGGCGCAACCGTGCTCGAGCTCACGCGTATTGGATTCGCGGATCGATGGCGCTGTACAGCAGGTCGACTGCCAGGTTGACCAGGATGAATAGGGTCGAAAACGTCAGCACGATGCCCTGGACCACCGGGTAATCGCGCGCGAACAACGCGTCTACGAGTAACTGCCCCATACCTGGCCAGCCAAAGACTGTCTCGGTCAGGACGGCGCCGCCCAGAAGGGTGCCGAACTGGTGCCCGACGACGGTAACGATGGGCAGCATGGCATTGCGCAGGGCATGTCCGTAGACGACCCCGCGTTCGAACAGTCCTTTGGCGCGCGCCGTACGCACATAATCCGCCCGTAGGACTTCGAGCATCGTGGAGCGGGTCATTCGTGCGATCAATGCCACTGAGAACGCCGCCAGGGTCAACGTGGGCAGGATCCATGCGCCCGGATCCTGTGAGCCAGCCGCGGGCAGCCACTGCAGCTTGATGGCGAAAACCACGATGAGCATCAAGCCGAACCAGTAGACCGGCATGGAGATGCCAAACAGCATCAACGCGGACATGACGACGTCGAGGCGGCGGTTGTGATACAGCGCGGCGACGAGCCCGCCGGCGATGCCGAGCACCGCGGCTACGGCGATGCTGGTTGCGGCGAGCTCGATGGTCCAGGGCAAGCGCGCCAGCACCTCAGCAACCACTGGCTGCCCCGTGCGCACGGAAGTACCCAGGTCGAAGTGCACGAGCCTGAGCAGGAACTGCGCGTACTGGACGAGCCCGGGCTGATCGAGCCCGAGCTGGTGGCGAATGTTTTCGACGTCGGTTTCCGACGCGAGCAGCCCTGCGACAACGCGAGCAGGATCGCCCGGCAGCAGGCGCACCATCAGGAAGACGACGATGGACACTCCCAGCAGCGTGGGTACGGCAGCGAGCAGTCGGCGAGCGACATAGTGCAGCACGGCGGCGACCGCGGGTCAGTCTACCGCCAGGCCAGAACGAGGAAACGAGGTCGTTACTCCACGAGCACGTAGACGCGGTATGCAGGCAGCGAGGTAGGCACATTCACTTCCAGAGAGCCGATCCGAAAGTTGGTCGGCAGAAACAGCACGTGCGAGCCAGCCACGTTGTATTGCAGCTGGACGTACAGTGTTGCGCCCGGTGCGCGATCCGAGTCTGTGCACACCGATCCATTCGTCACGCACGGCGTGTATTGCGCATGCAACGAGCCCACGTCGACGCTGGCATCGACCGACGTGGTGCCGGTGACCTGGTTGCTGGGTGCCGCGCCCGCCAGGCCCGGCAGCATCGTGTTCTGCATATGCGTCGCCACCAGGTCGTCCGTGGTGGTTTTCGAGTTGACGGCTAGCCAGCGCGCGGTCTCACGAGCCATGCGCGTTTCGCTGTAGTAGGCCACGAACAGGAGCCCCAGCTGGATCACCAGCATGACGAAGATCGAAAACACTGACAGCGTCAGCGCGAACTCGACCAGCGCCTGACCGCCTTCACGCTGGTGGCGACGCCGAGGACGCATCATTGCGTGAGGCGTCCTCGCGAGATGGTCCCAGCCAGCTGGCTGAAAACGGTAGGCAAGCTTTCAGTTTTCGAGAGCGGGATGTAGTGGTCGCACGTGCCTGGTGACGAGGACGAGACCTGGATCAAGAGCTGGTCGATCGGCGACAGCTGACTGGACGAAGGTGCCGAGGCACCTGGCGGGCCAGGGCAAGCGCGCGGCGCGCTCGTATAGGCAATCTGGCTTTCGCAGAAGTTGTTAGGAGGGTACGTACCCGATTGGTAGCTGCCGCCATCTGTGCAGAAATAGCCGACGACGTAAATCTCGACCCCAGGCCCGCCGTTACCGTCCGGATTGTTCGCCTTCAGGTTCGTCGCCAGCGAGGTAAACATGCTGTCGTACTGCGAGGCTGGCGATTCGGGAAAGGCATAGTCCGTCTGGTTTGGCGCAACGCCGGTGGTCGGCCAGGCTTCGTCCTGACCGTCGGTCATGATGACCAGTACGCGATGCGCCTGCGCCGTGCCCGATCCGTTGCGGCCGCCGTTGGCGGTGGACCAGGCAAAGCCGTTGGTGCTGACGGCTGACGGCACCTCGGCACAGTTACTGTCCGCGGGCATCAACGCACAGATGGCGTTCGGCTCCTTGGTGCCCGTGAAGTAGGGGAAATAGCTGTTGGTTTGCGTACTCCCACCGTTGTGATAGACCTCGGTGCCGAGGATGTACGGGTGGTGCTGGAGGGGGCACGCCTCGGTGGTTGGTACGCCCGATGGACAGCTGCCCGACGTGCCACTGGCGATATTGACCAAGTTCGTCTGGTTCTGCGTCAGATTCGAGAGCACGGTGACGTCGTCGGTGCAGCTGGTGCCCGTTTGCGTCTTGGTGTACTCGTTCGGCTGCGAGTTATCGCCGTAGACGTCAATGTTGCCGTCGCTATTGAGGTCCTTCCACGAGCACTTGATCCCCGCGTAGCGTGCGATGCCGATCTTTGGACCCAGCGGGTCCGTCGACGTTGGGTTCAGCTGCTGGACGAAGTTGGTGATCGCACTGGACAGGGTAGTGCCCGTCTTGCCCATGCCCGTATCGGTCAGGTCGCCGGTCAACACGAGGCTGCCTGTGGTGTCCATGGCGAGCATGATGTCCATCATGTTGCTGGCACCTTGCGCCGCACCCGCGTTGTGCAGGGTCACCTGAGGCACGCCAACCAGCGGCCAGAAGGCCGTCGGATGGTTGCGCGTGACGTTCACGCTAATGCCCGTGTAAACGGTGGCAACTGGCGTCGGTGTACCGGCGCCCGGCACCCACGGCACAGGCGTTACGGCAATGGTGCTGTTCGACGAGGTGACCTGGTTGTCACTCAGGTAGGAATTGGTCGTGGCGATGGCCAGGGCGACCTGCGTCGAGGCGGGCAGCGTCTGGTTCGAGGTGAGCGCGTCAGCGCCAGCCAGGGCTGAGGCATCCACGGCGTTCTGCAGTTTGGCATCGTCGACCACGATGGAGGCGTAGTCGTAGGCACTGCCCGCGAGCACCAGCAGCACCATGATGAAGACGACGAACAGGACCATGATCTGGGCCGATTCACGCGTACGGGCGGCGGCAACGAGGCGACGGAGTCGCATCTGCATCAATGTGGCTCCACCATGACGTAGTAGTCGTATGTGGGTAGCTGGGTCGGAATGGCCACTTTCAGCCATGCGCCCAACTGAAAGTTGGTTGGCAAGAAGATGATTGAGCTGGCGTCGTAAGACATCTGAATATGGATCTCGCTGCCCGTCGTTCGAATCTGCGTCGAGCCACTCACGCAATGTCCGCTGGTGCTGCTGATCGTGGTGCACGCCGGGCTCACCAGCGGGACGTCCTTGATCTTGGTGGCGTCGATCACGCTGGGCACGTCGTTGCAGACGTGCTCCCAGAGGCTGCCCGAAGGTCGGGTGCTGGCGCAGGGCGGCGACGACGAGCCGGGCGAGCCATCGAGCGTGTCCGGATGCACGGCTACATAGCGACCGATGTCGCGCGTTTGGTGCACCAGGCTCAGGTAGGCGATGAACAGAATGCCGAACTGGAAGAGCACAGCAATAATGCCCACCAGCACCGGAAAAACGATGGCAAGCTCGACCAATGCCTGGCCGCGACGAGCCGATCGACGCCCCGCGCCAAGCCTATGTACCCGCCTGCTCATGTCAGCCTGACCTTCGCCGTCGGAAACGCACGTTCCCAGGGCCGCGGGGATGGGTTTGGTCTGCCGTTGGTACTCTCTTCACCAAACCTTCTCTTTTGCCAGCCGCGGACGCGTCATTACGGTGAATACAGCGCGCATGGCAGAGCTGGTGCTGGTCGTTGAAGACGAGGCGCATGTGCGCGAGCTGGTGTCGTACACGCTCCAGGGGGCGGGCTACCGGGTGCAGGCCGTTTCAAACGGCGGCGCCGCGCTCGAGTCGGCGCATCGCGCGCCGCCGGACCTGGTCGTGCTCGATATTCGACTACCCGACCTCGACGGCTGGGAGGTCTGTCGACGTCTGCGAGCTGAATCGGACGTGCCGATCCTGATCATGACCGCGCTTGCCGACGACGAGTCGCTGGTCAAAGGCCTGCGGCTGGGCGCCGACGACTACGTGGCCAAGCCCTTTTCGCCAATGGTGCTGGCGGCTCGAGTACAGGCGCTGCTACGCCGCGCCGCCTCGCCCAAAGTCCAATCGCGGCTGATCGAGCTCCACGGCCTTACGTTGGACCTGGCCAGCGCCGAAGTACGGCGCGGTGATAGCGTGGTGCACCTCACGCCCACGGAATTTCGGCTGCTGGCGGCGCTCGCGCGACGGCCCGGGCAAGTCGTGAGCCCGGGCGAGTTGATGCGCATTGCCCAGGGCTACGAGGTTGCCGAGCGCGATGCCCAGGAGATCGTGAAGGTCCACGTGCGCCACCTGCGGCACAAGATCGAGCCACAGGTCGACCGTCCGCGTTACGTTCTTACGGTGCGAGGCATGGGCTACATGCTCAACCGCAAACAGCTGGTGGACAGCGGAGTGTAGGCGGGTGAGCCGCAGTTGGTTGCCAGGGCTCGTGGCTCTGCTGCTCAGCGTCGCCTCGGTCGGCGGTGAGCCAGCGGCCTACGGCGCGGGCGCGCCGGTCGCGCACCTGGATCAGCCGCTCCAGGAGTTCCGCTCTCTGCACCCACACGACGCGGTCCGCGTAATTGTCCAGTCGCGCCGCCCGAGTGATGCGCTGCAGGGCCTCCAGCGCTCAGGCGCTCAGGTCAAAGCAAGCTTGCCGCGCCTGGCCGGAGTAGCCGCAACGGTCTCGGCCGATCAACTCGATGCGCTGGCGAGCCAACCCGGCGTCACCCGGGTGGCATTGGACCCCGTGATGCGGGCCGTTGCTGGCCCCAACAACTCGCCCGGTCCACCCTCCGTGTTTACGAGCACCATCGGCGCCCCCGCGGTGTGGGCCGGCGGTACCACTGGCAACGGTGTGGCTATCGCGATCCTGGACAGTGGCATTAAGTCGCACGAGGACCTAGGCACCCCTTCCCGCGTCATCGTCGACATGCGCTTCAACCAGGGCGCCTCCAGCACCGCGGACCAGTACGGCCACGGTACGTGGGTGGCAGGTATCGCCGCGGGCGCAGGCGACACGTACACGGGCGTGGCGCCCGCGGCTTCGCTGGTAAACCTCAAAGTCAGCGACGACGCGGGGGAAGCGCACGCCTCCGACGTGCTGCAGGCCCTTGGCTGGGTGATGGATAACCACGCCATTTACAACATCCGCGTCGTCAATCTCTCGTTCGTGTCGAGCCTCGCCGAGGGCTACGCGACCAATCTGCTGGACGCGGCCGTCGAGATGGTGTGGCACAGCGGCGTGACCGTCGTGGTCTCCGCCGGCAACCTTGGTGCGAACACCGCGCAGTTCGCACCCGCCAACGATCCCTACGTCATTACGGTCGGTGCCAGCGACGACCAGGGGACACCCTCTCCCCAGGACGACACCCTGGCGTGGTTCTCGTCTTTCGGCCTCACCCAGGACGGCTTCACCAAACCGGACCTGGTCGCGCCAGGGCGACACATCATCGGGCCACTCTCCAGCAATGGCGCGGTTCTGGCCCGCGAGTTTCCGACGAAGGTCATCGACCACAAGTACATCCAGTTGAGCGGCACGTCGGCCGCCGCGCCGATGGTCTCGGGTGTTGTTGCGCTGCTGGGACAGGCGCGTCCGTCGCTGGCACCTGACCAGGTGAAGTGGCTACTCGCAGACACCGCGCGCAGCTTAGGTCCCGGTGCTGGCGCGGGTGAGGTCAATGCAGCAAATGCCCTGGCCTTTTCAGGTGCCGTCCCTCGGGCGAACCTCGGCCTGGTGCCGAATCGGCTGGTTGGACTCGCCTATCTCGCGGCGACCGGCCAGTCCAACGTCAGCTGGGACTCGGTCAGCTGGGACTCCGTGAGCTGGGATTCGGTCAGTTGGGACAGCGTCAGTTGGGATTCGGTGAGCTGGGACTCCGTCAGTTGGGACAGTGTCAGCTCGGACTCGGTCATCGGCAACGATTAGCGCGAAGTACGCCAGGGGGCTCGCCGTATGCGGGATGTGAGCGCGGCCGCGCAGACCTGGATTTGCAGCGTCATCGCGTGCGGCGCGGTGGCAGTCGCAATCGGCGTGCTCGATGCGCAACAGCCCGAGGTCGCCGCGCAGGTTGCGCAACCCGCGTTCTGGTTGTTGCTGATCGGCGCGTCGATCGCGCACGCATTCCCGGTAATTGCCCCACGTCACCAGGCATACCACGCCACTCAGGCGTTCCTGATGGCGAGTGTGCTGGTGCTGAGCTGGCCGGCTGTCGTGCTCATCGTGATCGCCGCGCATATCGCGGAGTGGCTGCGGCGGCCGCGGCCCGCCTACATCCAGCTCTACAACGTCGGCTGCTACTTGATCGCCGCCGGCGCGGCGTTCGGGTTGCTGGAGCGTGCAGGGGCGCGGCCGCTCTCGTTGGCAGACCCACGCTCTCTTGTAGTTGCGTTGATCGCCGCGGGCGTGATGCTCGGGCTCAATCACGGCCTGACGGCGATCGTGCTCTGGTTGGCGCGCGGCATTCGACCGAGGAGCTCGGGTCTGTTGGGCATCGAAAGTCTGGGCCTCGATGGGCTCCTCCTGGTGGTCGGCATCGGCATCGGCGGGGGGCTGCAGCTTCAGCCATTCACAATCGTCGTCACGGCCTCGCCGCTCATCCTTATCTACCGCGCGCTGCGCGTGGCAAACGTCGAGTCGACCAGCCATCGGGATCCGCTCAGCGGGCTGTACAACGCGCGCCACCTCGAGGAAGCACTCGACCTCGAGCTTCGACGCGCCCGCGCCAGCGCCCACGCCAGCGGCCTCATCGTCGCCGTCGTGGACGACCTGCCCTCGCTGGTGGAGCGGTATGGCCGCGCCATGCTCGATTTCTCAATCGTGGCGATCGCTGATCGACTGCATTCAGTCGTGCGCGAATTCGACCTCGTGGCGCGCCTCGACGAAGGCAGCATCGGCATTGTCGTGCCTGGGCTCGGTGGCAGCCTTCTCGGCGCGCTCGCTCGACGGATTACCGATGAGCTCGCCGCCCGGCCGTACAGCGTGCCGACAACGCGCGAACCCGTGGGGCTTACGGTCAGCGCGGCCTACGCCAGCGTCGCCTCCGACGCAAGGACCGATGCCCCACAGGTGATGCGAACCGTGCGCGACGCAGCCACCCGTGCCGCGCTCGTGGGACCACGTGTGACCGCCGAAGTCCACATCACAGCACCTGGCGCCTGGCCGACGCATAACGGCGTTGCCCCACAGACATCCAACGGCCACGTCGCCGGGGCGGACACCGCCTCGTGGACTCCGCCGCGCGATTGGCTCGGCGGCTACGAGGTGGCAGTCATTGGCGTCGGCCTGGCGCTGGCGGCGATCGTGCTCGCCACCAACCCGCTCCCTGACCTGCCGTTAGCCGCGGGCGTGCTCGGGCTTGTGGCGTTGTCGGAGCTGCTGGCCTTCGAGCTCTACGATCGCTCCTCGTTCTCAGTGAGCTTCGCGCCGATCGTGGCGGCCGGCCTGCTGGGTGGCCCGGCGGCGACCTTGCTGGCCGTCTGTGCAGTTGCGGTGCTGCGCGGGGCGCTGCGACGAAGCGAGTGGCACCGGGTGGCCTTCAACGCGAGCGCGTTCACACTCACGGGTGTGCCAGCCATGATCCTGGCCACGGCCGGCGGTCGTATCCCGGTGGACACCTCCCAGCTCGGCCTACTGGCGATAGGCAGCGCCGCCGCTTCGACGATCTATTACCTGCACACCTTCCTGATCACGGGGGCAGTCGCACTGGACCTGGGCACAGATCCACGCGCTGTGTGGTCGCGCAACTACCGCTGGCTCTTTCCGCACTATGTGGTGCTGGGCTGGATGGGTCTTGGCCTGGCGGTCGCGACGGTCACGCTGGGACCCCTCGGAACCGCCTTGTTCGTTGCCCCACCACTGGCCATGCGTGTGGTGATCAAACAGTACGTCGAGCGTACGGCTGGGGCGGTTCATCGCCTGGAGGCGGCCAACGCCGACCTGCGCGCTGCATCAGACCTGCTGCGACAGCACGGCGAAGAGCTATCCCTGCTGAGCGACCTCGGCCAGCTGACGGCGATGGAGCCGCGAACCGAAACACTGCCACCGCGCGTGGTGGAGCGTTGCGTTCCCGCCCTTGGTGAGCTCTGCGCCATCTTTTGGCAGTCCGCGCACGGCATGCAGCGCAGCGTGCACGGGGTTGGCGCCCCTCAGGTTGCGGCGCGCGCCGGTGCCATCCAGACCCAACCATTTCACGAGGTACTGTCGTTCGCCGAACGCGTCGAGCGCGGTTACGTCTCGGAATGGATCGGCGTACCAGGCGGCACGTGGCTTGCGGCCCAGCTACTGGGGGCCGATCACACCCTAGGGTGGTTGGTTGCCTGGACATCGGCGACACCAGGTGATGACGAACGCTCGCGGCGCCTCGGACTGATGCAGGAAGTTGCCCAGCGCGTCGCGCTCATGCTGGAGCGGGACGCGCTGCTCGAAGAATCTGCCGAGCTCGAAGCGTTGAGGACGGTAGATCGCGCCAAGTCCGACTTCATTGCCACCACTGCGCACGAGCTACGCACTCCGCTAACCAGCCTGCAGGGCTACACCGAGCTTCTGCGCACACCGGTGGATCCAACGCTGCGGGATCGCTGGCTCAATATCGTCCAGGTCGAGGCCGCTCAGCTTGGCCAGGTGGTAGACCAGCTGCTCGACGTTTCGCGCCTCGACTCGGGCCGCTTTCAAGCCGAACGCCGCGAGTTCGAGCTGCGCGAGATCGTCGCTCGTGTCGTCGAACAATTCGGTCCGCAAGCCGCTCTGACCGCGCACTCGCTCGCGATTGAGATCCCCGACTCACTGCGTGTTTTCGCCGATCCGGCGCAGGTGGAACGGGTGCTGCGCAACCTGGTGTCGAACGCCATTAAGTACTCACCCGGCGGCGGGCTGGTTGCGATCGCCGCATCCGAGCGATTGCGTCGCGAAGTGGAAGTGTGCGTCGCCGACGCAGGACTGGGCATCCCCGCGGACTGGCTCGGCCGCCTATTCGAGCGCTTCCAACGCGTCGAGCGGCCCGAGCGAGACTCAATCCGCGGCACCGGCCTCGGCCTGTACATCGCCCGCCAGCTCGTGGAGCTGAACGCAGGCCGCATCTGGGCTACCAGTGATGGCGTAGGCCAGGGCTCGACCTTTCACTTCACCCTCCCCAGAGCTCCGAGCATGTCCAAGGTCTCGTTTGACGACGCGGAATAGGACGAACGTACCTCCCCATATGGACTTGCGTTCGTCGTCCCGGACGGCGGCTCGATTACTCTCGGGACCGACGTTCCCACTGTCAACGGTAACCCGGCGGCGGACCTCGTGACACCATGCACGAACCCAGGGATGGGCGATCCAACCAACGGCGGGACGTGCTATCTGTCCATCCCGATTACCGACGGCAATAATCCCGCCGGTGACGCGCACATTGTCGCGTTCGCGTGTATGCAGGTATTCGGCATTGGCAACGGCAACGAGAAGTGGACGCGCACAATTGTGAATCCGACCAACTGCGGCGCCTCCAGCATCTACTCATACTCGTACAACTGGACCTGGGCGCCAGGCAGCTACGCCTTCGCCCGCGTGGCACTCACCAGGTAAGCGAATATCGCCTCATTTGATCCTCGTTTACAGGATGGGTCACTGCACATGTGTCATCACGCAGTGAAAACCGCGAACTTTGTTGAACCCACGCATGTTTCTGTATCAGGGTGCTACGTTGAGATAGGCTCGGCGTAGGCCACGGAGAACTTCTCCGTTGGCATCGCGTTCACTCCCTGCACTCGCGCCGAGTGCACCATCAGAAAGCTCGGCGACCACAGGAAGATCCACGGCGCATCGTCCCACACGATCCGTTGCGCCTCCGCATACTCCGACTGACGCGTCGCGTCGTCAGCCTCGCGCGCTGCTTCTGAGACCAGGAGCTCCACCTTCGGATTCCAGTAGTGCGAGGTGGCCAGACCCGCCGGCGGCCACTGGGTGCGCAGGAACTGGGTCATCTGCTGTGAGGCGTCGAGTAACGCGGGGGCCCAGTTGAACAGGTGCATGTGCGCCGTGCCGCGATCCTCGGGCACGCTGACGGCCGCCAGGAACGAAGCCCAATCAGCGCCAACCAGGTCCACGTCAACCCCCGCATCGTGGAGGTTGCCCGCAATCGCCTGGGCCAGTTGGGCGGCGACCGCCTCCTGCATCGAATGCCCGGTCGGGTACAGCAGACGCAGATGCAGGGCAGGCGTGCCCGCCTCGAGAAGCAGTTGACGCGCCTTGCCGAGGTCATAGCCGTAGCCGCCGATCTTCGAGTAGCCGACCAGCGAAGACGCCATCGGGGCATCCAGTGGCGTGGCTGCGCCGAAAAGCACGTTGCGAATGATGCCGTCGCGATCCACCGCATAGTTCAGCGCCTGGCGCGCTTTCTTGATGTCGAGCGGTGTACCGCCCGGCAACGTGAGGTCCATGGCGATGAAGGTCGACCGCGCCGTCGGCGTCTGGACTACTTTCAACGCCGGGTTCTTCTGCAAGGCAGGCAAGTCCGCGAGCGGCGGGTCGATGATGACCTCGACCTGGTTGGCCAAAAGCAAGCTCTCGCGAGTGGCGACCTCGGGCACGATGCGGAACTGGATGGCCGGGAAGGTTGCGCGCTGGCCCCAATAGCGGTCGAACCGCTCGAGCACCACACTCTCGCCTTTTCGACGCTCCTTGAAGCGGTACGGCCCGGTGCCGACCGGCTCGTCGTTGAACCCATCTGGAAACGCCCGCGCATGAGCGGGCGAGACGATGCCCAGCTCCGTCGCCGCGAGCTTCTGCAGGAACAACCGCGAACGGTCCTTGAGGGTGATGCGCAGCGTGTGCGGATCGGTCGGGGTGACACCGTCGATCAGGTTGGCATCGAACGGGGCGCGCATCGGCACGCGCAGGTTCGGGTCGAGGAAGCGCTGCAGCGAGATCGCCGTGGCCTCAGCATCGAGCTGGCTGCCATCGTGGAACTCGACGTCGGTGCGCAGCTCGAACGTATACGTCTTGCCATCCGTCGACTGCGAGAACTTACGCGCCAGGGCCGGCACGATGGTGCCGTCAGGCTGAAGACGGACCAATGGTTCGACCATGTGGTCGACGATGCTCGAAGCGATTGAATTGCTCTGCCCGGCGGGATCGAGCGTGTCGGGGTCCTGGTCCACGGCCAGGCGCAGCCCAGAAATAGTTGGGACTTCAGTGGGCGCCACCGTCGGCAGCGGCGTGGGCGCCTCAGTAGGCGGGCTCACCGGTGCAGGCGGCACGACAGTGCTGCACGCGCCGAGCAACGAGGCGAGGCCACCCACCCCCAGGACCCGCAACGCCCCGCGGCGATTCATGGTTGTGCGGCCATTGTAGACTTCGTCTGCCCCAATGCCCCCTCGCACGCTGTTCGAAAAGATCTGGGACGCCCACGTTGTTCACGAGGCACCCGGCGAACCCACGCTGCTCTATATCGACCTCCACCTGGTGCACGAAGTGACCTCACCTCAGGCGTTCGACGGTCTGCGGCTGGCTGGGCGGAAGGTGCGCCGTACGGACCTCACCATCGCCACGATGGACCACAACACGCCGACGTGGCCGCTGGATCAGCCAGTCACGGACCCGATCGCGAAGGAGCAGCTCGACGCGCTGGAGCGCAACTGCAAAGAGTTCGGGATTCGACTGGAAGATCGCTTCAGCCCGCTGCAGGGCATCGTGCACGTGATCGGCCCCGAGCTGGGCTTGACCCAACCGGGCATGACCGTGGTGTGCGGTGACAGCCACACCAGTACCCACGGTGCCTTTGGTGCACTGGCGTTCGGCATCGGGACCAGTGAGGTCGAGCATGTCCTGGCCACCCAGACCCTGCCGCAGCGCAAGCCGAAGCCGATGGAGGTGCGCGTTGACGGCGAGCTTCCGGTTGGCGTCACCGCCAAGGACATCGTGCTGGGCATTATCGGTCGCATCGGCATAGGCGGTGGCATCGGCCACGTGATCGAGTACACCGGCAGCGCTATTCGAGCGCTCTCGATGGAAGGTCGCATGACGGTCTGCAACATGAGCATTGAAGGTGGCGCCCGGGCAGGCATGGTCGCGCCGGACGACACCACCTTCGCCTTTGTCGAAGGCCGCCCGCATGCGCCCAAAGGTCCGGCCTGGGAGCGAGCGTTGGACGCCTGGCGTCAGCTACGTACGGATCCTGGCGCCACCTACGACCGCACGGTCACGGTTGAGGCCGCCCGCCTCGCACCGCATGTGACGTGGGGCACGAACCCTGGGATGGTGGTACCGGTCGACGGCCGCGTTCCCGATCCGGCTAGCGCGCGCTCGGATGACGATCGTCGGTCGATCGAGCAAGCCCTGCGCTACATGGACCTGCGGCCGCGCACGCCAATTCAGGACATCTCCCTGGACCGGGTGTTTATTGGCTCGTGCACCAACTCTCGGCTGGAGGACCTGCGCGCCGCAGCGCAGATCGTTCAAGGCAAGAAGGTGCACCCGCGCGTGCGGGCGATGGTGGTGCCTGGCTCGCACCAGGTCAAGGTGGCGGCCGAGCAGGAGGGCCTGGACCGCGTCTTTGCGGACGCGGGCTTCGAGTGGCGCGAAGCTGGCTGCAGCATGTGCCTGGGGATGAACCCCGACATCTTGCAGCCCGGCGAACGTTGCGCGAGTACGTCCAACCGGAACTTCGAAGGTCGCCAGGGCAAGGGCGGACGTACGCACCTGGTGAGCCCACCCATGGCGGCAGCCGCTGCAATTGCAGGGCATTTTGTCGATGTCAGGGAGTGGAACTGAGCGATGCAGCCGTTTACAACGCACACTGGCCTCGTCGCACCGCTGGATCGCGTCGACGTCGATACCGACCAGATCATTCCCAAGCAGTTCCTCAAGAGCATCAAGCGCACGGGATACGACGAAGGCCTGTTCTTTGATTGGCGATTTCTCCCGGATGGCACCAAGAACCGAGACTTCGTGCTGAACAAACCCGAATATCAAGGCGCCAGCATCCTGGTGAGTGGACGAAACTTCGGCTCAGGTTCGTCGCGCGAGCATGCGCCGTGGGCGCTTCAGCAGTACGGCTTCCGAGTAGTGATCGCGCCCAGCTTCGGCGATATCTTCCGCAACAACAGCTACCAGAACGGCTTTTTGCCCGTGGAGCTGCCCGAACCGCTGGTGCGCCAGATCCTCGATCGCGCGGAGCGCGAACGCGATTATCGCCTGACGATCGACCTGGAACACCAGACCGTCTCGGATTCGGCCGACACGCTGGCGAACTTCGAAATCGATCCGGGCGTGAAGCACCGCCTGCTCAACGGCCTGGATGACATCGGGCTGACATTGAAGCTCGCCGGCGACATCGAATCGTTCGAGCAGCGTCGCTCCGACATTCTGCCGGTGACAGTATGAAGCGGCTGCTGCTGGTGGCGCTGGCCGCGGGAGGCGCCGTGTGGTTCTGGCGCAAGCGCTCTTCTACCGTAAGCGAGACCTGGTCGGCGCCGAGTGCGGTCGAGCCCTCCGAACCTCCGAAGTTGGGCGGCGACGTCGATCCCGAACTACTGGCGATCCTGGCGTGTCCACTGGATAAACAGCCCGTGACGCGCGAGGGCAACTACCTGGTCTGCGGCGAATGCAAACGCCACTACCCCATTCGCGACGGCATCCCGGTGATGCTGATCGACGAAGCGTTGACTCCCGAGCAGGCGGCCGCCGCGCCGAGCTAGTCCGCCTGGGTCTCGACCGCCGCGGCCTCCGCCGGGCGCTCTTGTTCGCGTTCCAGCACGATGCGCTGAAACCCTTCGGCGTACTCGAACCCCAGCTCGTGGCGCCGCGCGGTTTCGGTTGCCCACTTCGTCATCTCCTCGCGCAAGCCCCCAGTGCGCGCCCACTCGCCAATCTGGCTGGCATGTAGCGCCAGCGCCTCGATCTTCTGCTCGAGCGTATCGGTAATGTCGACAAAATGGTTCAGGTGCTGGCCACCGGTGAAGTACAGCCAGACCTCCCTGACCTTGTGCGCCTTCAACCCTTCGGCGAGCAGGTCGCGGAACGCGCTCGGATTCCCCGCGGCAGGGAATGCGGCGTCAAGGGCCACCTGTCCCGCGGCCCGGTGATCGGGATGGTTCAGATAGGTGCTGTCATCGTCAACCAGCGAGCGCGGATCCTGGCACAGCACCACGTCGACGCGTAGCTTGCGCATCACCCGCACGATCGCTTTGCGCAACTCGAGCGTGGGCTGCAGCTCGCCGTCCGGATAACGCAAGAACAGCACGCTGCTGAGTCCGAGCACGCGGCCAGCGGCTTCTTGCTCGGCTTCGCGCACCCGCATGAGCTCAGCTGGTGGAATCATCGGATCCTCGCTGCCAGCGTCGCCACTGGTCAGCATCAGGTAGTGGACCTCGTGCCCATCGCGCGCCAGGCGCGCCGCGGTGCCCGCGACACCGAAGTCGGGATCGTCCGGATGCGCCGCGACAACCAGGTAGACCGCCATGCGCCCAGCATCATCGCAGACCTCACCCATTCAGGGGGGATTTGCTGGAGCATCCACGACGATATTCAGAGAGTGGGCATTCCGCGCTATCTGGCTACGGCAGTTACGACTGACCTCGATCGCACGCTGTGGCTGGCCGACGACCTCAGTGCACGACCTGAGCAGGACAGGGTCGCGCTGGTCGAATGCGGACGCCCATCACCTCTGGCTCGCGAAGTTGCCGACTTACTCGCGCGCGCTGGGCGCACAGCAGTTCTGGCACGTATAGAGAACCGTGACCTGGCGCAGTCCGACGTGTTGCTGCGCAGGCTTTCAGGCGTGAGTTCGGTCTGGGTCTTCGTCGAGAATCTCTTCGACGCGTATATGAGCGTGTTCGCCACCCAGCTCACCTTCGCCATGCGTCGGGTGGCGCGCCAGGGCGTGCCCGTGATCGGCGTTGGCGCCGGCGCGATGGCGCTGGGCGGACTGCTCTTGGCACAGCGTGTCTGCGGCCGCGCTCAGTATGACCTGGTGAGTGGACTCGGTTGGGCGCCGCGGCTGCTGCTGGATGGTGGCGCCGACCGCGGGATCGTGGATGGCGCCATTGCGCGCGACGCGGTGTGCACACTGCCCGGGCTGCTGGGCGTCGAGGTCGGAACGCGCGGCGGCGTGAAGGTGATTGGCGGTCGCGTGGAGTCGGTCGGCGAGGAGCCGATCCTGTTGTTGGGCTCCGATGCTGTGGGCAAGTTGCTTTCGCTCGAGCTGGAGCCAGGTCAGGTGATCAACATTGCGCCGCCGCCATTCGCGCCGTTCACGCGCGACTTGCTGCCCACGGCGGTGCACAACGCCCTGAATGAGCTGCCGCGGCCGCCCAGCCTAGAACGCCAC
>JAFAZN010000130.1 GCA_019239775.1 Chloroflexota bacterium
CAAGCGACGCCAAGATCTCGCGCACCCGCCGCCGCATCCGCGGCCGCAAGCCAGCGGGCTAACTTCGCCCGCATGCCTCCGCCTTGGAAAGTGGACGGATCGGCCCGTTAGATGGTGAGCTTCTCCAGCGCGGAATCGCCCGAGTACCACGCGCCCGCGTCACCCTGGACGTCCACCGGAGGACCGGATGTGGACACGGACACGAGGTTGCCGTTGTCGTAGCCATCCACCGCGCAGGCTCCGTTGAGGCAATTGCCCCAGAGGATGTAATTGTCTGCCACCGACAGGCTGGTAACGCTGACACCGGCGCCCGGTGCTTGCAACGCTCGATGAAGAGAAACGCCGTTCGAGTTTGTGTACCAGACCGAGCCATCGGCCTGGCCCCAGTAGATATTGCCGTTGGTCGCCGAGGGCGGATACATCGCCGTGATGGCACTCGACGACGACACGACCGCGGTGGACCCGCCGCCACTGGTCGGGACGCGCAGAATGCTGCTTCCGGAGGAGTAGTAGAGCGCCGAGCCGTCGAGCCCAAGGTGCGCGAAGCTGTCACCGGAGGCGAGCGTCTGGACCGTGCCACCAGCGATTGGCATCTTGCGTATTGCGTTCTTGTCGGCCCAGTAGAGGAATGCCCCGTCCGTCACGAGGTCGCGATTGCCGATCATCGCTGGGGAGGTGCCGAGTACGACCGCGGCACCACCCGTGAGCGGCACTCGCTTGATCTGGGACTCGTTGCGCCGCGGATAATTGGCCACGAAGTAGCCGTACCAGTTCCCACCGGAATTGGCATACGTGATGGCTTCGAAATCAACCGGCGCCAGTGTCGCGGGCAGGGATTCCTGATACAGCACGCGCTCCTGACCGGGCTGGTTGTCTTTCGAGGCGCGGAAGACGTCGGCCTGCGAAACGCCGTTCACGGTTTGGTCGGCCGTCCAGTAGAGGTTGCCGGTGGACTGGATCAAACGGTCTGGCGGTGTGTTTGAGAGCGTGGTCGTGCGGAAGTGGATGAAGTTATCCGGCCAGGGCTCCCCCTGGTTTGATGCTCCATTCAGGATCAACGCCCAGCCGTATTTGTCCGTGTCACTGGACCAGTTGTCCTGCGATATGACGATGAAGCTGTCGTTCGGTCCGACTTGCTCGACGATGGCGACGTGTCCGTCGGAACCGATGTCAGGGTCGTTGGCGTTCCACTGCGCGACAGCACCCACAGTCGGGGTTTGGTTGACAGTGACCCCATTGTTTTTGGCAGCGGTCGCCCAGTTCGCAGCGTTGCCCAGGGCGTAGTTCGGGGTTGGGACACCGTAGTCCGAAGATTCAACATACGCCACATAGTTGGTGCACTCGACGCCGGTCGTCATGCCCCAGTACGAGGTCGACATGACTGGCTGGTAGTTGTGAGTTGTAAACGGGGCGACGCTGCAAGCGCCGTAGCCTTCACACAGCGGCCCCGCGGTAGCAGCAGATACGAGAGGTGCGTCCAGGGCCATCGTGCTGCCGCACAGCCCTGCCACAAGGCCGACCGCGGTCAACAACCATCGGACAGACAATTTGTTGGTAGGGCTCATTTGCGGGTTCCCTCGACCGCTCAGCTGACCAACCAGCCGAAGTGCCACTCGCCATCGGCGCCGCAGTGAAACAACCCGATCACAGTGCCGGGTGCCACATGCGAGACGTTTCCGTGCTCATCCACTACGGGGCAACCCTGCGGAGTCGTTCCACCTATCGGCTGGGCAAACGCCGGAATGGGTGCCAGCGCGGCACCGAGAATAGCCACGGCAGACAGGCCTGCAAGCGCGCTGCGCTTGAATGTGCTGAAGGTGCGAGCCATCAGATGCTCTCCTTGAGGTGGTTGGCGTCTGATCCCGCGTCTCGAGGCCCGCGGACCGAATCAGACCCCCCGTACTCTGATGGGAATCCCCTTAAGTGCCGCCGCATCACTCGGCCGCGAACCTGAAAAAGCGCTGAAAACGCCCGCAGTGAAGTCGCCCCCGGCACTTTGCAGTGGCCGTCAGCACTTCAGGCTTAATCCCAGGCGGACACAGTCAACCGCCTTGACCGATTGGCCGCTCAGGTCAAGGCAGCCGAGTGCGTGAAGACGACGGCGCGCCATCGTCTCGCCCGCGGTCGACTGAAGCGAATGGGGCAGCGCGGGTCAGGATTGAACTGACGACAATTACCGGCACTGTGCGTCAGGTCCGCCTCATTGTGCCTCACTTCAACAGCCAACGTGCCCGTTCGCGTGCCGTGCCCTGGCAATGTACGTCAAAAGCACGGAACAGTTCAGGTGCGCGCGAGTGTCCGTCAAGCCACTCGGCCCAGGCGCTCCTCGGAACCTCACGGTTCCGAACCTCCCTTGCGCGCTGCCCGCGTGAATCGGAAAATCGGTCTTTTTCTTTCCCCGACTCAGCTTACGTTCCGCTCGCTGCGGTCAACCCTGAATGGCCTTGCAGGTCACAGATTCCGGGCGCTTCGCTGAATCTGTGACTCGGCCACTCGCTCCGCTCGGGGTTGACCTTCGCTCGTTCCACTGCCTGCGGCTCGCTTTGGGGAAAGAAAAATCCCTGTTTTGGTGACGGGGCGTATGTCATTGTCGAACCGTCGCCGACAGAGGCAGTTCAAAGGAGCGATATCGGATGCCGAGGAAAGACCCTGAAGCTAGGCGCGAATATAACCGCGAGTATCAGCACATTTGGTATGCGCGTAATAAACAGCTGCAGGTCAGTCGCGTCCGCGTCTCACGCGTAAAGCGGCGTGATCGCCTCGCTGAATGGATCAACCAGTTCAAGCGCAAGCCGTGCGCGGACTGCGGTGGCGATTTTCCGCCCTATTTGATGGATTTTGACCACGTGAACGGAGACAAGCTCGACGATATCTGTGGCATGCGCATGCGCACCGTGTCTCGCGATGCAATCAGGGCTGAAATCGAGAAGTGCGAGGTCGTCTGCGCGAACTGCCACCGCGCACGGACTCACGCGCGGAGACTAGACATCGAGGTACGCGCGAGCGAATTCGTGCGATCCTTTGGCGAAACGTACGTATCGATGCTCGTCTATTGATCTGAATTTAGTAGCGGGGGCGAGGATCGGACTCGCGACCTGCGGTTTATGAATCCGCTGCTCTACCACTGAGCTACCCCGCCG
>JAFAZN010000208.1 GCA_019239775.1 Chloroflexota bacterium
TAATCTTCAGACCCATTCCGGATCCGTCGGCGATGGTCGCCGAGCTGGAGTCCGGCGGCATCGACATCGCCGCCGAAGTTCCACCGGCAGCTTTCGCCGGTTTGAAAGCCAACCCTAATCTGCAAGCGCTCACCGCACCCAGCACCACCGTGCATTACGTCGGGCTGAACACGCGCAAGCCACCGCTCGACAATGTCAACGTGCGCCAGGCGCTCAACATGGCGATTGACAAGACGGCGATCATCAACAGCGTCCTGGTTGGTCTGGCCGTGCCGGTGAACGGACCGTTGTTCCCAGAGTCGCGCGGGTACGACCCGAGTCTGAAAGGCTACGCCTTTGACGTCAGCGCCGCGAAGGCGATGCTGAAGGACGCCGGTGCCGAGGCCGAATTCAGCATGCAACTGGACACCACCGCTGCCACGAAAGAAGCCGCGGAGGCTGTCGCGGGACAGTTGAAGCAGGTTGGCGTCACGGCCAACGTCAACGTCATGGAGCTCGGTGTGCTCACCACCAAGATCAACAGTGGTGAGTGCGACATGTACTTCAATACGTGGGGCGATTCCGCCGCGGATGGTGGAGTGACCTTTTATCGTCACTTCCACAGCAGTCAGCGACAGACCTTCAAAGATACCTGGTACAGCAAGCCGGAGCTGGACAAGCTGATCGACGACGCGCGCTTCACGTTCGACTTCGAGAAGCGTCGTCAGTTGTTGATGCAGGCTTTGAAGAGCATCGTGGACGATGCGCCGTGGCTCTTCCTATGGCAGCCAAACACGCTCGCGGCAGCGCGAGCCTCGGTCAAGGGCTTCACGCCGCGAGCGGATGGGTATATGTTCCTGAACAAGGCTGCGCCCGCTTGAGCCATGCTGCGCTACCTGCTGCGCCGCCTGCTGCTTCTGGGCCCGGTGCTGCTCGGAATCTCGCTGATCACGTTCATACTGATGCAGCTGATTCCGGGCGATCCGGTCGCCATCATGTTGCAGGGCGAGGCCAGCTCGCCGCAGGACCTGCAGCGAATCCGCGCCGCCTGGGGCCTCGACCAGCCTGCCGCGGTGCAGTACCTCAGCTACCTGGCGCACCTGCTCAGCGGTGACTTCGGGCGCAGCTTCATGCGCCAACAGCCGGTGCTTCCGGTCATTGCCGATGCGCTGCCGGCCACAATCGAACTCGCGCTCGCGAGCCTGCTCATCGCGACAGTGATTGCGATCCCGCTCGGCTGCTTTTCCGCGCTCAAGCACCGCACCGCGCTCGACCGCGCGGTCACGGTGTTGACGGTGCTCGGCATCTCCATGCCCGGCTTCTGGATTGGCCTGCTGCTGGTGCTGCTGTTTTCCGTTACCCTGAACTGGCTACCGGCTTCCGGGCGGCTGGAATTCGGCGTTGGCCTGGAGCCGATCACTGGCTTCTATCTGCTCGACAGTTTGCTGCAAGGCAATTTCGACGCGTTTGGCGACGCGCTCGCCCACCTGGTCATGCCCGCATTCGTGCTCGGAACAGCAATGGCGGCGCTGACCGCGCGGATGACGCGCTCAAGCATGCTCGAAGTGATGCATCAGGAATACGTGACCAGTGCGCGCGCGAAAGGCCTGCGCGAGCGCGCGGTCATTGTGGGCCACATGCTG
The DNA here is from genome assembly GCA_019239775.1 of Chloroflexota bacterium. Lineage (GTDB taxonomy): Bacteria > Chloroflexota > UBA6077 > UBA6077 > CF-72 > CF-72. The sequence continues at coordinate 1,623 of JAFAZN010000208.1, forward strand.
CGCAATGCGCTGCTGCCGGTGGTGACGATCATCGGCATTCAAGCCGGCACCATTCTGGGCGGTGCCGTTGTGGTGGAGACCATTTTTGCCTGGCCGGGGCTCGGCCGACTCACCGTCCAGGCCATCAGTGCGCGTGACTACTTCCTGCTGCAGGGGATCGTGTTGTGCTTCGCGTTGACGCGCGTCTTCTTCAACGTTCTGGTGGACGTCCTGTACAGCTTGCTGGATCCGCGTATTCGGTTTTCCTGACGTCGTTCTTCCTCCGCAACAAACTGGCTGCGCTCGGCCTGTTCACGTACATGGCCTTTGTCCTGGTGGCAATATTCGCTCCGGCGCTGACGGCGTTCGATCCCGATGCGCAGGTCCTGACCGATCGATTCAAACAACCGGTTTTCCTCTCCACTGCGAGCACGCATCTGCTCGGCGCCGACAATCTCGGCCGCGACGTGCTGGCGCGCCTGCTTTACGGGGCGCGCGTATCGATCGTAGTCGGCGTGGCTACGGTTACGATCTGCGCTGTTTGCGGCAGCGCGCTTGGCGCCATCGCCGGGTATGCGCGCGGCCGGGTAGACGGTGCATTGACGTTGTTGCTCGACATCTGGATGGCATTTCCGTCGCTGGTGCTGGCCATTGCGCTGAGCGCCGCCCTCGGAGCCGGTCTGCCGAATTTGATACTGGCTCTGGCGCTCACTGGTTGGGTCAGTTACTGTCGCGTGGTCCGCGCCGAAGTCTTGTCGCTCCGGGAACGCGAATTTGTGCTGGCCGCGCGCGTTGCAGGCGCGAGTGCCACCCGGATCGTCGCGCGCCAACTGTTGCCGAATGTCCTTGGGCCAGTGCTGGTGCTGGCAACCCTGGAGATGGCAACCGTGATCATCAGCGAAGCGGCGCTGTCGTTTCTCGGCCTGGGCGTGGGTGCCAGTCAGCCGACCTGGGGCAGCATGCTGAATGACGGTCGGCAGTACTTACGCCAGGCCTGGTGGTTAGCGACGTTTCCGGGTGTTGCAATCTCGCTGTTGGTGCTGGCCGTCAACCTGTTCGGAGACGGGCTGCGCGACGCGCTGGACCCGCGGCAGCGCGGTCGCTGAGTGACCCTCGTCGACGCGACGCATAACGCCATTCGAGATTCGATCAGCGCTGGCCGGCCACGGCTTCGACGCTGGGACCTCCACCCAGATGGGCGCGCCACTGTGGACATGGTCGGGCGTCATCCCTTCGCGCCCACTACCTGCGTCGCTGCCGTGCTGGACCACGATGAAAACCGGGTGCACCTTCGATTTGCTGCAAAATCTGCTGCAAAACCGCGTGCAACGCTGGCGCAGCCAGGGTCACGCTGGGCAAACGCGAGCCGGTTTGAACTCGAATCGTGCTCGCTGGCGCTTGCTGGAACACGCCGGAACAGGTATTAAGCCGTCTTCAAAACGGTTGCTCGGCCAGCTTCCTGGTCGAGGGTGGGTTCGACTCCCATGCACCTCCGCCACGCGATTTTGAGTTCAGATTGCGCTGAAGCCAGAGACTCGCGGCGTCGTCGCGGCGGGCTTCCCGGGCGGCCACGGCCCAAAAAACGGCGAGGCTGAACGTGACAAAAAACTGTTCGTCGCGACTGTAGGGTGTGCCAGATGCACCGGTTACACCCGACGCCTGAGTTTAGATCAGCACAAGCGTTCTAGCTGCGCGCCAGGCGCCGCACGAATCTCCCACGAGAGTCATTTCGTAGATTCACTGCAAATTCGCTGCCATACCTCAAGAACGACACCTGTCATGTTGAGCAAAAGAATTGGGCGGTGGTCCGCCGGCTGGTTGGCTATGACCGACTGGAGTGGCCAGCTCTCGCCGCACTCGAGCGGATCCACGATCTGGCCGGCGACTACATCAACTTCCTGCATCCAGTACGGAAGTTGGTCAGCAAGACACGCTCTGGTCCGCGCGTCACCCGTCGTTACGACGTCGCTCAGACACCTTTTCACCGACTGCTGGACAGCGGAGCACTATCGATCAAGATGACGAGCACACTCAAAACGCGCTCGAAGAACATCGATCCGTACCGACTCAAAGTCCAGCTCGAAGCGGCGCAGCGCACCCTCGCTGCTCGTGCGGTTCGGTCGGATTCTTATGTGAGGCAACCATGAGCCGTCGGTCGGATCCTAAACTGAGGCATCACGGCCACGTCCCGGTCGTCATCGGCCGTCTCTGTCGAGACAGCAA
>JAFAZN010000237.1 GCA_019239775.1 Chloroflexota bacterium
ACCCTCAATCGCATGGGCGTGCACGGCTACCTGCTGAACACGCTTGCGCGCTACCAGGTGTTCGGCATCACCGCGGAGCGCTACATGGAGCGAATCCGCGCCTGAATCGTCGCGGGCTGCTGGCGCAAGGCCGGCCGTGGTTCGTCCAGGCGCACGCGAGCGCGGCGTGACGCCCGCGGATCGAGTGCGTCGCGAATTCCATCTCCCAAAAAGTTGAGCGCGAGCACCGTGACGAAGAGCGCGGCTCCAGGACCAAAAACCAGCCACGGGGCTTGCTGTAAATAGCCCCGGCCGGCGTTGATCATGCTGCCCCACGACGGCTCCGGTGGCTGGATACCAAGGCCAAGAAACGAAAGCGACGCCTCCGCCAGAATTGCGAAGCCGATGCTCAGCGATGCTTGCACCACAATGGGCGTCGCGGCGTTGGGCAATATATGTCGCGACAAGATCCAGGTGTCCGCTCCGCCGAGCACCCGGGCGGCTTGCACGAATTCGCGCGTGCGCACTGAAAAGACCTGGCCGCGCATCAAACGCGCAAACGTCGGCGTGTAGACCACACCCAGCGCAATGAGAACGCCACCCAATCCGGCGCCGAGCACCGCGCCCAATGCCAGTGCCAGGACCAGGGCCGGGAACGACAGCACGGCATCGATCAACCGCATCAGAACGCTGTCCAATCGGCCGCCCCAATAGCCGGCGGCCAGACCAATTGCGCAGCCAACCAGTAGCGCAATTGCCACCGAAACCAGGCCAGCGGCCAACGACACGCGTGAGCCCCACACCACCCGTGCCAGCACGTCCCTGCCGGTGTTGTCAGTCCCGAAAGGGTGGAGCACACTTGGTGGACCGAGAAGATTGTTTACGTCCTGGTGCAGCGGGTCGTACGGCGAAATGACCGGCGCGAAGAGCGCCATCACCACGACGAGTAGCATGACCACCGCTCCGAAACGCGCGCCGCGAGCGCTGAACGCCGCTCTCACGTGTAGCGAATCCGCGGGTCGAGCCAGCCGTACACAATATCCACCACCAGGTTGCTGGCGATAAACCCGACAGTAATCACCAGCACCACACCCTGGACGAGCGGATAATCGCGCGCGAAGACCGCATCCACCACCAGCCTGCCAACGCCCGGCAATGCGAAGATGTATTCGGTGATCACGGCGCCGCCGATCAGTGTGCCGAACTGGAGTCCGATCACGGTCACCACTGGAATGAGTGCGTTCTTCAGCACGTGTTTTGCGATAACGGCGGATTCTTCCAGCCCTTTGGCACGCGCTGTTTTCACGTAGTCCTCGGTAAGAGTCTCCAGCAGGCTGGATCGCAATGTCCGCGCAATGACTGCAGCGAGTGCCATACCCAGCGTGAGGGACGGCAGCAGCAGCGCTTTGAGTCCAGCGAGCGGATCCTGCAACGGGTCTGTGTAACTCGCAATTGGGAGCCAGTGCAGACTGACGCCGAAGACGAAGATCAGCAGCAACGCCAGGACGAAATTCGGCATGCACACGCCGAACAGCACGAAGCCTGTCCCCAGCGTATCAACTCGCGAGTTTCGGTGGGTGGCGGTCAGGATGCCGAGCGGGATTGCGATGATCAGCGCGATGAGCATTGCGCCAACTGCAAGCTCCAGGCTTGGTCGCAAACGCTGCGCGACGTTGTCTACCACGGTCTGGTGCGTCCGGATGGAGCGCCCGAGATCGCCCTGAACGACGTGGCCCAGCCAGTTGACGTACTGGAGGTAGACCGGCTGGTCGAAGCCAAGCTCCTTGCGCAACGCTTCGCGCGCAACAGGATCCTGCGATTCGCCGAGCATCACATCCACCGGATCCCCGGGCACAAGGTGGATCAAAAGAAATACGCCCAAGGACACCAGCACCAATACCGGTACTGTGGCGACCAGCCGCCGCGCCACGAAGGCTAGCACTGCATCACACCGCCCTCGGGCACGAACCGGTTGTCACCACAAACGTGTGGGCCACGAGGTTACCGCCCGAACGGGAGTCGAGTCCCGCCTGTCGAGAGTGCGCCACCCGGGTTAGTGCCCGAACCGGAGTCGCGCCTCGCCCGCGGAGACGCGCAGCCCACCCACGGAACGATGTGAGTTCCACAAGGTACGTACCACGCCCTCGGACCCGGCAAAACCCGAGCCTCATGGTTTCAACCAGACGTCCTTGAATCGCAGCATGCCGTCGGGGATGGCGACGTAGCCTTGCAGTTTGGGGCTGACGGCTTTTGGCTCGATCGGGTGGATTTCGAATGCCACCGGGGCGTCTTCGCGCAACATCTGGATGATCTGCGAATACAGCGTCTTGCGTTCGGTGTGATCGGTGACCTGGCGCGTTTGCTCGAGCAACGCATCCATCTGTGGATTCGATATTCCGGACCAGTTCAGCGAAACCCCGGGCGTGGTGTGGAAGAACTGATAGACATTTCCGTCAGGGTCCGGCCGGCCACTCCAGGCGTAATTGGTCATCTGATACGTTTTGCCGTTGCCATCCGCGAGCTGCCGCGCACCATCGACGGTGACCACGTTCACGGTGATTCCGGCCTCAGCCAGCTGCGCCTTGATAACTTCACCTTCCTGAATACTGAGTGGCGTATTGACCGCTTCGAAGTCAAATGAGAAGCCGTTCGGCTGGCCGCCTGCCGCAAGGTACTGCTTGGCCTGTGCAAGGTCGCGCGGAATGGACTTGATGCTGTCGTCGTACGCCCAGCTCGCCGGCGAAATGGGTCCATTGGCTGGTACACCGATACCCAGGTACACGCCCTTCACAATGGCTTCCATATCCAGAGCGTTCACCACGGCCAGGCGCAAGTTCTTGTTGTCGAACGGCGGCTTGGTGTTGTTCATGGTGAGCCAGAACGCCGCCAACGACGGGACATCAATTACCACCAGGCTGTTGTCGGCTTTCGCAGTCGCGACCGTACGCGGTGCCAGGTAGTCCAGCGCGTCGAGCTCGTTGCCTTGCAAGCTCTGCAGCTTGACGGTGTCGTCAGGAATTGGCCGGTAACGGACCTGGTCCAGGTACGGGCCGCCCGTCTTATTCCAGTACGCGTCGTTGCGTTTGAGCAGCACGTGATCGTCTGGCACCCACTCCACGAACTGGAAGGGTCCGGTGCCAGCACCGGTCGCATCGTGCCCGAGGTCCGCGCCGAGTTTCTGGAGCGCGGTTGGAGAGATCATCATGCCGGCGCGATCGGTCAAGGTCGCCAGCAGCGAGCTATCCGGCTGCTTGAGGTTGAGCTTGATTGTTAGGGGATCGACCACTTCGGTCGTAGCGATGTTGGCCACTTCGCCTTTGCGGACCGACTTCGGATCATTGGCCATGCGATCGAAATTGAAGCGGAGGGCTTCGGCATTGAGGTCCGTTCCATCATGGAATTTCACGCCGGAGCGGAGCTTGAGGATCAGCGTTTGCGGATCCGGAGTCTGATACGACTCCGCGACATTCGGTTGAATGCCCAGTTTCTCGTCGAGCGTAAGAAGCGGCTCGTACAGGTTGTGATAGACCTGCCGGTCGAATTTGCTGCCCGAGAGATGCGGGTCCAGCGTGACCACGTCCACGCTGAGCCCGACGCGAAGTGTGCCACCTTTGGTTGGCGCGCCAGTCGCGCTGGAGCTCGTCGTCGAGGCGGGTGCAGCGGGCGCAGCAGCTTGTGGTGCGCAGGCCACCACCAGGGCCAGCCCACCCGAGAGAAGGACACCTGTCCGCAAGAACTGACGGCGGGACAACATGCGGCGCGCTTCCCCCTTGGAGGTCGAGGCTGTGGCTGGCCAGTGTATCGCTCTAACTCACGTCGCCGAGGGCTTCGAGCTCCAGGCACGCCTCCGCGGCGACGCTGTCGATCTCCCGGATATCAAGCGAGATTGTGTCAGTGGCGAAGAAGCTGGGCCGGGCCAAACAGCGCATGCCATGCCGCCCACCATCCGGCGTGGTGACAACCAGCGAGACCCAGTGCGGCGACTCGGGTGGGAGTGCGCTCCGCTGATCAGGTGGTGCGGTTGGCCATATGCGCACGAGCTGCAGATCGGCCGCATACGCGAGGCCGCACGCCGCGAGAAACACGGCGAGCCACGGCATTAGCCAGCTCGCTAGGCGAATGGGCGCACGGACACAAGGCGGCTGGCGCATGGTCTGCGCAGCATGCGACTGGATCGGCGTTCGGAGTGCGACTCTCGGTACCAGGTCGCCCCCAAAAACTGGTACAAGTCCAACAGCCATGCACTCCGACCAGGGCGGCCCGGCGGATCAGACCACGGAGGCCAATATCCGCGCACTGGCTCGAGCGCAGCTGGAGCGGCTGGATGCGGACCTGCGGGTGCTGTCACCGCTGGGTATCGAGCGCGCCGCCTGGGGCTGGGATCGCCATGATGCGTCCCTGGAAGCGTTCCACGAGTCCGAGCGCCTTGCGCTGAAGGCGATCGAGGCGGCAGGCGAAGGACCTGGTTGGGACGAATGGCGGCAGCGCCTGTTCAGCGAGGTCGAAGGGCGGCAGGCGCTGATTGCCTGGCATGCCGAGCACCGCGCCCACGCGCCGCACGTGCACAAGGCGGAGCGGGCAGCCTTCGCGGCGGCTCTCGGGGTGTTCGCGGAAGCGCGGATTCCGCATGGGCATTACCGGCGGCTGGTCAGCGCAATGGCTGAGGCGCTGCCATGGTTGTTGCCTGAACAGCAACCGGGCAGTCACTAACCCGCAAGCCTCATGCCGAAGCGAACGTCGCTGTTTGAGGAGTGGGTTCAGACCCTGGAGGAGCCTTCGTCTCTCGACGGTCGCGCGCTGGCTGATGCGCTCGTGCGCGCGTGCGCACCGCTGAGTGATGACGCGCTCCGCAGCCTGCCGGCCACTCCCGACGATGCCGCCGCGGCCCTGGCAGACAATCCCTTTGCCGACCGAGCGGAAGGCTGCTACTTGCCATTTGCGTGGTTCGAGTCGTTCTGCTCAGCGGTGCGTCTCCCGATCGCGGAGCTGGACGATGGCTGGGATGTCTCCGATGGGACGGACATCTACTTCTGCCCGAAGGTGATGCTGGCCGACGATCCCGACGCGCCGGACGATACCCGCGCCTTCGTGCGGGTCGATCAAATTCGACGGTGGTAAGTCGACGACAGTGACGGTCGCGGACGCCGGCATCCCACTGGTCGAAACAACACGCGGTGGCCGCGTGGAGAGCGTGCATCACGGAGCTGTCGCCGTGGTTGACAGCACTGGCCACTGTCTCTGGTCGGCCGGCAACCCACAGGTCATCACGTTTCCACGATCGTCGCTGAAGCCGCTACAGGCGCTGGCATTCGCGCAGCGCGGCGGAGTCGAGCGATTCGGATTCGGCTCGGAGGAGCTGGCGGTCATGGCCGGCAGCCACGGCGGCGAGCCGATGCACATCGAGCGCGTCCAGGGCATCCTGGCGCGAATTGGTGCACCGCCCGAAGCGCTGATGTGCGGCGCCCAGTCACCCTTGAACGCAACCGCGGCCGCGGACCTGCAGACCTCAGGCACAAAGCCGAGTGCGTTACACAACAACTGCTCCGGCAAACACGCTGGCATGCTGGCGCTGTGCGCGCTGCTGGGCGCGCCCTTTGAGAACTACATCAACCCAGAGCATCCGGCGCAGCAGGCGATCCGGCGCTGCGTGGTCGACCTCCTGGAGCTCACCGAGGATCAGCTGTTCGTGGGCATTGACGGCTGCAGCGCACCGGCATTGGCGCTGCCGCTGGATCGCATGGCGTACGCCTTCGCGCTGTTCGGCTCACCTTCCGCCGCGCCCGAATCACATCGCGCCGCAATCGCGTCGATCAGCTCGGCGATGCAGAAGCACCCGGAGCTCGTTGCAGCCAGCTCTGGACGCATCGACACCGAGCTCATGCGTCTGGACCGTGGACTGGTGGCCAAGAGCGGTGCCGAGGGCTATTTCTGCGTCGGCCACCAGAGTGGCGCTGGTCTGGCACTGAAGCTGATCGACGGAGACGCGGCGGCGCGGGCGCGCAATCTCGCCGTCGCCATGGCCGTGCGGCGGGCCGGCTGGATCGACGACACGGATCTTGCTGGCCCCTTGTCAGCCTTCGGCCCGATACTGCCGATCCACAACCTGGCCGGCCGTCGCACGGGGGAAGTCCGTCCGGCCACTGCGCTGGCCTGAGGCCCGTGGCCACCACGGCGAGCGTGCGCGGCGAGGCGTGGCGCTCTGCGCGCATCCTCGGCGCGACCGCGCCAATTGCCCTCGTGGTGATCACCGCGGCCTTGCGCGTACCGCTGCTGGCGCCGCGCCTGGCTCATTGGGACGCGGTCAACTACGCGCTCGGGCTGCACGCGTTCGACATCGCGGCGCACCAGCCGCATCCGCCGGGGTCGCCGTACTTCATCCTGATCGGCCGCGCTGCCCTTGCTATTGTCGGCGACGACAACGCCGCGCTTCAGCTGGTATCCGTGGCGGCGTCGGCCGTCGCAGTGTTGCTGGAGTACGCATTGGCCCGAACATTGTTCGGCAATCGCGCGGGCCTCGTGGCAGCACTGCTGCTGGCGACGCAGCCCGTTTTCTGGGGCTACGGCACGACGGCCTCCGCGTGGACCGTCCTGACTGCTTGCTCCATCGGAGTTGCGCTGGTGTCAGCGCACTTGCCGCGTGGCGAAATGCGGCTCGCGTATCCCTCCGCGTTCGTGCTCGGCGTGGTCAGCGGCTTTCGTGCGGATGCCGCGGTGTTCCTGGCGCCACTGTGGTTCTGGTGCCTGTGTCGGGCTACGCGCAGCTGGCGGCAGCGCGCATTTGCTGTGGGGGTTGCAGCAGCGAGCGCGCTCGTGTGGCTCGTACCGGTGATGGAGAGCGCGGGTGGACCTGACGTCTGGCTCAACCGCCTGGTGGCGTTGTTTCCCTCGGCACCAACGGGCGAAGCGCGGCAACTTCTGGCGAACACGGCCATCGCGTTCGGCACACTGGCGTTGACCGTCGGTCCGCCGCTGGTGTTGTGCGTGATCCTCGATGGGCGAGCCACACGCACCTGGCTACAGGCCACGTTGGGATCGCGCACGGGCCTTTTCTTAGGGCTTTGGGTGCTACCCGCGTTCACCTTCCTATGGCTAATTGATTCGACCGAGCCGGGCCACGACCTGGTCTTTGTCGGCGCGCTGATGGCGCTTGGCGGCGGGCTCATCGTGCGCGTCTCACACGGCGCGGTGGTCGGCGTGCTGGTTGCTGCCCTGCAAGCGGCGGTCTTTGTCTTCGCCGCGCCGCTGGCGGACCGGCCGCTGGCGTGGACGGCGAACTCCATGCTCCTCAACGTCACGGCGCCGGGCCTGCGCCAGCAGCAAGCCTCGCTGGACGCCACTGTTCAGCTGGTTCGGGGCCAGTTTTCGCCAGCCGGCAGCGTGGTGCTAACGGTGCTGGGGCAGGATGCCTACCGTTTCATGATGTACTACCTGCCTGAGTACACCGTCCTGCGCCTGGATCCGACGGCGCACACGGTGCTCAGCGCCCGTGGTCGGACGCAGGGCAACTGGACGCCCCTCACGGGTTGCGTCCTCGGTGACGCCGACGGTGTGCGCAACGCGGTCGTGGTGCTGATGGCGCCGATCGAACCAGGCACGATCCCGCCCGAGGCCATAGCGCTCTCCGTGGACGGCAGGGGACCATTCCAGGTCTGGGAACTCCCGCTGACCCCCGTCGCGCAGGAGTACCTGGGCTTCCCACTCGGCGGCGGCTGCACCTGACGAGCGTTTCAGCACGAGCCTGAGAGCGCCAGGGGCATTGGCAGCCGCCGAATAGGCCGTCGCGGGGGGACGGGGCGGGAAGGAGCAACCGCGCCCCGGATCGACCGAATGCCGAGCCCCTTAGCATGACCAGCGTGAAGGTTGGATTTATTGGCCTTGGCACCATGGGCGCCAGCATGGCCAGCAATCTCCAGGAGGCTGGGTACGAGCTCGTCGTCAACGACATCCGGCGCCACGTCGCCGAGGCGCACCTGGCGGCCGGCGCCGATTGGGCGGACTCCGCGGCGCAGGTTGCCGAAGCCTCGGATGTCATCTTCAGTTCGCTGCCCACGCCACCGGACGTCGAGGCGGTGGCCAATGCGATGCTCCCGAAACTGTCGCCAGGAAAGGTGTATTTCGACCTGAGCACCAACTCGCCCACTTTGATTCGCGAGCTGCATGCCCGGTTCGAAAAACAAGGTGTCCACCTGCTCGATGCACCGGTGAGCGGTGGTCCGGCCGGCGCAAAGTCCGGCAAGCTGGCCATCTGGGTGGGCGGCGAGCGGGAGATTTTTCAAACGCACAAAAAACTGCTCGATGCCATCGGCGACCAGGTGATGTACGTCGGCCCCATTGGCTCTGGGTCGATCGCGAAGCTGGTGCACAACTGCACGGGCTACATGATCCAGTGCGCCCTGGCCGAGGCGTTCACGATGGGCGTCAAAGCCGGCGTCGAGCCGCTTGCGCTGTGGCAGGCGGTGCGCCAGGGCGCGGTTGGTCGCCAGCGAACGTTCGACCGGTTGCCCGACCATTTTCTGTCGGCACACTTTGATCCACCGGCGTTTTCGCTGCGACTGGCGCACAAGGACGTCAGCCTGGCGACGCAGGTCGGCCGCGAACACCACGTGCCGATGCGCATGGCGCACCTGGCTCTCGAAGAGCTGACAGAGGCGCTGAATCGCGGCTGGGGCGAGCGCGACTCGCGCGTGGCCATGCTGCTCCAGGAGGAGCGCTCGCAACTGGAAATCAAGGTCGACGAGGACCGTTTACGCGAAGCTATGTGAGATGATTCGAGCGCGCGGACTCGGGCGTCGATTCGGCACTTTCGTGGCGGTCGACGAGGTCTCACTCGATGTGGCGCCCGGCACCTTGCTGGCGCTCCTCGGACCCAACGGCGCTGGCAAAACCACCACGGTGCGCATGCTCGCTGGCTTGCTGGCACCCAGCCACGGCTCGGCCTGTGTTGCAGGCTGCGACGTCGCGACGGATCCGGCGGGCGTGCGCGCACGAGTTGGTCTGGTCACGGACGTCCCAGGCCTGTACGAACAGATGTCGCCGGCGGCGTACCTGGACTTCTTTGGGCAGCTGTACGGGCTGGATCTCGCCGTTCGCGACAAACGGATCGGCGACCTGCTGGAGATGTTCGATCTGGCCGAGCGTGGGCGCGATCGGATGGTGACGTTCTCGCGTGGCATGCAGCAGAAGGTCGCATTGGCGCGAGCGCTGTTGCACGAGCCATCCGTGGTCTTTCTCGACGAGCCAACGGCCGGACTGGATCCGCTGGCGGCGCGCGCGGTGCGCGAGCTGATCGTGAACATGAAGCACGCGCGTCGTGGCATCGTGCTCTGCACCCACGATCTTGACGAGGCGGAGCGGCTGGCGGACCAGGTGGCGATCCTGCACGGCGGTCGCATCGTGGCGCTGGATACGCCATCACGCTTGCGCGCGCTGGCCTCGCCCGAGACTTCTGTGCGGGTGACGCTCGCGCCGCCCTACCCGATCTCAGCACCATCGGGGGTCGTGGAGTTCGACACCGCGGATCCGGTGGAGTCGAACCCACGCGTGATCGCGGACCTGGTCACCACTGGGGCACGGGTGGTGTCGGTAACGTGCACCACGCGCAGCCTGGAGGACGTCTACGCCACCGCGCTCAACGGCGAACTCCAGGCAGCAACGCGCGTTCTGTTGGAAGCTGACGTTTCGGCGTCCGAGGTGCAGGTGGCGCGGCCGCCCGGGGATCTCAGCGCGCTGTGGCTGATCGCCCGCCGCGCAGCCGTAGAGTCGTTGAACGACCGCCTCACCCGACTGATGAACGTGTTTTTTGCGTTTGTCGCGCCACTCGCACTGCTAATCCTGGCGATCCGCCCGCTGGCGGAGCAGGCAACGCAGCTCACCGCGAGCGTGCTCCCCTTCTACCTCCTGGTCATCGGCATGATGCCGGCGGTTGGCGCGGTCGGCATTGCCGCCGGCCAGTTCGCGGGTGAACGTGAGCGCGGGGTGCTAACGCCGATGCTCGCTTCCCCAGCGAGCAACCTGGCAATCTTCGGCGGCAAGGTGCTCGGTTCGATCTTGCCGCCGGTGCTGTACTCGCTGATCGCGCAGCTCATTTACCTGGCGGGGATCACGGTTATTCTCGGCGTGGACTCACTGAAGCTCCTGCCGCCGGGGCTTTCGGTGGCGATGCTCCTGCTGGTGCCCTCGGCAACCTGCCTGGCGGCGATCATTGGCACACTGGTTTCCTCGCGCGTGCGAACCTACAACGCGGCGCAGCAGATCGCCGGTATCTTGCTGATCCCGCTGTGGGCACTGCTCTTCGCGGTTGCCTTTCGACTGCCCGACTGGGGCAACCTGGGGTTGCTGTTGACCGTCGGAGGCCTCGTGTTGCTGGATGTCGCCCTGACGCGCCTGGCCGCCGCCACCTGGCGGCGTGAGGAAGTCCTGTCCCAGCGCTGAACTCGGCGGACGCATCACACCCAAGACCAGGTCTTGCCCAGGCGTGTTCCCCAGCGCAAAAGGCGGAAGTCCTACCCCGCTTTGCCTAGATGACCAGCGGCTCGCACAGCCGTTCGACTTGCGACACCAGTGTGTCAAGCGCGAACGGCTTGCCGATTGCCACCTGGACTCCCCACGCGTCGGCGGTTTTCAGCAGCATCGGTGCTGCGGACAGCAGGCCTACTGGAATGTCGTCGGCGCAATCGCGCCCGCGAAACTGCTGGAGAAAGCTCCAGCCATCCATGGACGGCATCATCAGATCGAGCAGGATGGCGTCGGGCGGATGCTGGTCGATCTGATCGAGCGCATCGTAACCGTCCATCGCCGTCGCCACGGCGTACCCAGCATCCTGCAAGGCATCCGACAGCAAATGCCGGACCGCATCATCGTCCTCGACGACCAGGATACGTTTCGTCAATCGGGGGCCTTTGCACCAGTTTCTCACCGAGCCGCCGAGCGGCAAGGTGGTCTCGGTAACGGTTCGGCTTCAGTCGGGTAACACCACAGGCCCGATTGCACTAGCCGCATTCACAATCCCATGGAAATTGCGGCATTCGCCAGGGCACGAGGCGCTACGCTGTCGGGCGATGGTGCGGGTGCTCGAGAACCCCAGGTCCGGCGAACGCTTCGTCATCCACCGGACCGGCGCGGAAACCAACGGTCATCTGTTGGAGTTCGAGGTGTTCCTCCAGCCACACGCGCACGTGCCCGCCATGCACGCGCACCCGAACCAGGAAGAGCGGTTTACGGTCGTGAGCGGCAACGTGCGCTTCCGCGTTGCAGGCAAGAACACGGTCCTTGGGCCGGGCGATAGTGTGACGGTGAGCTCAGGCACCAGCCACTGGTTCGGAAATGTGGGCGATGGCGTCGCCCAGCTGCGCGTTGAGGTGCGCCCCGCGCTGCGCATGGAAGAGTTGTTCGAAACCACCGTGCGCTGCGCAGACTCGGACGCAGGCGTCTGGTTTCGGCGCATGCTGGATTGGGCGCTGATCCTGCTGGACTTTCGGGGTGAGCTGGCCGTACCGAACGTGCCCACGTGGCTGGTGACGGCGTCGCTGAGCCCGCTCGCGTGGCTGCGCCAGAGACTCCTCCGCGTCAGCGGCACGTGATGCGCTGGGCCCTCCCAGGTCTGATAGGCGGCGCAGCGGTACTGGCGCTGGCTAGCGAACTCCGCGTCGCACGACCGGTCCGTGCGCTGACCGGCGCATGGCGCACGATGCGTATCGAGCCGCGCGACGCCACCCGCCTCGGCGTGAGTTTCCGCCTCCCTCAGGTCGACGCGATGGGCCTGGATCCTCACAGCTCGCTGCAATCCATCCTCGAGTACCCGTTCGAGCTGTTGCGTCTCGGTGCGTACTGGCGCCGCGTCGAGACCGCCGCGGGCCAGTTCCACACCGAAGAGTTGGACTGGCAGCTCGAGACGGCCGAGCGCGCGGGAAAACAGGTGCTGCTGTGCGTTGGGGCAGTCAAGACGTTCGGGTACCCCGAGTATTTCGTCCCGCCATGGCGCCAGCCAAGACCGATTCGCGAAGGCGTCCTGGTTCATCCCGGTGACCACCCCTGGCTGATGCAACCGGCGCTGGAGTTCGTGACCCGGATCGTGGAGCGCTACCGCGGTTGCTCGGCGATCATAGGCTGGCAGATCGAGCACGAGTCGGTCGACACGCTGGGTTTGGAGCACTCGTGGCGGCTCGGCGCAGACTTCGTTTCGGCTGAGATCGCCGCCGTGCGACGCGCTGACCCCACCCGGCCAATCCTGCTGAACGGATTTCTGCCAATGTCGAACCTGGTCGCGCTGCAGCAGTGGTGGCGAACACGCGACCAGGGTGACTCACTCCAGTTTGCCATCGAGCATGCCGATATCCTGGGCTTGGACGTCTATCCACGCCACGGTCTGCTGAGCCTAGGACCGGTGACGGCCTACCTGTCCGGGGGTGACGGCATCGGACCGCGTTCGCTGCGCACGCGCTTACTGCAGGACGCCCGTGCGCGCCAAAGGCGGGTGATCATCACGGAAGGTCAGGCCGAACCGTGGGAGACCGTGGTGGAACCGCCAGATCCGCGCCAGGCGGCGATGTTCAGCTGCACGCCCGAGCAGGTGATCGCGAACTACAACGACTGTATCCAGTGGGCGGATGACCTGGAGGCATACCTGTTCTGGGGCGCCGAGTACTGGCTGCTACGCGCCAGAAGTGGAGACTCCAGCTACCTCGGGGCATTCGCGCGCGTACTCGAGGAGTCATAGACCACAACCCGCGTCCCTCTGCGCGTAGACACTCCAGCCAGCCGGCATCTGCGGCACTTTGGCGTAGCACCTGTCCAGTAGCTGCTGCAGCTGCGGAAAGCCGCCGAGGCTGATCTCGGACTCTTCCGAGGCGTGCGGGTCGACCACGATCACCGCTGGCGGCTTCGCCTGCAAATCCTCGAGCACCTGCTGCCGGCTGATCGTCGCCCAGGGTGAGCCGAGCCGAGGAAACTCGGTGATGAGGAAACGGCTGGATGGCTGGCGACCCGAGAGGGCATAGATCTGCGCCTCATTCCCCCAGGTGAAGATTGGACCGGGCGGCGCAGTATCGCGCAGGTACGCGCCGATCAGCTCGGGGTCGGCCGGCCGCGCGCCCGGTCCACGTTCGAACTGCGCCCGCCGTAGCTCGGTCAGCTGAAAGCTCGAGGTGAGCAAGAACACGGTGCCGAAAACGGCCAGCAGCGCGAGCCGACCCGCCAATGGCCGCCCAAGACCGAGGCCGTCACGACCGGCGGCGTCCCAGAGTCGGCCGAGCCCGATCGCCGCCAGTAAGGCCATCGATGGCACCACCTGCGCGAACTCACGAAAACCGGCGATGGCGGCCAGGTTGCACACGCCCCAGACCAGAAGCAGCCGCTGGCGGCCATGGCAGGGGCCAAACGCCAGCGCAATGCCGCCAATGAGTGCGCCAAGGAACAGAACACCTCCGCTTTGCGCTACCACCCGGTCAATACGCGTGGCGGGCGAGCTCAATCCGGCTGGCGTCTGCCAGTAGCCGCTTACGAACCGCTGGATGTTGTAGACCCAGGGCTCGCTCCAGAAGCCCTGCAGCGAGCCGGCCACGCCGAGCAACACGAGTGTTGGCAGCAGCACGATCACGCCGCCCACCACGAGGTCCAGGAGCACCCGCCGTTCCGACCGACCCCCTCGGACAAGACCGGGTATGAGGTACGCGACCAGGGTGATGCTCGTCGTGAGAGCCGGTTGTTTGGCCATGACCCCCAGCATGGCGGCGGCACCGGCGGTGATAGCCCAGGGTCGCGAGCCGGCTTGCAGCGCGCGCAAAAATGCGTAGATCGCCAGGGTGCTTGGAGCCAGGGTGAGCTTGGTAGGTGTGCTGCCTTCCATGCTGATCATCGATTCGTTGGCGAACCACACCACGCACAGCGCGGCCAGCACCCCGAACAGCGGGCGCAGACCGAGCTGCCGTGCGATCGCATAGGTCAAACCAGCCGTGACGAACGTCAGCCCCAGATCCAGCAGGTGCGCGACCAGGCTGATGCACGGCTGCGGCGCCAGGCTGCTGCCCCAGGCACCCAGGCACGTGCGCGACCAGTCGGTGCCCGCCAGGAGTTCCACGAACATCCAGTAGGCGTAGCCAAGGGGCGGGTGGATGTCGGCGAAATCGACGTACGGTCGGCCACCATGCAGCATGAGCCGCGCAAAGGTGGCGAACATACCCGTGTCGGTGGCGATCGGCAGGATTGTTTCGGGCAGCTTCGCGAACAGGCCGACGGCGGCGATCGCAAAAATGCTCAGGAACTTCAGGAGCTCACCAATTGTTCACGTCACGTGGGAACGAGGTCCAGGATCCCTCCTGGTTACCCTCGCATTGCGTCGAGCACTCGGGCCGGCGCAGGCGAGCGCTCTACGCAGTAGCAGAGCGTTCTCTTGCAAGAGAACCAGAACTCAGCTCCCATAGTACGTTTACACGCCTGCCCAGGTCAGGATCAGGTCGGTGCCGAAACCCAGTAGGAAGCCAGCGAAGACGCCCCACGACACCAGCTCGGGTGCCTGGAAACGGCGGCCGACGTGCAGCAGCTCCGCCACCACGTACAGGATCGAGCCCGCTGCGAGCGCCAAACACAGCACGAACACCGGCGTGGACTGCACGCTGTAGCCCAGAATCGTGCCCAGGAAGGTCGGACCGCCGCCAATCAAGCCGGCGATTCCGAGGAAGCCCCACGACACCCGGGTGGTGCCAAGCGTGAGCGGCGCTGCCACGCCAAAGCCTTCGGTCAGGTTGTGCAGACCGAAACCCACGATCAGAATGGTGGCGAGCTCCAGTGCGCCCGAACGCGAGGCCTGACCGATGGCCAGGCCCTCGGCGAAGTTGTGCACGCCGATGCCGGTGGCGATCATCAGCGCCAGCTGCACCGGGCGGATCTCACTCGCGATCTTCTGTCGGCGGATGAAGACGCGGTCAACGTAGACGAGGCCGAGAAGACCGACGCCGAAACCTGCTGCGAAGATCACCAGAAGTTGCAGGAGGCCGGCTGGGTCAGCGCTGTCTTTGGCGGCATCCAGCGTGGCGTCGATGGGCTCTTTGGCTTTGGACAGGATGTCCCAGAACAAAAACACCAGGATGCCGGTGGCCAGCGCGTTCAAAAAGGCTTGCCAATCAGGCCGCGGATTGCGCCAGCGGGCGACGGGCAGACCCAGGTAAATGGTGAACCCCGCAATAGCGCCGAGAAGCACGGTGTCAGACAAGCTCATCGATCAATCAATCACTCAGCCCGCGCAACATTAGTATGTACTAACGTCCCGCGTCAACCGACGCTGCCTACCCGCTCGAGAGAGTTGACCATGCAGGTCCAAGCAAAGGGAGTGGCCGGGGCCCTGCGTGTGCTACGGAACGGTGGTGCGCTGGCGTGTTAGCGCTGCACCATCGCGGTGAGCTTCGCCTGCCCCAGCGTGTGCCCGTTGAGCGCGTCGTGCACCGACGCGTAGGCGGCGCCGGTCTCCAGGGTCACGTAGCCGTCCTGGGCGAAAACCACAAAGGCCACGTGGTGCGGCGCCTGACCGGCATCCGGGCAGTCCCCCAGGTACCCGACCGTCTGGTTATCGTTGAGTCCCTGCTGCGCGCCGTTGCTGAGTAGGGGCCGAGTCGGCACGCCGGCTGGGAGCTGGGTTAGCGAAGAGGGCATGTTGTAGAGCAGCCATAACGTGAACGGCTGACTGGTGGAGCTGGTGCGATCCATGTCCTGCGCCACCAGCGCGTACGCGGCGGTGCCGGGCGGTGCGCCCGACCAGGTGAGTGGCGGCGACTGGCCCGAGCCATCACAGGTGTAGGCCGCGGGCAACTGGCCGCCATCCGAAAATGCCGTACTTTGCAAAGAAAATGGCGCAGCCGCCACCGGCGATTGCCCAGGCAACACCGACGCCGACGGTGAGGCGACGGCACGGGCGATCGGGAGACTCGGCGTCGGTCCGACCGGCGTGGCGCGGACTGGCGCCGACGGTGTCGGCGTCAAACTCTGGTCAGGCGCGGTCGGACTGGCCGTACAGCCCAGAACAAACGAGAGCGGCAGCGAGAGTGCGGCGGCCAGCCATCGCCGCATGCTCTCGCATCGTATCCGACCTACCCTTGTGTGACGGAGAAGCTGGCGCCGTCAGCACCCAGGCTCGACGGTCGAACGGTCTGGCCGGTCGCGCGCGAAGCCATCGTGATCGGCTGCGCACCCGCGTCGGCGATGCTTTCGCTTTGTCCGTTCTTCACGGTTGAACCCTGTGAGAAGCTGATCGAGCCGAAGTTGTCCAGAGGCAGCTGGCGGCCGCGCGCGGCGCTGGGCGCCTCCTCGATCCATTCGGCCGAGGACAGCGACGAGCTGTAGTTTTCAGTGACCTGATAGGTCTGGCCGGTGGTGTTATTGGTGAAGGCGACCTGCCACTGGTCCTGCGCCTGGGGTGACTGCGTGATGCTCACGCTTACCGAGTCGCCGGGATTGACCGTCAGCGGGACGGGGTGCGACGCCTGCGGCAGGGTCTCAACCCAGGCCTGGTACTGCGTCGAGCCCGAGCCAGAAACGGTCTGCTGGGTGCCTGCCTGGATCAGGTCGCGCGTATTCACCCCGCCAATACCGACCCAGGTCGCATCCGCACCAGCTTGCGAGCTAGGCGCAAACTGCGGAACGGTCCATGACCCACTCACCGCGGTGTAGGTCCCACCCGTGGCCGCGTAGCCTGACCAGTTCTGCGAGACATCCTGAGAGGGAACGCGCGGCTGTGTTGGCTGCGTGCCGCCGGGGTTGCCGCGTCCGCTGCCCGGGTTGCCACGGCCACGCCCAGTACCCGGTTGGCCCTGTCCCTGTCCTTGACCGGGCGTCGAAGCGCCGGGCGCCCCGGGCTGAGTTGCCCCAGGCGCGCCCTGCCCGATGTTGTCGTCAGGATGATCGTCGCCTGAGATCACCCAGTTGCCGTTCTGCTGTGTCAGCGTGTACACGTTGCGATCGCGCGACTGCTCGGTTGTGCCGTCGGAATAGGTGGTGGTCCACGTCTCCCACGCCGTCGCCGTGGCGGAGGTGCCGTTGACGTTGACCTGGCCCCAGTCGATATTCACCAGCTTGATGTCGGTCACGCCGTTGTCGTGCAGATCCTGGTTGACGCTGACCTGCGACTGATAGAAGTCACTGGTTGAGGTGTCCTGCATGACCGTCGGGTCGTTCGCGGCCAGGGCCTGGGCCTGCTCGTTGTCACCCTTCTGAATGACCTGCTCGATCGCCTGCTGTGTCGGATCGGTGGCGGTTGCCGCCGTGCTCGTTGCGGTGGGCGCTGCTTGGGCGGTTGTGGCGCTGCCGTTCGGCGCGGCGATCGGGCCAATGCGCGGGCCAGTGGTAATCGTCGGGATGCTGACGTTGATCGGATTCGAACCGAACGTGTTGACAGCCCAACGATCGGCCGCGACGCCGATCAAGGCGCCAAAGACGGCGATGCTGACCACAGTGGCCGCCAGCCTCGCGCCGCGACGTGGTGAATGCGTTGGCGGCGTCGGCGCCTGCGATGCGTCAGCCGGCCGCCCTTCAGATGGATTATCTTGGAACATGTGTTCGAAAAACCTCTATACTTCTGGGGCCGGCGAGTTGCCGTCCTCTAATTCACAGTGTCGCTCGCGGGTGTTAACCCAACGGCAATTGATGGCTAAGCGCCTGATAAGTTCGCCGGGGGAGTGCGCATTCGCGCGCGAAGCCTTACATTTCTCAGCACAACCACTGTTGAAACGGGAGAAGCATCGACCATTCCAAGACCACCATTCGTAGCTCGTCCACCCACTCCGACCGGCCCACGGACCAATCATCAGATTCGAGCAGCCCAGGTACGCGTCATCGACGCCGAAGGGCAGCAGATCGGCGTCATGTCGCTAGAAGATGCGATAAAGCGTGCCGAAGAAGCAGGATTGGATCTGATTGAAGTTGCGGCGGCAGCCGATCCGCCCGTGTGCCGCATCGCTGATCTGGGCAAGTTCAAGTTCGAACAGGACAAGCGAGCGCGAGACTCAAAAAAGAATCAGCACATTTCTGAGGTCAAAGAGGTGCGGCTGCGGCCGCGCACCGATGACCATGACCTGCAGGTGCGAGTGCGTGCCGCGCGGCGATTCCTCGAAGATGGGCACAAAGTCAAAGTCGAGGTGCGCTTCCGCGGGCGGGAGGCGACGCACCCCGAGGTAGCTCGGGATCAGATCAATCGCATCGCGCAGGGTGTTTCGGACATCGCCATCGTTGAGCGGGCGCCGTCACTGGAGGGGAGGTCGATGTTCGCCATTCTGGCGCGAGGCCGAGCACGCGGTAGTGAGGATGGTGAACGACGCCCGGCGCCCGTCGCGCAAGCCGCGCCGACCGCGGTAGCAGTGGCGCCGGAGGCCGCCGCTGCACCTCCGGCGGCACCGAGCGCGAACTAACGTCTCACTCGGTGGGGTCCAACGGTGAATTGGGCCCCACCCCCGAGGTGTGGAGAAGAGGCTCTACTTCTTGCCGTTCGAGGACGAAGTGCTCGTCTGCGCCTCGTTCGCGGTTTCGTTAACAAGCGCCTCGGCGCGATCGGCCGCCGCCGACGCCTCGGTCTGTCCGACGATCGTGTCGATGACGCCGTACTGGTGCGCTTCTGCTGCGCTCATCCAGTAATCGCGGTTGATATCCGCGGCGATTCGCTCGACGGACTGGCCCGTATCGTGAGCCATCATCTCTTGCAGGCGAGCGTTCATGCGAATGATTTCGCGCGCTTGCACCTCGATGTCGGCCGCGGTGCCCTGGAAACCCGCCGAAGTCTGATGGATCAGAATGCGGGAATTCGGCAGCGCTGAGCGCTTGCCCTTGGCGCCGCCACCGAGCAACACCGCGCCCATGCTCGCCGCCATGCCGATGCAGGTGGTGGCCACCTGGGGCTGGATCAGGTGCATGGTGTCGTATATGGCGAGGCCGGAGTCCACCTGGCCGCCCGGGCTGTTGATGTACATCTGGATGTCGCGGTCTGGGTCCTCTTGGGCCAGATATAGCAGCTGCGCCACGATCAGGTTGGCTATGGTGTCGTCGATCGGCGTGCCCAGGAACACAATGCGGTTCTTGAGCAGCAGCGAGAAGATGTCGTAGCCCCGTTCACCACGGCTGGTCTGCTCGACGACCATCGGGACGGTGTAGTTGTAGAGCGGCATGGCAATCGTCCTTCAGAACATTCCTTTGATTGCTGGTACCAGGAGGATAAGGGCGATGCCACTGAACAGGAGTAGGATTATCAGGACTGGCACTTGGTAGCCATCCTACCAGCCGCGCCTGGCACGCGCGGTGCACTGATGCGCGCGGGTCCGTACTGCGTCAAGGCGTCGGTGTCCAACGTTTAAGCGGACACAGCCTGTGCCAACCGCCGATACTCCGCGGGACTACCGCGTCGTTTAATCATGGCCGTTTCGTTCGACCAGCCACTGCTCCTGCTCGTGCTGCCGCCAAGTCTGGCGGTGGTCTACTGGTTCTGGCGCACCAGCCGCGTGTATCTGCCGCCGGTACGCAGGTACCTCGCCGTCGCGCTGCGGAGTCTTGCGGTCGCTTTGCTGGTCGCCGGCCTCAGCGGACCTAGCATTCGCCTGAACGCGAGCGACCTTTCGATCGCCATCCTGCTCGATCGTTCAGCCAGCATCACGCCCGCCGAGCGCGCGCAGGAAGAAGCCTTCGTCCAGGACACCCTCAGCCACAAAGCCCAGAACGATCGGGTGGCCGTGATCAGCTTCGCCGGCGAAGCCACCGTCGAACGGCCCCTGAGTACCGACCCGTCCCCGCCCAACTACGCCGAAGACGACACCCTGCGCCCCTCCCGGACAGACCTGGCGAAAGCCATCCAGCTCGGCCTCGGCGTCCTTCCGCCCGACTCCGCGCGACGTCTGGTTCTGATCTCCGACGGCAATGCCAACGCCGGCGACGCCCAACAGGCGGCACAGCTCGCCAAAACGGCCGGCGTCCAACTGGAGACGGTTGCACTGACGGCCGACTCGGGACCTCAGGCACTCGTCGACTCACTGGACGCGCCGTCGCGCGTGCACCAGGGCGACAGTTTCTCGGTGACCGTCCAGGTCCGCGCGACGCAGCCGATGGACGCCACGCTCGAATTGCTGGCGGACGACCGACTGGTGGGCTCGCAGGACGTGCAGCTGCAGGCCGGCGCCAATCGGTTCATCATGCCTATCGACACCCTCCAGCAGGGGACGCACGTGCTGCAAGTCGTCATGCAGACCGACGCGGATGCACGACCCGAGAACAAAACCGGCGGCGCTTATGTCGTTGTCGACGGTCCACCGAGCGTGCTGATCGTAGAAGGCACGCCGGGTGAGGGCCAATACCTCGCGCAAGCACTCCAGGCGGCCGGCCTGCAGGTGGACGTCACTCAACCGCAGGCTGGTCCGTTCCAACCCGACACCCTGAACAACTACGCCGCCGTGGTGATGGCTAACGTGCCCGCCAACCTGCTCTCCAACGACGGCATGACCGCGTTGAAGAACTACGTGCAGTCGCACGGCGGCGGCCTGGTCGTCAGCGGTGGGGACCAGTCGTTTGGCCCCGGCCTTTACGCGCGCACACCGCTCGAAGATGTGCTGCCTGTACAAGCAGATCTGCGCGGCTCGTCGCTGCAGGCCGGTGTCGGCCTGGTGCTGGCGATCGACACGTCGGGTTCGATGAGCCAGGACGTGGGCGGCACGACAATCATGGATCTCGCCAAGGAAGCAGCCCTCGGCGCGATGGAAACGCTCGGCGCGGGCGACGACATCGGCGTAATTTCGTTCGAAGACAAGTCCTCCTGGGCGATCCCGCCGACCCCAGCCGACCAGACCGACGCGATTACCGGCGCCGTCAATCAGATGACGCCTGGCGGCGGCGACGATACGCTCGCGGGTGCGCTGCAGCTGGGCTACGACGGCCTGCAGCCCGTGCAGGCGCGCGTCAAGCACGAAGTCGTCATTACCGACGGGGAAACGCCAAGCGGTGACTACGCCTCGATCGTCCAGCAGATGCAGGCCAACGGGATCAGCGTGAGCACCATCGGCATCGGAGAGCAGGCGGATACGCAGCAACTGCAGCAACTGGCGCAAGCTGGCGGCGGCGCGTACTACGACGGTAGCGATCCGTTCGACCTGCCCCAGCTCGTGCTCAAAGAGACGCAGCAGCTGCAGCGCGCCGCGATCGTCGAGAAGCCCACGCAGGCCGTCGCTGTGGGCGACAGTCCTGCGTTGAGCGGCATCGATCCGCAAACCCTGCCGCAGCTACGTGGATACGTCGCCACGACGCCGAAGCCACAAAGCAGCGTTGTGCTCGCGTCGCCGTCGGCGGATCCGCTGCTGGTGGAATGGCAGTATGGCCTCGGCCGCGTGGAGGTGTGGACGTCGGACGCGACCAATCGCTGGTCCACCGATTGGCTGAACCAGGGCCAGAGCTTCGAGCAGTTCTGGGCGCAGGTCGTCAAGCGCAGCATGCGACAGGCGGATGACCCGAACCGCCAGGTGGCGGTGTCGCTTAGCGGTGACCAGGCAACGATCTCGCTGGATGCCCAGACCGACCAGCACCAGTACGTGAACTTCCTGCCCACCGTCGCCAGCGTCGTTGATCCGTTAGGCACACCCGTGCAGGTTCAACTGCCGCAAATCGGGCCTGGCCAGTACCAGGCGACGCTGCCGGCGACCGCTGAGGGTGTCTACACACTGCAAGTCACCGAAACCTCGCCCGACGGAGGCACCACCTCGCAAAGCAGTGGCTTCGTGGTGCCGTATTCCCCGGAGTACCGCGACCTGGGCACGAACACGGAACTGCTGGACTCGCTCAGCTCCGTAACTGGCGGTCATGGCTTGCAAACTGGCGCGGACGCCGTCGTGCACGACCTACCTTCGGTCGGCGCGCCGAGAACGATCTGGCCCTGGTTGCTGGCGCTCCTGGCGATCGTGCTCGTGTGCGACATCGGCGTGCGACGCCTGCGGTTGTCCGCGTTCGAGCTGCGCGCGAGCTACCGGGCTCTCCAGGAACGAATGTTCAAGGAAGTTGAGCCGCCAACGCGAACGCGCAAGACCGGTTGGGTCCCCACGGCCGTGCCGCTGGTGGCTACCACACGCGACGTCGCCGCACCACGCGCCGCACCGACGCCAACCGCGCCACTGCGTTCGCAGCAACTGCTGGCCGCCAAGCGGCGCGCCACAAAGCGGTAGCACGGATGAGCTAACCTGGGCCTCGTTGGGTCCATCGAAGGCGGCGCAGGCCGCGCTCCTCACCGACCTGAGGCTGCAGCTCGAACCGATTCTGATACGCGAAGGACTGCCGCTCGGGTTCTACCTGGTGCCAGGCTTGCGTCTGCGTCGAGCCTACGGCCGCTGTGTGTGGCGGGCCGGATCCGAGGTACCGACAATAAGCGTGCGCTGCACGGCCGACGGTAACCGCCTGGTGTGGCGCCGACGCGGCGCGATCGTGGGCACGCTGCTGCACGAGCTGGCGCACCTGCGCTACCGCTCGCACGGTCCGCGCTTCTGGGCACTGCATCGTCGCCTGGTCGACCGAGCCGCCAAGCTCGGGGTGTATGACCCGCTGGATCGCGACCCAGCGGAGCGAGCCCGTGGCGACGAAAAGCTGGCCGCCTCGGCGGCATGGCCCATTGCAATGGCAGCCCGCCAACGTCGGCTGGAGCGATCACGCCTTCGACGAGCACCATCATGGCCGTGACCGCGCACGCGTGAGCGACCCCGGCCCGGCAGGGTATGGCGACCGCATGGCCGCGATTTATGACCGCTATGTGGATCCGACGGTCGGCGCCACCACCCAGTCCGCCGTTGATTTTCTGGCACGCCTGGTCGGCAGCGGTCGCGCACTGGAGCTCGGTGTGGGCACAGGCCGGATCGCACTACCACTCGCAGAACGAGGCGTGCAGGTCCACGGTGTAGACGCCTCCGCGGCGATGCTGGACCGCCTTCGCAGTAAACCCGGCGGTGAGCGGATATCCGTAACCGTTGGCGACTTCGCCGACGTCCCCGTCGAAGGCCAGTTCGACCTGGTTTATGTGGTATTCAACACGTTGTTTGCGCTCCTGGAGCAGACGGACCAGGTGCGTTGCTTCGCCAATGTCGCTTCGCACCTTGCGCAAAACGGCGCCTTTGTGGTCGAGGCGTTCGTGCCCGATCCCACCCTGTATGACCGCGGCCAGCGCGTGAGCGCGGTGCGCGTCGAGGCCGACCGCGTGCAGTTAGACGCGAGCCGCATCGACCCGGTGACGCAGCGCGTCACGTCGCAGCACATCCTGATCGGCGCCGACGGAATCATGCTGCTGCCGGTCGAGCTGCGCTATGCCTGGCCCAGCGAGCTGGACCTCATGGCGCGGCTCGCCGGCCTCCAATTACGCGAGCGGTATGCAGGTTGGCTGCGCGAGCCGTTTACCGCGACGAGTCCGAATCACGTCTCGGTTTACGCGCCCGCCAGCGCATGAGGGCAAAGCCACCGATACCGAACAGCCCAGAAGCCATGAGGCTGAGCGAGTCGAGCTCAGGCGTCGCCGCATAGTTCGGCGCCGCGGCTACAGGCCCACCCGGCGTGTTTGGGCCATTGCCAGTGGTCGGCAGGAAGCTCAATGGTCCGCCACCACCGGCGTTCGGTCCACCACCCGCAGTCGGTCCACCACCGGCGTTCGGTCCACCACCCGCAGTCGGTCCACCACCCGTAGTCGGTCCACCACCCGCAGTCGGTCCACCACCGCCGTTCGGTCCACCACCAGTAGTCGGTCCACCACCAGTAGTTGGTCCACCTCCG
>JAFAZN010000302.1 GCA_019239775.1 Chloroflexota bacterium
GGCTGAGATAACCCGCGTCGCACAGCCAGGCGACTCCGGCGAAGCCGCCGCTTTCTTCGTCAGGCGTCGCGCTCTGCTCGATGGTGCCGCCCAGCTCGATTCCAGCTCTTCGGACGGCATCTACGGCGTAAATCGAGGCAGCAATGCCCGCCTTCTGGTCGCAGGTACCCCGGCCGAAGATCAGGCCGTCCGTCAGCTCGGCTGCAAACGGGTCGACCGTCCAGCCCGAGCCGGCTGGCACCACGTCGTAGTGCCCGTTGAAGTGCAGCACCGGCTGTTTTCCGGCGCCGATGCTGCCGAGCACGTTGATGCGCGGCCGCTCGGGCGTGTGCTCTGGTAGGCCGTCAGCAGGCAGGCTCTGAACGGTGTAACCGAGGGCGCGCAGGCGGGCCGCAATCAACTCCGCACAGGCGGCGTAGCAGTCCCCGGGCGGATTAACCGTCGGGACGCGCACCAGCTCGCGCGTGAACTCGACCATCTCCTGCGTGAGGCTGTCGACTTCCCTGAGAACCGCCCGTTCGGTTGGCGTCACGCGCTGGCCGAGGCGGAGGGTACGCCGTGCAGCGCGGTGGCCATGCGCACGCCACGGAGAATCGCCTCGGCGACCACGTTTGCAGCGGCTTCTCCGAGCAGCGCAAAGTCGGCTTGGGTCAGTGATGCATCCTGTCCGGGCAGCGAAATCGCAAACAGCGTGTCGCCGTCGTACTGCGTATGCGCCGGGCGGATCGCCATGGCCAGGCCATCGTGGCCAAGCGTGGCGAGCCGATTGGCGGCAGCCGAATCGAGTCGCGCCGTGGTCGCGATCGCGCCAATGGTGGTATTGGCGCCAACCATCGGTGTCGCTGACTTCGCCGTTCCGCGAGGCTCCGCGATCGGCGTTCCGGTCCACGGGTCGTAAATGCTACCAACGGCGTTGACTGCCACCAGCGCCGCCACAACGGTTCCATCCTCAAGCACACGTGCTGCGGACCCGATGCCGCCCTTCAGCGCGCCGTCAGGTCCGAGTCGCTTGGCCACGCTGGCGCCGGTGCCGGCGCCCACGCTCCCTTCTTCCACTGCCGCGTCGCTCGCGACGCTGCACGCCGCGTAGCCCGCCGCCGCATCCGGCCGGATGTCGGCGCGACCAAATCCCAAGTCGAACAGCGCCGCGGCCGACACGATCGGTACCCGTGCGCTGCGCATTTCGAAGCCCACCTCGTGCTCCGCCAGAAACCGCATCACCCCGGTGGCGGCGTCCAGCCCGAACGCCGATCCACCCGTGAGCAAAATCGCGTGGGCCCGCCCGACCAGGCTTCCCGAACGCAGCAGATCCGTCTCCCGAGTGGCCGGCGCGGCGCCGCGTACGTCGACTCCGACCGCCAGGGCCTGCTCGCACAGGATCACGGTGCAGCCGGTGCCCGCTTCCAGGTGAGTCCAGTGGCCAACCCGAATGCCCGGGACCGCGGTGATCGAGCCCACTGCCGCCATGCGCCTGCCTGAGGCTAGCATCGGGGCACATGCCTCATCCCACGAAGGTGCGCTGCTTGGTGCTGGGTGGGCTGAACATGGACCTCGTCGTTCGCGTGGAGCAGTTGCCGCGACCTGGCGAGACCGTCACCGGCGAGGACCTGCTGCGCGCGGCTGGCGGCAAGGGCGGCAATCAGGCAGTCGCGCTCGCGCGGCTCGGGGCTGAAGTAAGCATGGTCGGCCGTGTGGGCCACGATGCCTTCGGGCGCGAGCTTGCTCGATTGTTGCGCGACGCTGGCGTCTCTACCCGCTGGGTACAGGGCACTGACCGCCCCACGGGCACCGCTCTCATCCTTGTGGACTCCACCGGCGAGAACTCGATCGCTGTCGCGCCAGGCGCGAACCAGGAACTCCTGCCCGAGGACGTGCCCCGCCGCGCCATCGAGGCTGCCGACGTGCTCGTCGCGCAACTCGAGGTACCCGTTGCATCAGTCGAAGAGGCATTTCGGCTGGCGCGGCTGGCCGCCGTTCGCACGGTCCTCAACGTGGCGCCCGCCCGGCCGCTGCCCGCCGCCCTCCTGGACCTGACTGACGTGCTGATCTGCAACGAGGTCGAGCTCTCCGCGTTGCTTGACAGACCCGTTCCCGCCGGCTCCGAGGCCACTGCAGCGCGTGAGGTCCGTCGCTCCGCGAACCAGGTCGTGGCAGTCACGCTCGGATCGCGTGGCGCCCTGGCGATAGACCGCAACGAAGTGGTTGCCCAATCAGCCTTTGCCGTGCAAGTAGTCGATAGCACCGGGGCGGGCGACGCTTTCGTGGCCGGCTTCGTGGCTGGTTATCGCGATGGCGTGCAGGCGGCACTGCGGTTGGGCGGTGCGGCCGGCTCGCTGGCCTGTACGCGGCCCGGAGCACAGCCCTCGATGCCCACGCTCGCTGAAGTTCAGTCGCTACTCAACCAGCGATGAGCCGCCAAGCAAGGGCCGCCAGTGTCGCCAGGCCGAACAGCAGCCTCAGGTGCCGCATGCCATCGCGGGCGTCGGTGAACCAGCGGCGTTCGTCGTCGCTCATCGAGCTGCCTTGCACCGTCAGCCGTGCGCCAAAGCTGGCGTAGCCGACCAGGCTCACTGCGAACCACACCGCAACGAATACGAACGCCGCCAGGCGGCTCCATGCCTCGCCAATGATCACCGCCACAACCGCCACCAGCACGAACAGAAACTCGTAGAAGAAGATCACGCTAAACGAAGCCTCGAACGCGCGGCACCTCAGGCGTCCTGGAGCAAGCCGTCCTGTTCCGCCAGTTGGCGCAGGTTCCGAAACGTGAACAGGCCCGTATCGTGGCCATTGCCCCAGGTCGGCTTCACCGCGTAGCGGCCCACGAGCTCCAGGTCCACCATCTCGATTTCGTCGGGCGCGAACGACGTGCGTGTCTGTAGCTCACCTGCGAACTCACCCTCACCTGAGCACGTGGCGCACGGGCAGCGCCAGCGCAGGTACTCCCAGTCGTAGTCGCTGCGCTTGCCATCGGCCCAGGCAAACCGCATTCGCCGAGCCTGGCTATCCAGCTCGATGTCGATCGGCGTAGCCGCGGCGCCGGACGTCTCGGTCATCGCCCTGAAGCCTACAATTTCGCTGCCCCGTGCACGCAGCACTCGAAGTGCAGGATCCCGCACGGCCTCCACTCGTCCAACGGACTGCGCGCAGGTCTTCAGCTATTCCGGCGTTGCGCTGGAAGGGCGAGGCGTGGTTGTGGCTGGCGGGCCTGCTGGCCGTCATCAGCCTGTCGCTGGCTGATGGTCTGCTGAGCAACGTCGTCGCCTACGAACGCGACACGACCGTTTTCTACTTCCCGCTCATGACCTGGCTGGGCCAGCAGCTGCAGCACGGCGTGTTCCCGTTATGGACGCCTCAATTCTTCGGCGGGTACCCGATCTTCGCCGATGGTGAGATCGGCCTGGCCTATCCGCCCGTCCTCCTGGCGCTCGTGAGCCTGCCAGCCGACCGGGCATTCATCATCCTGCGACTCCTACACCTGTGCCTCGCTGGCGCGGGAACATTTGCGCTCGCGCGGACATGGCG
>JAFAZN010000334.1 GCA_019239775.1 Chloroflexota bacterium
GATCTCGGTGGGCAGCGGACGCGGACGAGCGGTTCACGACGGGAAGTCCTCCGAACTTTGGTTCCGACCAGTTGGTATGCAGTGCATCAGCATGGCTCCTGGCAGTCAAGCCCGCCATCTCGACGTTTGACGCGTCACTGCCCTGACGCCTGATGCTGCTGGCGCTATCCAGTCGGTTCATGCTTCTAACATACCGACTGGTCTGTATGTTGTCAAATGGAATGCCGGCGTTACCTCAGGTGGCGGGGCTACCATGCTCGGCGCATTCGCCGCGACCATCTATCTCCCTATCCGCCCAGCCAGGAGCACCCGCATGAGTTGCTTGGACACGCGATCGCATCTCGGGCACCCCGACCTCGAACCGTCCGCGCGCGGGCCGCGTCGGCGGGCGTTTCTGCGGATGCTCGCGGCCGGCGCTGGCGCCTCAGCGCTCGGCATGTTGGCAGCAGCGTGCGGCCCCTCGGCGCCGTCCGCGTCCGCTCCCACCACGTCCGCGCCGCCAGCGGCGAACCCGACGAGCGTACCCGCCTCGGGCGCAGGCACGGCTGTGAGCGCTGCGCCAACGCCCGCGCCCGGGGCCACCGCGGCAGCGCAAGGCGGCGCACAGGGTGGTCAGATCAGCCTGCAGTGGACGAAGCCGGTCACGTTCAATCCGCTGTATTCCACAGCCGGTTCCGAGCAGGGCGTCGAACGCCAGATCTTCGGCGCCCTGGTGCGGGTCAACGACAAGCTCGAAGCCGTGCCGGACCTCGCCGAGAAAGTGGACCCTTCGCCGGACGCACAGACGTACACGTTCACGCTGCGAAAGGGCATCAATTTCTCGGACGGCCAGCCTCTCACTTCGAAGGACGTGCGCTTCACCTTCGAGCGGGCGGTTGACAAGCGGGCTGCCACTTACTGGCGCGGTCGACTCCTCGATATTCAGGGCGCGACCGAGTACGGCGACCAGCAGGCGCCTTCGATTTCCGGGCTCGAGACTCCGGATGATTACACCGTCAAAATGACGCTCCGCAAGCCCGATTCCACGTGGCTGCTCACGCTCGGCGACTTCTCGGGACTGTGCATTCTACCGGAGCACATTCTCAAAGACGTCGCGCCAGACCAGTTGCAACAACACCCGTTCTCGCTCAACCCAAGCGTCTCAGCTGGAGCTTTTCAATTCGTCCAGTATCAAACCGATCAGTACGCGGAGCTGAAGCGGAACGATGCGTATGGTGGCACCCGCGCAAAGCTCGATCGCGTCTTCTTCAAAATCCTGGCGGCGGATGCGGCGCTTGCCCAGATGGAGCGCGGCGAGCTCGACCTGATGATCGTGCCAACCACGGAAATGGACCGCATGAAGAAGGTCCCCACGCTCAACGTCGTGAGTGTGCCGAGCCCTAGCATCGATTTCCTGGCGGTCAACTTTGGCAAGGATTATCTCCAGGACAAACGCATCCGGCAGGCGATGCAGTACGCCATCGATCGCGAATCGATCGTGAAAGCGATTTACCAGGGCGAGGCGCAGGTGGTGAATCAGTCCATCATCGGGCCGGATTGGATGGGCATGCCGGATCTCAACATGTACGCGTACAGCCCGGACAAGGCCAAGCAGCTCCTGAAAGATGCCAACTGGGATCGCAGCCACTCGCTCCAGATCCTCTACACGCCAGGCATAAAGGAGCGCGACGCCTACATGCCGATCGTCCAGCAACAGTTCAAAGAGGTCGGCATCGGCATGGACATCGTTTCGGCGGAAGCCATCGAGGTGACGCGCCGGCGGAATGCCGGTGATTTCGACCTGGTCCAGGTTGGCGGCGGTATCTTCCGCCAGGACCCCAACGTCTCAGGCAAATATATGGAGACCGTCAACTGGGTGCCGGTAGGCGGCAATTACGGCCACTACACCAACACGCGGCTGGACGAGTTGTTTCCGCAGGGTCGCTCCACCGCGGACCTGAACCAGCGGAAGCAGATCTACACCGAAGCCGCGACGATCATGAACGACGAGCTGCCGTGGATCTATTTGTGGTCGCCCAATTCGATCTTCGCGGTCAGCAAACGGCTAGTGGGCTTCAAGCCTCCAAGCTACGCGACGCACGACATGTGGAACGCCGAGGAGTGGACGGTCACCGGATAGCCAGACTTCCTCGTGGCCACCTACCTCCTGCGGCGCCTCGCAATCAGCATCCCCGTGTTGCTGGGGATTACCCTGGCTGTCTACGTCATCATCAGCCTCGCGCCGGGCGACCCGGTGGATGCTCTCGTCAACCCTGAACAAGTAGCCGCGTTGGGCCCGGACTTCCGCGAGCAGCAACGTCAGGCGCTGGGCCTGAATCAGCCGATCATCGTGCGCTACGGCATCTGGCTCCGCGAGGCAGCCCATGGCAACCTCGGGTATTCGTTCGTGGACCGTCGCTCGATCGCCGCGAAACTCGGTGAACGCGTCCTGCCGACGCTGGGACTGATGTCCACCGCACTGATCCTCGCAATCATCGTCGCCGTCCCTCTGGGGGTGTTATCGGCTATCAGGCAGTACTCGCTGATCGACTACACCGCGACCGTGCTGGGGTTCGCCGCGATCTCCGTCCCATCTTTTTTCCTGTCACTGGCCGGGATTTACATGTTCGCGTTGAAGATTCCAATCCTGCCAGCCGCGGGAATGGTGACGGTTGCACAGCCTTGGTCGGTGGCCGACTTCGTATGGCACCTGGCCCTGCCAGCGGTGGTGCTCGGACTCGCCGAGGCAGCGCCACTGATCCGTTACACCAGGTCCAGCATGCTGGAAGTGATCCGCCAGGAGTATGTTCGCGCAGCGCGCGCAAAAGGTCTGCGCGAGTCGGCCGTGATCTACCAGCATGCATTACGCAATGCGATGATCCCGCTGGTGACGGTCATTGCGCTGGGACTTCCACGGCTTTTCGGTGGCGCGGTGATCGTGGAAGCGGTCTTCGCCTGGCCAGGCATCGGAACCCTGGCGCTAACGGCGGTACAGGCGCGTGATTATCCGGTCATTATGGCGATCAATCTGATCAGCGCCGTGGCGATTCTGCTGAGCAACTTGCTGGCAGACATGATCTACGCCGTGATTGATCCACGCATCAGATATGCCTGATTGATTGATTGATTGATTGATGGTCACTTCCAGCGCTTCGACGACGCACGGCTCCAGCGTGGATGCGCTGCGAATCACGCCCGCCATTCGACGCCGGGCCGGCGTATGGCAGCGCTTTCGACGGCACCGCATCGCGCTGGTTGGAGCGCTGATTCTGCTCATACTCACGGCCGGCGCGGTCGCCGCGCCC
The DNA here is from genome assembly GCA_019239775.1 of Chloroflexota bacterium. Classification (GTDB taxonomy): domain Bacteria; phylum Chloroflexota; class UBA6077; order UBA6077; family CF-72; genus CF-72. The sequence goes on from JAFAZN010000334.1 coordinate 3,285, forward strand.
GTGATTGCCACAAGCGATCCAGACAAGGTGGATATTAGCCAGTACCGCAAAGGTCCGACCGTCAGCCACCTGCTCGGAACTGACTCATCCGGACGCGACGTCTTCAGCCGGCTGCTGTACGCCGGGCGGATCTCACTCTCTGTCGGCCTGGTCGCCGTCGCGATTTACACCGTGATCGGGGTGGTTCTCGGCGCATTCTCCGGGTTCTACGGTGGCTGGTTGGACGCAATCATCATGCGCCTGGCGGACGTGGTGCTGTCGTTTCCCGCGCTGATCCTCATCATCACCGTGGTCGCGGTGTTGGGCCCGAGCATCTACAACATCATGCTCGTGATCGGTTTACTCGGCTGGCCGGCAATCGCGCGCATCGTGCGGGCGCTGTTCCTGTCACTGCGGGAGCGCGAATTCATCCTGGCCAGCCGTACGGTGGGAGTCTCGAATGGTCGCATCATCTTTCGGCACATGCTGCCGAATGCCATTGCGCCGGTGATTGTGGCCGCGACATTCGGCATGGCCAACGCGATCCTGCTGGAGGCCGGCCTCAGCTTTCTGGGCCTCGGCGTGCAGCCGCCGACGCCAAGCTGGGGCAACATGCTGACCGATGCGCAGTCACTCACGGTGCTGGAGTCGTTGCCGTGGCTCTGGATTCCGCCAGGCACGATGATCGCCCTGGCCGTGCTCTCTATCAATTTCATCGGCGACGGACTCCGCGATGCCTTCGATCCCTACCTGGTCCGCTGATGCAGTAAAAGGAACGTCAATGGCAGAGATCTACCAGCGTCTTGGCCTGAGGCCGATCATCAACGCCCGCGGCACGCACACGCGCCTGGGCGGCACGCTGATTCGCCCCGAAGTCCTCGAGGCCATGCGCGAGGCCGCCGCGGCCTACGTTGTTTTGGATGAGCTGCAAGACAAGGCAAGCGAGGTCATCGCGCAAGCCACCGGTGCCGAGGCCGGCCTGGTGGTAGGCGGCGCCGAAGCCGGACTGTTGATCGGAACGGCAGCCATCATGGCCGGCACCGACCCCGCCAGAATCGCGCAACTCCCGGTCACCGATGGCATGAAGAACGAAGCGATCATGTACCGTGCGCACCGCAACGGCTATGACCATGGCGTGCGCGCCGCCGGTGCAAGGATTATCGACGTCGGCTACGGTGGATCGGCATTGCCGTATCAGCTTCAGGCTGCCATCAACGAGCGCACGGCGCTGGTGGTGTACCTGACTTCTCCATGGGCCAGCCACGGCGCATTATCACTGGAGAAAACGTGCGAGATCGCGCACCAGGCGAACGTGCCGGTATTGGTTGACGCCGCCGCAATGCTGCCACCGGCAAACAATCTGAAGCGCTTCATTGCCGAAGGTGCGGACCTCGTCACCTTCAGTGGCGGCAAAGGCCTGATGGGCCCCCAATCGTCGGGCATTCTCGCCGGCCGAGCGGACCTGATCCGCGCGGCCCGGTTGAATGGCAGCCCGTACCACAGCGTTGGTCGAGCGGCCAAAGCCGCCAAAGAAGATATCGTTGGCTTGATCGTGGCGCTGCAGATGTACATGCAGCGCGATCACGACGCGGATATCGCCATGTGGCGCCGACAGGCGGAATGGATGCTTGCTCGACTGAGCGACTTTCCGGGAGTCACCACCAGTTACTTGCACGATGGACGCGAGCACCCCGTACCGCGCGTGGAGCTGCTGTTTGCTCCAGAGTGCGGCATTGATGCGCACGAGCTGGTGCTGGCGCTGGAGGAGCACGATCCACGCGTGTTCCTGTTCGAACCTACCGGACCGAGTGCAAAACCGAACAGCATCGTGATCAATACGCAGACAATGCAACCTGGTGAGGAACGCATCGTGGTCGAGGCACTGCAGGAGGCTATAGCTGCGCGTCTGACAAGTTCTGGGTCGGTTCCGGGAGAAAATTCCATCCTCGAGGCGGTACACGCGCGAAGCGTTGACGCCATGGCGCGGAGCGCGCGGACGTGATGTCCCTCACGGGAGTAATGTCACTACGAAGTGATGAACCCATGAAGTGTGTTATCGGACGATGACGCAGTTGACGACTCACCAAGCGCGCAAACCAGCGGACCAGTACGGCACCTCAACCGTCCGCCCGCCGGACTTCGATACTTTCTGGGCCGCCATCATGGCGGAAGCAAATGCGATCCCCCTGAATCCCACGCAGGAGCACGTGCCGCTGCGCTCCACCGACGAAGTCGACGTGTTCGACATTGGCTACGACAGTCTCGACGGCCTGCGCATCGCCGGCTGGTACTGCCGACCGAAAGAGAGTTATCTTCCGCCGCCGTATCCGGGCTTATTGATCGTGCCCGGCTACATTTCCGAGCCGACCCTTCCGAAGTCCTGGGCCAGAATGGGCTACGCGGCGGTTGGCGTGGCGCCGCGCGGCAAGCTGCGCTCGAACCGCAGCTACAACCCTGGCTACCCGGGCTTGCTGGTCAACAACATCGTCGATCGCCACACCTACAGCTACCGCGGCTTCTATGTCGACGCCTGCCGCGCAGTCGACTTCGTGCTCTCGCGCCCGGAGGTGGACCGCACGCGTATTGGCGTCCACGGCAGCAGCCAGGGCGGCGCGTTGACGATCACCACGGCCGCGCTGCGGCGCGACGTCATAGCCTGCGGGGCAGCCGGCGCGCCATACCTGTGCGGTTTCATGGATGCGGCATCGTTGACTCACTCCTGGCCATACCAGGAGATCAACGATTATCTGCGGCTCTATCCGGAGCGCGAGCCAGACGTGCGCGCAACGCTCAATTATTTCGACGGAATCAACTTCGCGCCGCTGATTACGGCGCCGATGATGGTGTACATCGGCCTGAACGACGACGTGTGTCCACCGGAAACCGGCTATGCCGTCTACAACGCCATCGGCGGACCGAAAGAGCTCCACGCGCAACCACGTTCGGCGCACGACGCCGGCCGCCACTGGGTGATGCCCCGCGTGGAAGCGTTTCTGGCGAAGCATTTGAGGCCAGCAGCCATGTCTGATGACAGCGTCCCCACGGTCGAGTGATGTCGGATACCAACGCCATGAACGAAACGCACGATGTCCGACCCGCCGACTTCGAGGTCTACTGGGATGCGGTCGATCGCGAGCTGGCGCAGTATCGGGCGGCGCCCACGCTCGAACGGCTGGCACTCCCGTCGGACGAGTTCTCCACCGTGTATGCACTCCGGCTCACCAGCATCGGTCCATACCGGATTTTCGGCTACCTGAGCGTGCCGCCCGGGAAAGGCCCCTTCCCCGGGCTGCTCGTTGCGCCACACTACGGCAGCGTCAACCACCTGCCGCACCTGGACGACCGGCAGCGCTACGTGACGCTGGTGCTCATGCACCGCGGGCAGCGACTTGCGGACCAGCCCTTCGCAGCGGAATATCCGGGCCTGTTAACCCTCGGCATCGACAATCCCACCACCTACATCTACCGCGGCATCCTGGCGGACTGTCTGCGCGGCGCCGAGTATCTGCAATCCCATCCGCTCGTGGACTCCAACCGCGTGGCGATCAATGGCGACGACCTCTCGCTGATCACCGCGGCGCGCCGGCCCGGATTCGTCGCGCTCGAGGCAGCTGGCCTCCTGTTTTACCGCCTGATGGAAGCGCGTCAGCGCACCGATGCCTATCCGGTGGAAGAGATCAACGACTACCTGCGCACGTATCCGAATCAACCTGACGCGGTGGCACGCACGCTCGCCTACTTCGATCCCATCCACCACGTGGCGAACATCACCGCCACCACCTTGTTCAGCGTTGGCTCCGGTCGGCTCGATGGACCCGAGTGGCTCCAACCGCTGATTGACGCCTGCGGTGGACCTGTGGAGCAGTACACCCTCTCACACGAGGGCGCCACCGACCACGACTGGCTCGACGCCTGGCTCGCCCAGCGCCTTGGCACCCAGCCAAAGCCACGCTCCTGGCAAGTCGCCTGAGTCCGTACTCACTCGCTTCGGGAGAACACTCCGTGGGTTGGCATTCCATGGGGTTGGCATTCCATGGGGTTGAACTCCGTGAGGTCCCCGTACCATGGACACACCAGTCAAGAGAACATTCGCGTCAAAGGAGCAGCATCACTCGGTGGGGAGAGGCGCGGCTCCGTTAGGGCGTTGATCTTCGGCGAATTGGAGCCAGCGTAAGGATTGGTTCGGTCGTCAGGAAGTCGACGATCAGCTCGTTGCACAGGCCCGGTTTTTCGACCAGCAGCCCGTGCGAAGTCCCGGGCACAACGGCCAATTCGGCATTGGGTATGGCTCGATACATCGCGACGGCGTGCTCCAGGGTGACCTGGTCATCGTCTCCAACCATCACCAGAGTGCGGCTCGCAATGCGTGCGAGGTCGCTGGTGGACAGCGCCGGATCCGTCTCGTGCAGTCGTGCCAGTTTTTCGACAACAGTCGGGAAGTGGTCCGGTCCGTCGGGAGAAACCTCCGCATACGCCTGGGCCATGAAATCGGGCGGGGGTTCGTCTGAAATGACACCGGCGACCCAGCCGTCATAGTGAAAGACTCCAGCCACGACCACGAGCCCTCGGATCAGGTCCGGCCGCTTTGCAGCCACGTGGAGCCCGACGATTGCGCCATCGCTCATGCCAATGAGCGGAGCCGGGGCGCCGACCACACGCTCCATGAACTCGATGATGTCTTGCGCAAACTGGTCGAAGGAGAACGGACCCGGTGTATCAGGCGTGTGGCCGTGCCCGCGCCGCTCGGGCAAATAGACGTGGAACCGAGCAGCCAGGGCGCCTATGTTGGGGGAGAATGCACGTGCATCTGTTCCTGCTGGATGGAGCATGACGAGCGGCTCGCCGGCGCCGGCTTCGTCGTACCAGGTGTGCACGTTGCTCAATTGAACGGAGGTTGGCATAGCGCGAAGCTCAGTGTGGACCGTCTAAGTTACCGCAGCAACAGCTAATTTTCGCCATAAAATGTCGGCGTGGCGGAATTGTTGCTAAGCCGTTCGATCGAGCTCAGGCACCTACTGGCACTTCGGGCGATTGCGGAGACGGGTACCTTCTGGCAAGCCGCCGAGCTGCTTCAGGCCTCGCATTCGACCGTCAGCGACTACGTCGTGGCTCTCGAGACGTTGACAGGTCAGCGCTTGGTGGAGCGCTCGCGCGGCAAACGGCGGGTTCACCTCACCGCGGCAGGAAATCTGCTGGTCACTCACGCGAGCGCCATCGAAGCGCGCTTGCAGGCCGCGGATGCGGACCTTCGGGCATTGGTCAATGGCGAAATCCGGGCCGTTCGGGTTGGGGTCTACCAGAGCCTGGCGCATCGGATGCTTCCGCGGGTGATGCGCGAGTTCTGTGCGGCCTGGCCGCGCATCGAATTGCGCGTTCAAGAGGTGCTGGACGACCCGCAGCTGGTCACTGGCATCGAGCGAGGCGAACTGGACGTGTGCTTCGACGTGGAGCCAATTCCACCAGGACCGTTTAGTACGCGCGCCTTGCTCCGCGATCCGTTTATCCTCGTATGCGACGCAAATTCCGCGTTGATTGGCGGCAAGCCAACGGTGACCGACCTGGCAGACGTGCCAATGATCGCGTATTTGCCGAGTCGCACGTTTGAGGTAGTAGAAAACTACTTCGCAGTTGCTGGAGTGCGTCCGCGGATCATCTACCGCTCGAATGACAACGCCACCGTCCAGGCGATGGTGGCGGCTGGCCTGGGTGTTGCCGTCATGCCGCGGCTTGCGGTGCGTCTCGACGATCCGCACCTGGCGCTAGTGGAGCTGACGAACCCGCCACCGCCACGCGTGATCGTCGCGGTGTCACATCGCGATCGGGCCGGACAGCCAGCGGTTCGAGCCCTCGTGGACCTTGCCACGGTCGTGCTCAACGCGGCGCTGCCTGGCGAGTCACGCTTGAATTCTGCAAGTTGTTGATACGAGCAGCCACCCGCGCCTTTTGGGCGTATACTCGGGCCATGGCAAAGGTAATCGGTTTAGGGCACGTCGGTGTTTATTGCCGAGACCTGGAGAAAATGGAGTCGTTTTATCGCGACGTTCTCGGGCTCGAAATCACCAAGAAGCGCCCCGGCAGTATGGTATTTCTCAGCAGCGATCCGAAGCGATCGGATCACGAGATTGCGCTCATGACCGGGCGACCGGACGGAGACCATTTCAATCCCATTCAACAGATCTCAATGGGTGTTGACAGCCTCCAATCCGTTCGAGAATACCACAACCGAATCCGCTCGGCGGGATATCAGATCGAGCATGTGGTAAGCCACTGCAGTGCGATCGGTTGTTACTACTTCGACCCCGAGGGAAATCACTGCGAGGTCTTCTGGCGGACGCATCGCGACTGCTGGGTTCCGACTGCTGCATCGGTGGATCTGGACACGATGTCCGACGCCGAGATCATGGCGCTGGTGGAACGCCAGTATGCGCAGTTCGGCCACGTGAAAGTGGGCGAGGCCTACGAAGCTGCTGTAGCCACCGCACGCGCCTGACGCTCGGCCATTCGCGTGAGGTGTGCGCGATCAACCGTCAGGTACATGCACACCACCATGCAGACGCAGAGCGCCGCAAGCTCGAGACCAATCGCCTGAAAGCCGAACGTGGAGGCCACCAGGGCCGCCGCTCCGCCACCAAAGCCGGACGTGAAATGTCCAACGCCGGTGATCATGCCGGAGCGGCCACCCAGGTTGCGCCCTCGCGCGAGGTCCTGGGCGTAGGCGACGCCAAGTCCGAAGAACGCGCCGTTGCAGGCGCCGAAAACGGCGGCCACGCCGACAGCCACCCATAAAGTGGTGGTCCACGCGAAGAGGGGATAGGCCAGCATCGCGGCGACGGCGCCCGCGATCATCAGCGTCCTGCGACGCCCAATCTGATCACTGACCCAGCCCACGAAGAACGCGGCCGCGAAGGTGATCCAACTCGCAAGTGAAGCAGCCGTTGTTGCCGACTCGAGTGAGAAACCCTGCCCCTGGCGCAGGTACGTGACGAACAGTCCGAGATAGGCGTACTGGGTGAATCCCCAGCAGACCAGGGCCAGGGCAATGAGCAGCATGCTGCGATCGAATTGACTCCGCAGGGGCTCGAAAGCCGGCGCCACCACGCCATCCGACGCTGCGGCCTCGGCAGCCTGTCGCGTCCGCGCGCGGTCGTAAATACCACCTTTGCCGAGCGCAAAGATTCCAGCGGCGAGCACCAGGCCAAAGATCCCGTAGACGAGTGACGGTGTCTGCCAGGCGCCGCCAGTTGCGTCGAAAAGCCAGCGAGTCGTCAGCGGATTAATTGCGCTGCCAATGGTGAACATTCCCACGAGGCCTTCGATCCAGAAGCCACGTCGCTTCTCAAATGTGCCACCGACAAACGCCAGGTAGGTCGGAATGTACAAACCTTGCAAGACTCCGAGCAAGACCCGGATGCCGACCATCTCGGGAAGATTCGTCGCGAAAGCCGTGAGCAGGCTGAACAGCGAGAATCCTGCCAGTCCGATGGTCAGCGCGAGGCGTCGCCCGATGCGATCCGAGAGATGCCCCATAAACGGCTCGGCCAGACCATTGCCGAGCACCGAGAGTGTTGCGAGAAAACCGCCCACCGCCAGGCTCGTGACACCGATTCCCTGCATGACCTCCGGCAGGATGATGGCGATGTTGAGGCGGGTCCAGGCCACCGATGCGAAGCCGATGGCCAGAAGGACCATGCTCAGCCACAGATGTACACGGTTGAACGACCTTACAGACGTAACGGTACCTACTGCCGCAACCATATATGTGGGCCCCCTGTTCTGGAGAGCTGTCCTGTTCCCGGAGTTGCCTCCGCGGACCATTGTGTCACCCCGCCCGGGGCTTGCATAGATTCAGGCCCTGGCCAAGCCAGACGAGGCCCAGCAGCCCGAGAAGCACTCCACCGATGAGCTTCAGCCACACCATGCCTCTTCGATACCACACCGCCGGCCGACGCGGCGCAGAAGTTCCTAACGACAGATTTCGGGAGCCACTGCCCAGCGCGTATAGTCCGCTAGCAAAGCGTGCCAGCCCCCACGAGTAGCGGTGTTCTCGATGAAGCAACGCGCGCGCTGCTCCGCGAAGAGCGCGTGGTGCTAGGCCGAATTCGAGAGCTGCTGGTTGCCAGCGGTGCCACGGCTCAGCCGGTCGAGCAGCTTCGACAGGCCGAGCTGGACCTCGATGAACCGTTCCTGCTGGTCGTGGTGGGCGAGTTCAACGCAGGCAAGAGCGCCTTCATCAATGCGCTGATGGGCGAATCCATATTGCGCGAGGGAGTGACGCCAACCACGGCGGTCATCACTCGGGTACGCTACGCCGCAACCCCGGTCGAGCGGCGGGAGGGTCCAACTCTGGAAGTTGGGTATCCGCTGGAGCTCCTGCGCGATGTCGCCATCGTCGACACACCAGGCACCAACGCGATTCTGCGCGAGCATGAGGAGATTACCAATCACTTCGTGCCGCGCGCCGACCTGGTATTGTTCGTGACTTCGGCGGACCGACCATTCACCGAGACCGAACGCGCATTCATGGAACGCATTCGGGAATGGGGCAAGAAGGTCGTCGTCGTACTGAACAAAGTCGATCTGCTCTCGCCGAAACAGGTGGCGGAGCAGGTGACATTCGTGCGCGACGGGGTCCAACGACTTCTCGGATTTTCTCCGGTGGTCTTTGCGGTCTCGGCGCGGATGGCGCTAGCGGGTGAGACGGACAGTGGCTTCAGCACGTTGCAGACATTCGTTTCGGAAACGCTCGATGAGCGGGGCCGCATTGCGTTGAAGCTGTCTTCACCACTCGGCGTCGCGGACCGGATCAGCAGGACGTTCGTGATGGCGGCCGAGGAGAAGCTCGCGCTTCTGGCGGCGGATATGCAGCTGGTGGAGTCCATCAACGCACAACTCGCGTCCTACCGCGAGGACATGCGCAACGATTTCGATGTGCGTCTGGCCGAGGTCGACAACATTCTCAACGAGATGACCGTGCGCGGCCTCGAATACCTCGATGCAACGCTGCGTTTCGGTCGCGTTGTCGATCTCTTCCGCCAACAGCGGCTCAGCCAGGAATTCGAGCGCGCCGTCGTAGGCGACGCGCCCGAACGTATTGACGCCGTTGCACACGACCTGATCGATTGGATGGTGGACCAGGACCTGCGGCTGTGGCGGAGTGTGACCGAGCAAGTGGAGCGACGTCGCGGCGCCAATGTTGAGGGACCAGCCGAACGTCTGGCAGGCTCATTTGAATACGATCGACGTGCACTGCTCAGCAGCCTGGGCCAGACCGCCCGCGGTGTGATCGCGCGCCACGATCATCAGCGAGAAGCAAACCAGCTTGCCGCCTCCGTCCGGGATGCGGTCACGCAGGCCACATTGCTGGAAGCCGGCGCGGTTGGGCTGGGTGCGGTAACGATGGCGCTGGTGGGCAGCGCCGCCGCTGATGTGTCGGGATTACTCGCCGCGAGCGTACTGGCCGGTGTTGGCTTATGGCTGTTGCCACGCAAACGGCGCCAGGCCAAAACGCAGTTCCGAACGCACACTGAAGAGCTGCGCACGCGGCTGTTGACCGCGTTGCGGGACGAGTTTCAGCGCGAGCTGGAGCGCAGCCTGCGCCGCATTCGAGATGCACTGGCGCCGTACGACCGCTTCGTGCGCGGCGAACGCGAGCGAACCGAGGCGTTCGTCACTGCCCTCAGCAACGAGATCGCCAGGCTGGCAGAACTGCGCGCGCAGGTCGATCAGTTGTCCTGAACCCCTGATCAAGCGCGTCTTCGGAACGCGTGAAGTAACACACTCTTGTTTGCCGGAATGAAGGTGTCTCTCAGCCGTTGACTGATGTCGCGTGGCAGCGGCAGTGCAGCGATGGAGCGCGCGTTCGCCTCCAGGTGGGCGAGATTTGCGGTGCCGCTCAAGACTGTCGACACCGCCGGGTCCTCGGCCGCGAATCGATACGCCGCATCCGCCAGGCTTTCGACCCCATCCCCGAGCACCCAATCCAGCGGCGCATCATCACTCACCGCGTCCTCCGCCAGGGCTCCGTCATCTTTCCACTGGCGAATGGTCTCACTCAGCAATTGCGGACTGACGATGATGGTACGCACGGCGCACATCACCACCACCCCGACGTTATGTTCGGCCGCCACTGGCATGACGTTCCGCAGCCCACCCGGCGAGATCAGGTTGTGTCCAACCATCACCACGTCAAACACGTCTTCGCGCAACGCGCGCTCCAGCGCAGTGTGCACGAAGTCCGTCTCATAGCGCTCCGTTGCACCAGTAAACCGAACCAGTCCGTCGCGCTGCGCCTGCTGCATCTCGGGCATGAACGTCTCGAGTGTGGTGTCGTAGACCTCTGGAGCGAGGCCGTGGAAGTACAGCACGTCCACGTAGTCGGTACGGAGTCGCTTGAGACTCTGCTCCAGGGAAACCCGCAGGTCTCCGCGAGATGTCGCTCGTGTGCTGACTTTTGTTCCAAGTACGTAGGCGTTGCGCCGCACGCCAGCCAGGGCCTCGCCGAGCAGCGCTTCACTATCTCCGTAAGCTGGCGCGGTGTCGATGAAGTTGATACCCAGATCGAGCGCGCCGCGGACGAGTCGATGCACGTCCTCGCGCGCGGCCGAGTGCGCCTGGCCCAGACGGTTGGCACCGCCGGAGCCAAGACCAAGCAGTGAAACACTCAGATTGGTGCGTCCGAGTTGGCGATACTCCATCCTCTCAACTGACGCCGAGCAGATTCGCGGCCGTGCCACCGAGCATCGCGATTCGCTCCTGGTCCGTGAAGCCCTCTGCCTGGAGGATGTGGTCGACCGATGCGGGCTGCCATGGATAGGGATGGTCGGTGCCGAGCATCAATTGATTGACACCCACTTCGGCTGCCAGATGCCGCAGCGCCTCCGACGTGAAAATGAGCGTGTCGAAGTACATTTCACGCAGGTACTCCGTTGGCGCCTTTTGCAGACGCACGCCTGTATCCATCTCCGGATGAATGCGCAGTGCGTAGTCAGAGCGCGCCGCGTACGAAGGCAAATAGCCGCCGCCATGCGCGGAGCACAACTTGAGGCCCGGAAAGCGATCGAGGGTTCCCTCGAAGATCATGTGTGATAACGCGATGGTGGTATCGAGCGGATTGCCAATGGTGTTAACTAACCAGCCGTTGCCGCCGAGTCGGCGCGAGAGTTCCGGCGTTCCTTGCGGGTGCACGAAAATCAGCACGCCGAGATTCTCCGCCTGTTCCCAGAAGGGGTGGAACTTTGGATTGGCGAACTCGTCTTCACCGACCGTGGCTCCGACAGCCGCGCCACGCAGCCCGAGTTGTTTGACCGCGTGCACCAACTGCTGTGCGGCGAGCTCCGGAAACTGCAGCGCGACCGATGCGAACGCCACAAAACGGTCCGGATTCGCAGCGCAATACTCAGCCAGGCGTTCGTTCTGGATGCTCACCACGCGCTCGGCAATGCTGCGCTCCGCCCGATACCAGGTTGGATTGATGCTCAGCGCCTCCACGTCGATGCCCTGCTCATCCATCACCTGAAGCCGTTGAGCACCGACTTCGTCGATGCCGCGGCCGAAGCGCATATCGCGCGTAGGAATGCCGAGCAGCTCCTGGGCTTCGGGAATAACACAGTGGGCGTGAATGTCGATCGTTTTGACGCGCCGACCGCCAACGGCGACCTCACGGCGCGGGCTTGCTTGCATGCTGCAACGGTACAGGCCCGGCCGGAAATCCCCTTGACTCTGCCCTTGGGGCAAGGCTCAAGCTGTCCGCATGAGCAGTGAACCGCAGATTATCGAACGCGCCGAACAGCCCTACGTCGCAATCAAGGTCATCGTTAGCATGGACGAGCTTGGCACAGCCGTGCCGCCGTTGAATCAGCAGGTGTTCAGCTGGCTAGGCGAGCACGGCGGCACTCCAGCCGGGCCACCATTCTGGAAATACAACGTCATCGACATGCCAAACCACCTCGAGCTCGAACCGGGCATCGCGGTGGCGCAGACAGTCACGAGCAACGGCCGCGTGCAAGCCGGCGTGTTGCCGGCCGGTCGGTACGTCAGCATGCACCACATCGGGCATCCGTCAACGCTGATGGAGGCGACCGGCTCGCTGTTGCAATGGGCAGCCGCCCAAGGGCTGCGCTGGGATGTGCAGCAAACGCCAGAAGGCGAACACTGGGCCTGCCGGCTCGAGCTCTATCACACCGACCCGCGCGAGGAGCCTGACATGAACCGCTGGGATACCGAACTGTTGTTCAAACTCGCCGACTAAGGCAACCCAGTTCTGCTTCTCTTTCAAGAGAAGTTTTTATCCTCACACAGGGTAGCGGCACGGGCGCCAAACCTATGTGGCGCCGGACACCGCCTGCGCCGGCGCGGCCGCGGGACGCGCCCCGCGCACGTCGCCGCGTCGTGGCAAGCGCGCCAGCCGCAGCGGATAAATCAGCCCCAGGCTCGCTCCGAAGATAACGTGCCGAATCGTCTCGCTTGCCGCTGCCAGCGGTCCCAAAGCCCCGAGCTGAGGATCGGCCCCGTTGAGCAGCGGCAGGACCACGACAAGCGCCACCGTCAGCGGCAGCAGCGCGAAGGCGATGCCGCTGACCCAGTCTGGGAAGTGGAGGTTGGGCTCCAGCCACTGCGCGTAGACGGCACCCCAGGCGATGCCAACCGCCATGTAGGCAGGCGCGGCCAGTAGCAGCAGGACCGGCCCGATGAAGCGCACGACGGCGAATACCGCCAGGCGTGCGCGCGCATGCTGGACGATATCGCCCGGCGCAAGGAGCGCCAGGTCACCGGTCAGGTGGACCAGTACGTTCAACGCGAAGGTCGACACCAGCGTGGCGATCGCCCCGGCGACAGCACCATCGCGCCAGCGGTGGCGACGGTCGGCAGTGCCAGCTTCGGTGTGCTCGGCAAGTCGCAGCCCGCGCCTGGCGCGAACGATCCAGACCACGAGAACCACCAGTGGAATGAGCGAGCCGAGCAGCCCGAATGGCAGATGAATGCCCGTGAGCGCATCGAGAACGACGGGGCCGAAGAGATACCCGAGCATGACGTAGATCAGGATGTACAGCAGGGCGCCGAGCGCCAGGCTTGGCAGAAAGCGCCAGAAGGGGACTTCGAAAACGCCACAGGCAATGACCGTGGCCATGCGCAACCCCGGCGTGAGTCGTCCAACGACGATCGCCACACTCCCGCGTCGCTGCAACCAGCGCTCGGCACGGTCGAGTCGCTCTGGCGTCAGGTGCATGTACCGACCGTAGCGGTACACCAATGTCCGACCCATGCGCAGGGTCACGAAATACAGCACGCTGGCACCGATCAGGGTCGCGAGCTCGAGCAGCAGGATGCCTTCCCACAGCGGCATCCGGCCGGCGCGGGCGTTGACGCCGGTGGCCATCATCAGGAAGTCGCCAGGCACCGGGACAGGGATGCCGGTCTCCTCGATGAGAACGAGGACGAACCCAGCCAGCAGCCCGTGCTGATCCATGAATGCCTGGATCGCAAGCCGGACCTGATCCCACCAGTCCACCGATGCCGCGCCTTCCGCGACAAGGCCAGAGCATAGCGTGTGCCAGCCCCCGCGCCATGTCCACTCCATTCGACACGGGAAATGCCCCCAGACGCATGAGCAACCCTGGGATAGGATCCCCTTGATGACCCAGCTCTTGCGATTCCTGGCAGTCGCAACGCTCGTGCTCGCACTGACAGGTCCGACGTCCACGGCGACCGCTCAAGAGGATCCGCGTTTCTTCTCACAAACCAATTTCCGCGTCGACAACGACGCGTTCTGGTCCTTCTTCCAGTCACGCGGCGGCGTGCGGACCTTCGGCTACCCGGTTTCGCGGACGTTCAAGCTGGACGGCTTCTCGGTCCAGATCTTCCAGCGCATCGTGATGCAGCTGCAGCCCGACAACTCCGTTGCGACATTGAACCTGCTCGACGCCGGCCTCTTGCCGTACACCAAGATCAACGGCAGCACCTTCCCAGCCCCTGATCCGACGATCATCTCGCAAACCCCTCCCGCCAGCGACCCGGACTACGCAACCAAGATCGTCGACTTCGTCCAGGCGCAAGCGCCTAACAGCTTCAATGGCAATCTCGTCAACTTCGGTGCGACGTTCAACTCAACCGTCACCGCAGCAGACGTACCCGATGCGCCGGAGAGTCTCGTGCCGCTGTTCAACCTGCAGATCTGGGGTGCTCCAACCAGTCAGCCGGCAGCCGATCCCAGCAATAGCAACTTCATCTATCAGCGCTTTCAACGCGGCATCATGCACTTCGACAAAGGCTGCGGCTGCACTCAGGGCCTGCTGCTAGCGGATTATCTCAAGTCCGTGCTGACAGGAAAAAACCTTCCGCCGGACCTGCAGCAGCAGGCGCAAGCTGACCATTCGCGATTTCTGAATCAGTATGCACCAGGGAAACCGCTGAGCATCGCCCGCCCGGCCGAACTGCCTGGCAGCGATTTGACGAATGCGTTCGAAACTCAGTCGCCCGGTGGACAAACACCAAGCGTGCCGTCGAGCCAATGGGCGTACGGCTTCCAGGTGCATCTCACGTATTTCAGTCCGGACGCCAAGCAGCTCGCATTAGGGTTGGTCCGTCAGGCCGGCTTCGGTTGGATCAAGCACCAGGTCGAATGGCAAGCCATCGAGACTGCGCCAGGCGTGTACGACTGGTCGGAGCTGGACGCCATTGTTAACACTGCCAACAGCGATGGCCTCAACGTGCTGCTCAGCGTGCAGCATGCGCCGGTATTCGCGCGTGGTCCGTCGAGCGGACTCTTTCCGCGCGATCCAAACGATTTCGGCTCATTCATGCAAACGCTCGCCAGCCGCTACAAAGGCAAGGTCCGCGCGTACGAGCTGTGGAATGAGCAAAACCTGTCGCGTGAAACGGGCAGTGGCAACGTGAATCCATCCACCTATCTGCCGTTGCTCAAAGCAGGTTACGCTGGAACAAAAGCAGGCGATCCCACCGCCCTCGCGCTACTTGGCGCACCGAGTCCCACCGGTGCCAATATCCCCGGCGAATCAATCGACGATCTCAGTTATCTACAACAGCTCTACGCGCTCAATGGCGGCGAAGCCAAGAACTACTATGATGCCGTCTCCGCGCACCCGAGCGGGTTTTCCAATCCACCTGACTGCACACCAGCCACCCCGCAGTGCAGCCTGTCCGGCGGCTTCAACAACGATCCAAGTTTCTTCGCCTTCACCCGCGTTGCGCAGTACCGCGACCTTATGGTGCAAAACGGTGAATCCGCCAAGCAGATCTGGTTCACAGAGTTTGGCTATTGCTCGAATCCAACGCCACCGCCAGGCTACGAATACTGCAGCTCGCTGACCGCGCAGAACCAGGCTGATTTTCTGGTGCAGGCGCTCCAGAAAGCACGCGCCCTCGATTACGTCGCCGGCATGATGGTGTGGAACCTGAACTACCAACTGGCGGTGCCGCAGTCCGATGAAAAATGGGGCTTCGGTCTGATTCGAGACGACTGGACGCCACGCCCCGCCTACTACGCCCTCGCCCAGGTGCCGAAGACCTAACCTAGCGAGCCCGCGCGAAATACGTACCCGACCGGCGGGTTCCACGGATGCCGTCGCTACGGCCGCCACGTAGCTTGAGGCGCGGAAGGAGGAACACAGCAATGAGTTCCACGTCGACCTACGCCAATCCGTCCGCGCTCGTCTCGACCGACTGGGTCCACGAGCACCTGCACGATCCCAACGTGCGGTTGCTCGAGGTGGACGTCGACACGACCGCCTATGAACGCGGCCACATTCACGGCGCCGTTGGCATCAATTGGACCACTCAGTTGGGCGATCCGATTCGTCGCGACATTCCTACCTGCGAAGCCTTCGAGCAACTGATGCGCCTCGCCGGTGTTTCCAACACCACGCAGTTGATCCTGTATGGCGACAACAACAACTGGTTTGCTGCCTTCGGCTACTGGGTCGCCCGGATGTACGGCCACACCCAGATGGCGCTGATGAACGGCGGTCGCAAGAAGTGGGAGCTGGAAGGTAGAGCGCTGGTGACGGATCCTCCGCGGGTGCTGCAGGCCGAGTATCATGCCACCGGGCCGGATCTGAGTCTGCGTGCGTATCTGAAAGACATGCTCGCAGTAGTGGAGCATGGCGCCAACGCTTCGGCAATGGTGGACGTGCGATCGCCAGCGGAGTTCAATGGTGAAATCATTGCGCCGCCTGGCCTGCCAGAGACAGCCCAACGCTGCGGCCACATCCCCGGGGCACAGAACATCCCCTGGGCGCAGGCTGCCAATGACGATGGCACATTCAAGTCCGCTGACCAGCTTCGCGAGCTGTATGGCGCCAAAGGCATCACTCCGGACAAGCCCGTCGTCGCCTACTGCCGCATCGGCGAACGCTCGTCGCATACCTGGTTCGTGCTGAAGGAACTGCTGGGCTTTCCAAACGTCCGCAACTACGATGGCTCGTGGACGGAATACGGCAGTGTCATCGGCGTGCCGATCGACAATCCCGCCGCGGCGCCTCCGCACGATCGGTAGGCGGCACACGCGCGCATGTGCGCGGTGTGGCACACTTCCGCCGCTAGGGCCAGACTCACATGCGCGCACCTCGGACCAAGCTCGCCAACCTCCCGCTCCAGTTGACAAGCTTCATCGGTCGAGAGCGGCAGCTAGCGGACCTCCGCCAGCTGCTGGTGGACGTTCGCTTACTGACCTTGATCGGACCAGGCGGTGTTGGAAAAACCCGCCTGGCATTCCGGCTCGCCTCGGAACTGGCGGACACGATGCCCGACGGTGTCTGGCTGGTGGAGTTGGCAGCGCTCCACGACGCCCGTTTCGTAGCGCAGGCGGTTGCGGCGGCCCTGGACATCCGCCAGGAGCCGGGTGAGCGGCTTCGGGTAACGCTTCAGCACGTATTACGCGATCGCGAGCTGCTTCTCGTGCTGGACAATTGCGAACATCTGGTCGCCGCGTGCGCCGATATCGCAAGCGACTTGCTGCGCGGCTGTCCACAACTCCGCATTCTGGCCACCAGCCGCGAACCGCTGGGAGTCGTCGGCGAAACGACCTGGCGTGTTCCGTCCATGGAGCTACCAGACGCAAGCGCGAGGTCCGGCGCCGACGAGATCGCCGCCTCCGAAGCCGCGCGACTGTTTGCCGAACGGTGCCGCATGGTGGTGCCTGATTTTGTGGTGACGGATCGCAATGCCGCGGGTGTGGCACAAATCTGCCGTCGCCTGGACGGTATCCCGTTGGCGATTGAGCTCGCAGCATCGCGTATCGGCGCGCTGGGCGTCGACCAGATCCTGGCCCGGCTGGATCAACGCTTCCGTCTGCTGAAGCTGGACCTTGCGGGCATCCCGGCGCGCCACCGGACCCTCCGCGCTACCGTCGAGTGGAGTCACGACCTGCTGTCGCAAGCGGAGTGCGTGCTTTTTCGTCGGCTGGCGGTCTTCTCAGGTGGGTGGTCACTGGAGGCTGCCGAAGCCGTGTGTTCCAGCGGCGATCTCGCGCGCGACGAGGTGCTGGACCTGCTGGCAAAGCT